>NZ_JBQCLK010000004.1:0-180898 GCF_051966115.1 Paenibacillus sp. SAFN-117
GTCGTTGCTTCCTTGGACAAAGGAGCTGTACCTCAGCAGGTCAAAATCAAAACCGTTCGTCCGGAAGATATGGAGGATGGCAGAATCTATCGGTCTGCGGGCGAGCACTTCATCAAGGAGCATGTCAGCCCGGATGCACTCGATGTGGATATCGAGACGAGACGCTACCATTATCAACGCGTTCCTTCCCTGCGGAATTATTTGCGAAAAGCGAGAGCGTGGACCAATCGAGTATTTAACGGGATCGGACCGAAATATTTACAGCATTACCTAGATGAATTCTGTTTTCGTCTGAATTTACAATTGCAGAAAGTCCCAATTTTTGATCATCTCGCCCGTGCTTGTTTAAGGACATCGATGGAAAGGCCATAAACATCGAAAAGAGAGTATCCTATCCCCCATAACTCGGTTTGATCACAGGGGTGGGATTGGTTTATGTGCATTCAGAGTTTTATGTGTGATCAGGTTTTTATGTGCGCTCAGAGCTTTTATGTGTAGTCAGGGGTTGATGTGCATTCAGAGCTTTTATGTGTGGTCAGGGGGATATAGTTAGTTTTCATAAGTATGTAAATTTATTCTTTTATTAATGTTGCACATTTGATCTTGGGATATTTCTGACGAAATGCCAAAGTTGCAATGGTTGGGTTAGTTTGGTTAGTTTGGTTAGTTTGGTTAGTTGGGTTAGTTTGGTTAGTTTGGTTAGTTTGGTTAGTTGGGTTAGTTTGGTTAGTTGGGTTAGTTGGGTTAGTTTGGTTAGTTGGGTTAGTTTGGTTAGTTGGGTTAGTTTGGTTAGTTTGGTTAGTTGGGGTCGTTGGGGTCGTTGGGTTGGTTGATGGTTACTATCTAACAGAACGTCGCGCCGTATATTTTCTTCTGAGCGAAAGGGATAACAGTCAAAGGGGCTAAGAATAGAGATATTGTCTTAGAAATATCGGCAAAACCACAGGATATGGCCGGGCAAAAGATCGCGCGGATTATTTATATGGAACATCGCAGGTTCATTGTCCAGGGAAAATAGTTCTTTTAACAGTTTAAATAAATAACCAGGGTTTCATTAGGAACAAAATACGTTTAGGCATCGGAGTAGGTAAACCAATCCTGAGTTATTGGGATAACAGCCAAAGAAGGGGTTCTCTTATAAGTCGATCTATGATTTTTCAAGCCCCACCTAGAGTTAAATTCTCTGATAAAAAGGACCCCGTTCCCACTCAGAGTGGGATTTGAGGTCCTTTTTGCCTTCATTTTTGGGATTTTCCCGTTTTATGCGAACATTTTTGGCTCTTCGCTATACTACATGGGAAAAACTACGTTTGAGAGGCATAATAGAGCGATTTGACATGGAGCCTCTGCGGGCATGAGTACTCGCGAAAGCCGCGAAGGGTAAGGAATTCGCGTTGCTAACCAGCTTATCATGCCCGCCTCTCCATATAAAATCGCTGTCTATTTACCCCACCCAGAGTAGCGAGGAAGCTTTTTTGGGACAGCCCCTTCGATTTGAATATATTTATATTTTTACCGCACGTTCTCTATCAGCAACTGCGCTTGGGCTGCAGCTATCCGAGCTAACGGAACACGATACGGTGAGCAACTGATATAATCCAGGCCGGCGGCATGGAAAAACATAATTGAAGAGCGATCACCGGCGTGCTCCCCACAAGCTCCTGTTTTTAATAGGGGGTTTGCCGTTTTGCCTTTTGCCAGTGCCCATTCGATCAGTTGCCCGACACCTTCCCGATCAAGAACTTGAAACGGATTATGCGGAAGCAGCTTTTGCTCAAGATAATGGTTTAAAAACTTTCCTTCGGCATCATCACGACTATATCCAAACGTCATTTGAGTTAAATCGTTTGTCCCAAAGGAGAAAAAGTCTGCATGCTCGGCGATCTGGTCAGCAGTTAATGCAGCGCGAGGAACCTCGATCATCGTTCCGACTTTATAATGTATGGCGTTCTGTTCCCTGCCAAGGACCCGTTCCGCCACAAGGTCCACTACCTGACGCATATGCCTTATTTCCTGGGGATGGCCAACAAGTGGGATCATAATTTCGGGAGCGACTTTAATCCCTTCCGACAAACATGCTGCCGAGGCACGGAATATCGCTTCAACCTGCATCTCGTAAATTTCCGGGAACACGATTCCGAGGCGACAGCCGCGCTGACCCAGCATCGGGTTTGTTTCATGAAGCGAACGTACTTTGCGGATCAACTGCTCTAATTCAACCAGATTCGCTTGATCGGCATGTTCTAATGCCCTGTAATATTGCTGCTGCAGTTCTTCCAAATTAGGAAGAAATTCATGCATCGGCGGATCGAGTAGACGGATGGTTACAGGCTTACCGCCCATCGCGCGAAAGAGACCCGCGAAGTCCTCCTCCTGCATTGGCAGCAATTGGGCAAGCCACTTCATCCGTTCTTCCCTGCTCTCTGCCAGAATCATTCTGCGGACAACCGGAAGGCGGTCTGCCCCGAAGAACATATGCTCAGTCCGGCACAGCCCGATGCCTTCTGCACCAAACATTCCGGCTTTGCGGGCATCGTCCGGATTATCCGCATTCGCCATTATACGAAGCTTGCGCACCTCGTCCGCCCAATGTAAAATCTGTTCAAGCTCGGAGGAAAGCTTCGCTTCCTTCACCTGAATAGCCCCTGCAATGACCTGTCCGGTCGCCCCGTCGATCGAAATCCAATCTCCTTCAAGAATCAGACGCTGACCCGCTCTGAACGCCCGGTCCTCAACGCTCAACTCTTCGCAGCCGCATACGCATGGTTTCCCCATGCCGCGGGCCACGACCGCCGCATGGCTGGTCATTCCTCCACGGCTCGTCAACACTCCTTCGGCCGCAATCACCCCGTGAATATCCTCCGGGGTCGTCTCCGTGCGGACAAGGATGACGGACTTGCCTTCCTTCTTCCACTGCTCGGCGGTGTCTGGATCAAAGACAACTTGCCCACACGCGGCGCCTGGAGAAGCAGGAAGGCCTGTAGCAATCACATCTAATTCAGCGGAAGAATCGAAAGACCGATGGAGTAGTTGGTTAAGATGGGTTTCGTCAATTCGCAGCAATGCTTCTTCTTTAGTGATGATCTTTTCCTCAACCATTTGTACCGCAATTCTCATAGCGGCTTGCGGCGTTCTTTTGCCTCCCCTGGTCTGCAATATGTAAAGCCTCTGCTTGTCCACCGTAAATTCGATATCCTGCATATCTTTGTAATGTCGCTCCAATTTATCGGCCAGCTCTGTAAGCTGACGATATAAATCAGGCATTTGTTGTTCCATACGGCGTATAGGAAGCGGGGTTCGGATTCCGGCAACTACATCCTCTCCTTGTGCATTGGTTAAATATTCGCCAAAAAGCATTTTATCCCCTGTAGCCGGGTTTCGGGTGAACACGACTCCGGTTCCGCAATCATCCCCCTTATTCCCAAAAACCATCGATTGGATACTAACCGCAGTCCCTACTTCATCCGGTATCCGATGGGCTTTACGGTAAATAATCGCTCTGGAGTTGTTCCACGACCTGAACACCGCTTCAATCGCTTTCTCAAGCTGTTCCATGACGTTCTGCGGGAACGCCCCCGAAGTTTCTTGTTGAATGAGGGTTTTGTAATTTTCGATTAATCTTCGCCAGCCTTCTGCCGTTACTTCTCCTTCCTCGGTACAGCCCATCTCTCTTTTCATGAAATCCAACCGTTCTTCGAAATGAACTAAAGGTATTCCAAGCACAACATTTCCGTACATTTGGATAAGGCGGCGATAACAATCGTATGCGAAACGTTCATCCCCCGTAGACTCGGCCAAGCCTCTCACCGTATCATCGTTAAGCCCGAGATTCAAAATCGTATCCATCATTCCAGGCATCGAGTCGACCGAACCTGAACGGACGGATACCAGGAGCGGATTCTCAAGATCGCCAAATCGTTGGCCGGTTTCGGTTTCCACAGCTTGGAGTGCAGAAACGACCTGCTCCATCAAGTCTGCCGGAAGAGCACCCCCCCCCAAATAAAAAGCACGACATGCCTCCGTAGTTATGGTAAATCCGGGAGGCACCGGAAGACCGATGCCTGTCATCTCCGCCAAATTAGCTCCTTTGCCGCCAAGCAGTTCCTTCATTGTCTTGCTGCCTTCCTGAAAACGATAGACCCATTTATTGTTATTCATCCGCTTCGACTCCTCCAACCCGATTGCAATTTCCTTCATTGCATTCCGTGTAGAACATTCGGACACCCTCTGTAGGCACCGTTCCTATAATTCTGCCGCAGCTTCGACATAAAATAGTACCGAGTTCCAAAGGAAATACGCCAGCCGTCTTTTCCGTTAAACCCATATTATGTTCCACACACATTCCCCTTCCCAGCATTTTGTCGCTCTAAACCTATTTGTCAGATAGAGCTTAATTATGAGTACTATAATTTAATATATGACGTCATATTTGTAGTATTATAATACATTAATCATTTATATGACGCAATATATAAATTTAATCATTTTTTATTACGTTTTTTTGTGTAAATTCATCTATTCTTGTCCGCCAGCCTTCATGAATGCTCTCAATTAAAATCGGAGCCCCGACATAACTGGGCCTGAGTCAAAAGCATTCGATTCTTTTTTCCCCGTGATTTCACTTTTAACGCCAAAAGACCGATATTAGTTATGAAATCCAAAACGAGGAGGGTTTACATGGATATAGCAGCCCTATCTATAGTACTCAGCCAGGCATCATTGTCTCAATCCGTCGGGATTCGTCTGCTGAGCATGTCCAAAGATCAGGCCGAGCAGCAGGGCCAAACGATCTCACAGATGATGGAAACCACAAGCATCCATCCGGATTTGGGCCATAAATTGGACATTCGTATTTAATCAACGGCTGCCCGGCACTTAAAAATCTTCGGGTTATCCAATCGCTCTTTGGAGCAGCGAAGTCGCTTCTTTTTATGAAAGGAGCGATTTTTTTATTGATTTTTATTCTTCTTTGTATATCTCGCGTGCAAACCAAATGGGCAAAAAACAAAAAACCGGATAGATGGAAGCCTCTCATAGGCTCCCTCCACCCGGAATAAAATGTTTTTTTTCGTAATCACCGTTGCATAGAAGATCACAATTCTTTTGCCATTCAAATTGAACAATGCTTTATTTCTATACTCCGTATCTTTAATTTCGATTTTTCCCCGCATGCTCCCCAAATCAATTTCCCATTATTACGACAACAAGGTAATGACCAGCAATTCGTAAAGGACTAACGGAAGGATGACATTATTATATGCGTAAGCGTTGTAATACGGATTCCAGAATGACCGCTGCATGGAAGGATATTGGGGGACGCTTAAATAAAGATGTCCGTTGTCCATATGGACAATTGTCCCTTCATAAACATGCCCGTCGATCATTTCGACACGAACCGGTCTTTGCATGCATTGCCCACAGATCATCCGAACCTTGCTGCGGATGGATTTGATCGTTTCCACGCGTTCCGCATCCGCCTGGTAAACAGTTTGCCGGCTATCCACATTCATCATTTACAGCCTCCGATCTTTGTCACTTTCCCTTGCATTCTATGCCAATGCCTAGAGAAAGGTTCGAATCATATAGAAAAAACGAAGGCTTGTCTTTTTTCCCCATCCGAGAACATACGTGACAAACAACGGAGGGTCCGACGGGGGGTGCAACCCGAACATCGCCATGACCACTCCCCTACCTTCCAGCCCGCATGAATTACGGGTTGCCGGGACGATCCGTTAGGTTGTATCGTAGAGGGTAGATATTAGGATTATATACGCAAGGAGGGACCGTATTGACTCCCGAATTATTCCCATCCCCCTATCCCCGGATCTTCCCGCTTGGCGAATCCGCCGTTCTCGTGGAGCTGGGGGACCGCATTGACCCGGATATCCATCATCAGGTCCTGTCTTTGGCGGCGGAGCTGGAAGCCCGGTCTTTTCCCGGCTTGATTGAGGTCGTCCCGGCTTTCAACACGCTCGCGGTTTATTATGACCCGTATACTGTGTCCTGTCCTGAGCAAGCGGTTCAATCCGCGGGTCAAAACGTCCTTTCACCGTATTTGGCGGTATGCGAATGGGTCCGGGAAGCGGCTGCCCGAACGGAGAGCCATGAAGCTGAACCTCTGGTTCACCGCAGGGTAGTGACCATTCCCGTCTGCTACGGGGAAGAGTACGGCCCCGATCTCGAATACGTTGCGATTCTGAACGGGCTCACTCCCGAGGATGTAATCGCTATTCACTCCGGCAGAGATTACCGTGTCTATATGATCGGCTTTGCTCCCGGGTTCCCTTACTTGGGCGGAATGTCGGAGCGAATTGCGGCTCCCCGTTTGTCTGCCCCTCGATCTGCGATCCCGGCGGGCTCGGTAGGCATCGCCGGCACTCAAACGGGGATATATCCGCTCCCCACTCCGGGCGGCTGGCGGCTGATCGGCCGTTCTCCGCTTGTCCTGTTTAACCCGGAGGAATCCCCGCCCACGCGGCTTCAAGCCGGGGATACGGTCCGCTTTCAGCCGATTACGGCCTCAGAATACAAACAATGGGAGAGACGTCGATCATGAGCTTGCACGTTCTGCAACCCGGACTTTTCACGACCGTCCAGGACAAAGGCCGGGCCGGCTTCCAGAAATACGGCGTTCCGGTCGGCGGCGCCATGGACGCCTTCGCCTTGCGGACGGCCAACGCGCTGGTCGGCAACGCGGAGGACGCTGCCGCCCTGGAAATGACGTTGACGGGCCCGGCCCTCCGGTTCGACACCGATGCGCTCATCGCCATCTGCGGAGGGGACTTGTCCCCCTCCATCGACGGCGATGCCGTGCCGGCCTGGCGGCCCGTCTACGTCAAACGCGGCGGCACGCTCCGCTTCGGCGGCTGCCGGAGCGGCTGCCGCGCGTACCTCGCCGTGGCGGGCGGCATCGCGGCTTCCCGCGTGCTTGGCGGCCGCGGCCTGTACCTGCGCGCCGGCATCGGCGGACTGCACGGCCGGTCCCTGCAGCGCGGCGATACGCTGCCGCTCGGCTCCGCCGGGGACCGCGCACGGAGGCTGGCCGCCCGCCTCGCCGCCGCTTGCGGCAGGCGGCCCTTCGCCGCTACCGGCTGGTTCATCCGCCGGGAGGCGCTGCCGCCCTACCGCGAGGACCCCGTCCTGCGGTACGTCCCCGGGCGGGAATATGACGCCTTCAGCGCCGACAGCCGAACCCGGTTCGGCTGCTCGCGCTTCCTCGTCACCTCCCGCTCCGACCGGATGGGCTACCGCTTGGACGGGCCGCTGCTGGCACTTAGCGTGCCGGCGGAAAGCATCTCGGAGCCGGTGACGGCGGGCACCGTGCAAGTTCCCCCGGACGGCCGCCCGATCATTCTGATGGCCGACAGGCAGACCACCGGCGGCTATCCGAAGCTGGCTCAGATTGCCGAGGTCGACCTTCCGGTGTTGGCGCAGGCGAAGCCGGGGGACACACTCGCCTTCCGGCAAATCTCCCGCGCGGAGGCCGAGACGCTCCTGCTGCAGAGGGAAGCGGAATGGCGGAAGCTCGCGCTGTCCATTGAATTGAAGCAAAATGAAGGAGAGGTTCATTCTTGTATACTATCGACTTGAACTGCGATTTGGGCGAAGGCTTCGGAGCCTACCGGATCGGCAATGACGAAGCCCTCATTCCGCTGGCCACCTCCGTGAACATCGCCTGCGGCTTTCATGCCGGAGATCCGTCCACGATGCGCAAGACCGTCCGTCTGGCGCTGGAGGCAGGGACGGCCATCGGGGCCCATCCGGGGCTTCCGGACCGGGCCGGCTTCGGACGCCGGCGGATGGAGATCACGCCCCAGGAAGCTTACGACCTGACCGTGTACCAGGTCGGGGCCCTGCAGGCCTTCGTGCATGCGGAGGGCGGTACCATGCAGCATGTCAAGCCACATGGCGCCCTCTATAACATGGCGGCCCAGAGCGCTCCGCTTGCGGAAGCCGTGGCGGAGGCCGTGCGGCGGGTAGATCCGTCCCTGCTGTTGTTCGGCTTGTCCGGATCGGAATTGATCCGCGCCGGCCGCAAGCTTGGGCTTGCGACCGTCAGCGAAGCTTTCGCCGACCGGACCTATCAGGCGGACGGAACGCTGACTCCGCGCTCCCACCCGCACGCCCTCCTCACCGACCCGCAGCAAGCGGCGGACCAGGCTGTCCGGATGACCATCGAGGGGAAGGTCCGCTCGTTGGACGGGCAGGAGGTCAGCCTGGAGGTCCAGACCGTCTGCATTCACGGAGACGGCGAAGAAGCGTTGGCCTCCTCCCGCCTCATCCGCGAAGCGCTGCTGGCCGCGGGAATTGCCATTCGCGCACCACAGCGGCAGCAGGAAGGCGGTTTATAAGCTTAAGGCTATCCCGCACCTTCTTTGCCCAACAGAATCGAATCACTGTTTACACCCTTTCCATACTTTCAGGGACAGGAGGAGATCAAGCATGAAATCCGTACTGCTTACAGGCTTCCAGCCTTTCGGCGGCGAAACGGTCAACCCGTCACTGGAGGCCGTCAAACGGCTGCAGGGAGCAGCGGTCGAAGGAGCCAGGCTGGAGGCTCTGGAAATGCCGACCGTCTTTGGCAAATGCCTGAACGTGCTCGAGAAGGCCATCGATGCCCTTCAGCCTGATATTGTCATTGCCGTAGGTCAAGCCGGCGGGCGCAGCGGAATTACCGTCGAACGGATAGCGATCAACATCGATGACGCGCCGATTCCGGACAATGAAGGCAACCGTCCGATAGATACCCCGATTATTGCTGGAGGTCCGGCGGCCTATTGGTCCACTTTGCCCGTCAAAACCATCGTAAGCCGCCTGCGGCAAGCAGGCATCCCGGCCTCCGTTTCCCAAACGGCAGGCACTTTCGTATGCAACCATTTGTTCTATGGGCTGTCTCACCTGCTGGCGACCCGTTATCCGGGCACTCGCGGCGGCTTTATCCATATCCCTTACCTCCCGAAACAGGCTGCGGCATTCCCGGACAGGCCGAGCATGAGTCTGGAAGTTATCGTGCGGGCATTGGAAATAGCCGTTCAGACCAGCATCGCCTGCGGGCAGGAGGTAATCCCTGTCGAAGGCGGACAGCTTCATTAATCCTAAGGACGAGTATGGTGTGATAAGAGCGATTCGTCCCGCGTTTCAGGAGAGCGGCTTGATGGAACTCCGTCCCAACTGGATAATGCGGGCCCGGGTGTTGTAGAATAGAAAGGAAATTCACTTGAATCCAGTTTAGTTGAAAAGAGGCATAACGAATGTACGTTGCAGATCGATGGGAACAATTTGAATTAATCGATACCGGAGACGGGGAGAAGCTGGAACGCTGGGGAGGCTATGTCCTGAGACGCCCCGACCCGCAGATCATTTGGCCGGCGGAGGACAGCAACAGCGGGCTTTGGAAAGAGGCTAGCGCCCGTTATTACCGCAGCTCGAGCGGTGGCGGTGAATGGAAGGAACGGGTCAAGCTCCCGGAGCGCTGGAGCATTTCCTACGGCCGCTTGAAGTTTTATATCAAGCCCACCGGCTTTAAGCATACCGGCCTGTTTCCGGAACAAGCCGCCAACTGGGATTGGATGATGGACAAGATCCGGCAAGCCGGAAGGCCGATCAAAGTGCTGAATTTGTTCGCCTATACCGGTGGCGCCACCCTGGCTTGCGCTTCGGCCGGCGCGGAGGTCGTACATGTCGATGCGGCCAAAGGAATGGTTCAGTGGGCGAAGGAGAACGCCGCCTTGTCCAACCTTGCGGACCGTCCTATCCGTTACATAACCGATGATGTCTTCAAGTTTGTCCAGCGCGAGCACCGCCGCGGCAACCGTTACGACGCCATCATCATGGACCCTCCCTCTTACGGCAGGGGACCGAACGGGGAGATGTGGAAGCTGGAGAAGGACCTGTATCCGTTCGTGGAATCGTGTACCGGCATTCTGTCCGACCGGCCGCTGTTCTTCCTGATCAATTCGTATACGACAGGAATTTCCGCTTCGGTGCTTGCCAATATACTAACGCTCGCCTTGCAGAGAAAGCACGGGGGGACGATTGCTACCGGAGAAATCGGATTGCCGATTACGGCAAGCGGGCTGGTGCTGCCCTGTGGAATATTGGGGCGATGGGAATTATGACGATGACGAAGGCCGGTCTTCCTCCTATGGAGGTTCCTGTCCTGTATGAGGACAATCACATCCTGGTGGTGGTGAAGCCGGTGAATATGCCGTCTCAACAGGACGAATCGAACGATCCGGACCTGCTGTCCGTTCTTAAGGAAGATTTGAAAGTCCGCTATCAAAAGCCAGGGAATGTCTATCTCGGTCTGGTCCACCGTCTGGACCGTCCCGTAGGCGGAGTCATGGTGTTCGCCAAAACCTCCAAGGCAGCTTCCCGCTTGGCCGATGCCGTCCGTACCCGGAAGCTGGACAAGACCTATCTGGCCGTTGTCCACGGAACCCCCAAGCCGACTGCGGGCCGGCTCGTTCATTACCTGCTTAAGGATAGCAGCACGAACACCGTCTCCTCCGTACCCAAAGCCAAAGCCGGGGCCAAGGAAGCCATTCTTGACTACAAGGTTATAGGCCCTTCCGAGCTGCTGAGTCTCGTCGAGATTCATCTGCTCACGGGACGCTCCCACCAGATTCGGGTACAAATGTCGACGGAAGGCCACCCTTTATATGGCGATCAGCGTTACGGGCACGGCCGGAACCGGCCCGGACAGCAAATTGCCCTGTGGTCCTCCAGTCTTTCCTTCGAACATCCGGTCAAGCGGGAGTGGATGACGTTCTCCTGCAGCCCACCGACGGTTTACCCATGGACCGAGTGGAGGGAGGAGCTGGAGCTGAAGTAGGCTCAGGAAGCGTTGGCGACCTTGCCCAGCAAGTAGACCAGCAGCTGCTGATTATGGGCGGAGATCCGGTCCAGATGCGATTGCAGGAACTGCTCCCGGATTTGCACTCCCCTCGCGCATTCCTCTCTTCCCCTGTCCGTTGTCTTCACCCAGACGATTCGGCGGTCATGATCATCCCGTTCGCGGACGATCAGGCCGCCCTTTTCCATTCTGTCCAGCAATGTCGTTATAGCAGCCGGAGTCGTCTCCAGATAGGCAATGAAGTCCGAGGGCTTCATTCTCTCGTGAGCCTCCAGCAGTTCCAGTACATTCAATTGTCCTTCGGTCAACGTTGGGGCCAAGCCGGTTTCCATATGATTCTTAAGATCTTTGGAAAGTTTAAACCACAGTCTGGCGAAATCGTTCGTATACATGCGATTCTTCCCTCCGGTTTCCTTGGTTTGTCCTCATTATAGCACTGACCGAATGTCGATTTAAAGTTTAATCCGCTTAATACTTTATGACATTAATCGATGTGAAAATGTACCTTTTGACGCTCTTCAACATACACATAAAATAGGCAGATGACCCGAGGATCAGATTTTGTAGAATCGCACCCTGGATTTGAAGGATTAGAAAGGGGGAGTCGACATGGATAGTCAAATAAAGCGGGAAATCATCATTCGCGCATTGAAGGAAGGAATAATCAACGACCCAAGCTGGCAGGAACGGTTCGATGAACCGATGCCGGCTTGGGCCATTTTGGAAATTGCACTGAATCTGCTTGACAAAATCGATCCGCCATCCATCGGATATGATTAATCCGTCGGCCGATCAACCCTTGATGTCCGGAAAGGCCTGCATTCAGCGATAAATTGCCGCGATAGGCGTTTTAAGTCGTTTTAAGTACCGGACAGACCGCCTAGCGAAGCCCTAACCTTTATTTCGGAGTCTCCTCGATCGTCGCTTTTTTCCCGATGTACTCCAGCTTATTGGCTTTGGAGGCCGGAACAAGCAGCTTGCCCGTTGACTTGCGCTCCTCAATAGGAGCTTTCTCCGTTGAGAAACTGTGTCGCCCGCCGTCATCGAGAATAACGGTTAGTTCGTATTCTTCTTTAACCGCGAAGGCTCCCACGATTACGGAGCCGTTGGAACGGACCCGTTTGCCGTCCTTGAATTCGAAGGTGAATACCCCGCGGCCGCCGCGGCCCTGCAACGGATAATCCAATAGGAGGGAACGCTTGCCGTACCCCAGATCGGTTACGACCAGCACTTCTCCTTCTTCCCCTTTGACCCATTCGGCGGCAACGACTTCATCGTCATCCTTCAGTTGAATGCCCCGGACGCCCCCAGCGGCCCGGCCCATGCTGTTGATTTCATCCTCCATGAAGCGGATGCTCATTCCATTCTTCGTAACCAGAAGTAAATCCTTGCGGTTATCCGATAATTGGACTGCAATGATCTCATCCTGCTCGGAAACCTTGCAGGCGATAATCGCATTGGATCGGTTCGTGAAATATTCCTTCAGTGCCGTTCGTTTAACCTGGCCTTTACGGGTGACGAAGACGACGGACAGCTCCGGATCTTCGAAATCTTTGACCGGAATGACCGAAACGATGCGGTCCTCCTTGGCGATCGGTATCACGTTGACAATCGCCGTCCCGTTCTCCTTCCATTTGTACTCGGGGACCTGATGGACGGGGAGCAGGTAATACTGGCCCTTCGAGGTAAAAATGAGCAAGTTGTCTATCGTATTCACATCGAGCAGGAAGCGGAGGAAATCCCCTTCCTTAAGTCCTATGCTGTCCACATCGCCGCCGGACCGGGTAAAGGATAGCTTGCTGGTCCGTTTCACGTAGCCTTCATTGGACAACGCCACGAAGACATCCTCTGCCGGGACCATGACCTCCAGGTTGACCTTGATCTCTTCCATTTCGCCCTGGATTTCGGAGCGTCTGTCGATACCGTAGCGATCGCGGATTTCCGTCAGCTCATCCTTGATAACCTTAAAGAGCTTCCGTTCGCTGGACAGAATCGATTGTAAATAGTCGATCGTCTTGCGGACTTCCTTCAGTTCTTTTTCCAGGGACGTAATTTCGAGATTAGTCAGCCTGTACAGCTGCAACGTGAGTATCGCATCCGCTTGTCTTTCCGTAAAGCCGTACTGCTCGACTAAATTATTCTGGGCATCCTGGCGGTTTTTGGAAGCTTTAATCGTCGCAATGACATCATCCAGAATATTCAGGGCTTTGACCAGCCCTTCGACTACGTGAGCGCGGTCCTCCGCCTTCTCCAGATCATATTGCGTCCGGTAGGTGACGACTTCCTTCTGGTGAGCGATATAGGCAGTAAGCATCTGCTTCAAGCCAAGCTGCTGTGGTGTCTTGTTGACAATCGCCACCATGTTGAAGTTATAGGTCACCTGGAGATCGGTGCGCTTTAACAAGTACGCCAGAATTCCTTGGGCGTCCGCGTCTTTCCGCAGCTCGACAACGATGCGAAGCCCGTTGCGCCCGCTTTCGTCCCGTACCTCCGCAATCCCTTCCACCTTTTTCTCCAGCCGGATGTTTTCCATGGCCGTGACCAGGCGGGCTTTCACGACCTGATACGGAATTTCCGTAATGACGATCTGCTGCTTGCCGCCCCGCAAATCCTCAATCTCCGTCTTGGCGCGCAGGTGAATACGCCCTTTGCCCGTTCGATAGGCTTCGCGAATGCCGTCTTCCCCCATAATGATTCCGCCGGTCGGGAAATCCGGTCCCTTCACGATTTCCATCAACTGTTCCAGGGTCAGGTCCGGATCATCCATGACCGCCATACATGCGTCGATCACCTCGCGTAAATTGTGAGGCGGAATTTCCGTGGCAAAACCGGAGGAGATCCCGCTCACCCCATTGACCAGCAGATTGGGGAAGCGCGAAGGCAGAACGACCGGCTCCTTGGCCGTATTATCGAAGTTATCCTTGAACACTACCGTCCGCTTCTCGATATCGCGCAGCATTTCCATGGCGATGGACGATAACCGGGCTTCCGTATAACGCATCGCCGCCGGAGGATCATCGTCCTGGGACCCCCAGTTGCCGTGGCCGTCAATCAGCGCATGCCCCATTTTCCAGGATTGGGCCATACGGACCATTCCGTCGTAAATGGAAGCATCTCCGTGCGGATGGTAGTTCCCCATGACATCCCCTACCGTCTTGGCCGATTTGCGGTAGGGCTTGTCCGGCGTGTTCCCGGCTTCATACATGGAATACAGGATGCGCCTCTGTACCGGCTTCAGTCCGTCACGAACGTCCGGAATCGCCCGGTCTTGAATGATGTATTTGGAATAGCGGCCGAACCGGTCTCCCATGACATCTTCTAAAAAGGCAGGTAAAAATTTTTCCAGCGTACTCATGGCGTCTGTCCCCTCTATTCTTCAAATTCCGTAAAGTCCACATTTTCAATAATCCAGCGCTTCCGGGGATCGACCTTATCGCCCATCAAAGTGGACACTCTGCGTTCCGCCTTGGCCGCATCCTCAATCATGACCTGGAACAAGGTCCGGCTTTCCGGATTCATCGTCGTCTCCCACAGCTGCTCGGGATTCATCTCTCCGAGCCCTTTATAACGCTGAATTTCTACGTTCTTGCCCATTTCCTTCATCGCTTGCTGCAGCTCTTCATCGCTGAACACATAGCGTTCCTCCGATTTCTTGCCGGCCTTCTTGGTCAGCTTGTACAGTGGAGGCTGAGCGATATATACCCGTCCGGAATCAATAAGCGGCTTCATGTAACGGTAGAAGAAAGTCAGCAGCAGCACCTGAATGTGAGCTCCATCCGTATCGGCGTCGGTCATAATAATGATTTTGCCGTAATTGCTTTCTTCCTGGTCGAACTCGCTGCCGACTCCCGCCCCGATGGCTGCAATGATCGCTTTATACTCATCATTCTTCAAAATATCCAGAAGCTTGGCCTTCTCCGGATTCATAGGCTTTCCTTTGAGCGGGAGGATCGCCTGATGCTTCGAATCCCTTCCTTGCTTGGCCGAGCCTCCGGCCGAATCCCCCTCCACGATGAACAGCTCGTTGTTCGCATAGTCCTTGGACTGGGCAGGGGTGAGCTTTCCGTTCAGATTCGAGCTTTCGCTCCTCCCTTTCTTGCCTGAGCGGACTTCTTCCCGGGCTTTACGAGCCGCTTCCCGGGCCTTCGCCGATTGCACCGCCTTCTTGAGCATCATCTGGGCAACCTGCGGATTTTCCTCCAGGAAAATCGCCATTTTATCGGATACGACCGCATCCACCGCGCTTCTCGCCGATGAGCTGCCCAACTGATCTTTCGTCTGTCCGACAAATTCGACGTCGCTCATTTTGATGTTGATGACGGCCATCAGTCCTTCGCGCAAATCCGCGCCGTCCAGATTTTTGTCCTTTTCCTTCAAAATCCCCGTCTTGCGGGCGTATTCATTCATCACGCGGGTGTAAGCCGTCTTAAACCCGGTTTCATGCGTTCCGCCGCCTCGGGTCGGAATGGAGTTAACGAAAGAGGCTAACGTTTCCGTATAGCCGTCATTATATTGCAGCGCAACCTCCACTTCGATCTCATCCTTCTCCGCGGCGAAATGAATGACATCGTGCAGAACCGACTTCCCTTCATTCAAAAATTGAACGAATTGGCTGGCTCCGCCATCGTATTCGAAGTGATCGACCTTCTCCGACCGCTCGTCCTTGATCGTCACCTTCAGCCCGGAATTCAGGAACGCGATTTCCTGCAGCCGCTCCGCAAGTGTGTCGTAGCTGACGCTGATTCCGTTGGCAAACACCCTTCTGTCAGGGAGAAAAGAGACCTTCGTCCCTGTCCGGTTGGTGTTTCCGATGACCTCCAGACCGGTCACCGCTTCCCCGACGTGCTCTTTGCCGTCGGCGTCCACCCAATACTCGAATCGCTGCTTGTGGATTTTACCGTCGCGGTAAATTTCTACCTCCAGCCATTCGGACAGGGCATTCGTGACCGATGCCCCGACCCCGTGCAATCCCCCGGATTTTTTGTAACCGGCTCCGCCGAATTTACCTCCGGCATGGAGCATGGTGAAGACCACCTGCGGCGTAGGGATGCCGGACTTGTGTATTCCGGTCGGAATCCCCCGGCCATTATCCCGGACGGTAATCGATTGATCTTTATGAATAACGATTTCGATCTCCGAACAGAATTTGGCCAGGTGCTCGTCCACCGAATTATCGACAATTTCCCATACGAGATGGTGCAATCCGGACGTTCCGGTGCTCCCTATGTACATTCCCGGCCGCTTGCGTACAGCCGTCAATCCTTCCAGTATCTGTATATCATCCGCCCCGTACTCCGCTGTACGAGGCGCATTGTCTTGCGTGAATAAATCCAACTGCTCGGCCATTCATGTGCCTCCTAATCAAAGTAAGCTATGACATCTAGAATATGGCATCGATTGTATCCATACTAGTTCATTATATCCTTCCGAGTAAAAACAGTAAAAGCGATAATGAGTGCCGCCAACCCCCAAACCGCAAGAGTCGCCAGGGAGAAGGTCAATGTCATTCCCGGCACAGGTGGAATAGAGCCCGTTAAATAATTGATCGTCTCCAAGTTTACCATAAACAAATATTTAGCGCTCTCCCAGGTGGAGACCATATTGGTCAGTATTGTTCCGGCGATGAGCGTCGCGAGCATTATTCCCATACTGGCTGCGGTACTGCGGACCAGAACGGATACCATTAGCGACAGTGTAGCGACGATCACGCCGGAGAACCAGGCGAGGCCGATTTCCATTAGAATGAACTGCCATTGCGGAATCGCATGGACGTTAGCCGTGCTCAATTCGTCCCCGATCAGCTGATATCCGATCAGCACCGGCATATTCCATCCCGAATAGCCGAAGACGGCACCCGAGATGAGATAAGACAAAATAGCGGTAGACAGGAGGATCAGCCCGACAAACAAAATGAGGGTGACCCATTTGCTCATCAAAATTTTCCATCTTTGCACCGGCCTTGTCAACAAAAGCTTGATCGTTCCCGTCGAATGCTCCGAGGAAATGATATCGGAAGCCATGACCGCAATCAAGAGCGGAATGAACAAACTGACCGAATTCTGGACAAAATCCCTCATGAAGGTTACCCCGCTAGGCCACTGCGGGTTGACGTTCTGCTCAAGCGCATACTGCAGTCTCTGCACCTCGACCCGCAGAATCTTCTTCCATTCCTCAGCCACCCGGTTGCTGTTCAATCGGTTGGTATAGTCAATGATTTGCTGCTGGGTCGTTACCCGCCAGTCTTCCGTCCCGAACTGCTTGCGGTAGTTTTCGGCCACCTTCATCTGGGCATAGGTAAACATCGGGATCAGAATAGCGAGAATTAGAACAACGACAAGGAAACGGCGCTTCTTTAACATTTTGATCATTTCGTTCTGCACGAGCGGATATAAACTAACCAATTCGTTCACCCTCCGTCAGCCGCAAGAATAAATCTTCCAACGTCGGAATTTTATGAACGATGGCCAACACCCCAATGCCTGATCCGACCAGTTTCGCATTTATAGCAGGCACCTCTTCCTCCGTAAGAACCGTTGCAATTTCGCCGGCTCCGGCTCCCGCTTCCGTTCCTCGCCCCTCTTCTTCGTGCCCAAGCAAGCGAGACCATTCGTTGACGATCTCAATCCCGCTTTGACTAAAGAACCGGACGGCCTCCTCGTACCGGTTCACTTTCCAGACGACGATATTATCAGTTTGACTGATCAGCTCGTCCACTTCCCCCACCGCAATAACCGAGCCTTGGGTAATGATCGCTACCCGGTCGCACATCAATTGAATTTCGCTCAGTAAATGGCTGGACACGAATACGCTCAACCCGGTTGAGGCGAGCTTGCGAATAAATTCCCTCATCTCTTTAATCCCCTGCGGGTCGAGCCCATTAGTAGGTTCATCCAATATAAGCAGCTTGGGGCGACCCAACAGTGCCTGGGCAATTCCGAGCCGCTGCCTCATTCCGAGCGAATAAGTTTTAACTTTATCATGAATCCTTTTATCCATTCCGACGATCTCCACGACCTCGGCGATCCGTTCGGCAGATACCCCAGGCAGCATCCGGGCAAAATGCTCCAGATTTTCCCACCCGGTCAAATAACCGTATAACTCGGGGTTTTCCACGATACAGCCAATGTTCCTCAACGCCTCTGTCGGTTTATCGCGTAAGGAAATGCCGCAGACAGAGATTGTCCCCTCCGTCGGCTTGATCAAATGAACGAGCATCCGGATCGTCGTCGTTTTGCCTGAACCGTTCGGGCCTAGGAAACCAAACACTTCCCCTGCCTTAATATCAAAGGAAACTCCTTTAATGATCCATTTTCCCCGGATTTTTTTCTTTAAATTCCGCACATTCAGAACCTGTTCGCCAGCTGGCATTCCTTATCCCCCCTTGGCCCGTTATTCAAGCACCTGCATGACCCGCTCCGCCATGCGCTCATAGCCGTCTTCGTTCGGATGAAAGTGATCATTGGCCAAATACTTGGTCAAATAGGTTTCGAACAAATCATAGGTAGGAACAACGGTTAAATTGTGGAGCTTGGTGGAAAGCGACGTCGCATGATGGTTCCATTCGTGAAGCAGGAGAGAGCCTTGTCCAACCGAATCGAAATCCAGAAAAGGGTGGTATAATCCGACATAGATAATTCTAGCCTTCGGATTCAACTCGGCTATCCGGTTTAATATCCGTTCCAGACGCTCCAATGCATCCGGCATCTGTTGTGCCACGCTGTCAAAGTCGATCTCCAAGGAATCGGAATTGGTGGCGGCTGCCGAACCAAAGCCAAATTGAAACAGGTCGTTACCGCCGATCGTGACGAAGACTAGATTGGCCTTCTGGATCGACTGCGGAATCTCGCCGTTGTCATTGTAGATATAATCAAGCAATTGACTCGTCCGAAGACCTCCAACGGCATAATTCCACACATATACATCTTTTCCTGTTGCGCTTTCCAGCCGCTTCTTCACTTTTCCAACATAGCCTTCGCCCGTAATATCTCCCTGCCCCTTGGTCAGGGAATCGCCCAGCGCCACGATTTGAATCTTGTCCGAGGATAATAACGGATTGGCTTCTACCGGCTTCTCCCGTGAGATTGCGGGCTCGCCGGCCGACGGGTACCAAATGGATTTAACCGCATATACAAACCCGAACAGAAACAACAGCGTGGAAAGGACAGCCACCAAACCGGTCGTTCTCCACAGAAGCCGCGATGAATTCATTGCCTACGCTCTCCCCCTGACCTCTCTATTTCATTGGCTGCTCTAAAAAAGTTAATTTCCCTTATTAGAGTAAAGGTTCCTCTCACATTTTGCAACTTGCCGCCCAAGATGCAGCAAGTTCTCTTCAAGTATTCTCCCGTCCTGTATTAACACGTGATACAAATAACGACCCTCCCGAACAATCAGGAAGGTCGCCGCACGATCTATTTAATTTGCTTGTTCTGCCAGCTTATTCAAATTGGCGAGGCTCAGTCGGAGGCTATCCATTGGGTCCCCCGGGCACACGTCTTGTTCAACCGCGTACCACTCCACCCCGTTATTCTCTCCCCACTGCAAAATAGGGGCAAAATCTATGACGCCTGTCCCCACCTCAGCAAACGTCCCGGACTCGTCCTTCGACATGTCCTTCAGATGCAATATCGGCATACGGTTGGCATAGGGTTGGATGAATTGCACCGGATCTTGACCGCCTTTCTTCACCCAATAGACGTCAATCTCCGCCAGAACCCGGTTGTCGGAAGAGGGCTCCAGCAAATACTCCAGGGCTGACTTTCCGTCGACAGTCGTTTCAAATTCAAATGCATGATTATGATAGTTCACCCGGAATCCTTCCGCTTCAACCTTGGACGCAATTTCGTTCAGCTCGCGGCGAACCGACCGGTAACCTTCCTCGTTCTTCAATTCGCCCGGCAGTGAAGGGCATACGACGTCTCTGGTGCCTAAAATCCGGGCTTCATTCAGCACTTCGTCGAGCTCATTTTTCAGCCGGTCCAGGGACACATGCATACCTGCGGTTCCCAAGCCGGTTTCCTTCAGCACGGCGGCTATTTCTTCGGCAGTATAACCGTGCAGTCCCGAAATTTGGACCCCCGCCCAGCCCATTTCCTTCAATTGCCTGAGTACTCCCGGGAAATCTTCCTTTACTTGCTCCCTCAAAGTATATAGTTGCGCTGCAAACTTGTGCTTCATGTTAAAATTCCTCCCCAGCCTGGAATAGCTTTCCCTATGTATTTAACCATTCATAGATGCGGCAATTCACGGTGTTGCTTGGAATACAGCCCCTCTCGCCACCCTTTAATCTTACCATAGGATAAGGATCTATTGAAGCGGACTGCTACAATGTTTGAAGATGACCTTCATCATTTTCTTCGCATTTCCTTTGACGGCATCCGACATCGACATCAACTTCTTTTCACTGCTTCCGCTAACTCTATTCTTTTCGCTACGCTGCGATTGCCGGCTTCTACTGCATTTTTTGTGCTTTTCGTGCCAGTGACCTCTTCCTTTCATCGTCTTTCTTCATTTCCTTTGGGAACTGCTCTCACTAACTAACTTCTTTCTCCTCGCTCCTTCCAACTGCTCACCTCCTAATTCCTTTTTCGTACCACTGACTTTCTTTTTTGAAGCAACCCCCACTTACTTCCTTCTTTCACACTCTCCGACCGCCGCCCTCTTAATTCCTTTCTCGTACTACTGACTTTTTAGTTCATCGTCTTTCTTCATTTCCTTTAATTCGAATCCATATCGTCTTTCCGCTCCTTTGGTTTGTTATCCCTTTTACTCAGAAATTAAGCAATTATCTAGAATAAGAACTCCCAAAGTATCTTTCAACGATATACCACCATAAGAACCTATAGAGAGCCGACTGTTCATTGGCGGTAAAACCTTAAGCTCCATAGGTATCGCCTAACAAGCTGTACTACGGATCTTTGCGTTCGCGAAGACATAACAACGAAGACTAAGGAAGCAGTGTCTCATTCTCCTGACTCTTGGGGATAACGATCAAAAGGCCAGGGAATGGATGCAATTTTCCTGACTTAAGGGGATAACAGTCAAAAGACGGGACATAGATGCTATGTTTCATTCTCCTGACTCACGGGATAACGGTCAAAAGACGGGACATAGATGCTAGGTTTCATTCCCTGACTCACGGGGATAACAGTCAAAAGACGGGACATTGATGCTATGTTTCATTCTCCTGATTTAGGGGGATAGCAGTCAAAAGACGGGACATTGATGCTATGTTTCATTCTCCTGATTTAGGGGGATAGCAGTCAAAGAGACTCGGGATGGGAGCATAGTTCCAGTCACCTGACTTTAGGGGATATCAGTGGTGGAGTGTTTAGAAAATCTTTTGAAACGAATTATGGAAGATAAGCGTCTTCGACGGCTATCCTTCTTTCGTCCTCCTGTTCAATATACTTCACTTGGATAATTTTCCCTTTCTGAAATTGCGGGATAAGGATTAGAGGAATAAAGGTTTTTACCGCGGCATGAAAAACTTCACCGTTATCCTTGGTAACGGTAAGATCCAATATAACCTCCGGCTGATCGTCAAGCTTGGACTGGGTTTGTCGAATGAAATTGACTATCGCTTCTGCAGATTTTCCATTGTCCATGATCTGCTTGGTCAGTCGCATCTTATCCTTATGGGAGCGATGCGCCAAGACGACTTTCGTTACTGTGAACGTTGTAGTAAAAAGGGAAATCACAACAAGAATGGAAATGACAAATAGTGATGTATTCATAGAATACCGCCGCCTTTTATTGAGAATCACAATTAATACCATTCTGTTCAACCCGCCTGGACAACACCAACAACTGCCCGGCAATTCCTGTCAGGAAATCGCCGGGCACCGCTGATTCTCAAAATATACAATTAGCTTAAATTTAACCGACGGCTTCATTCAGAAACTTATACTGCGCTTGAATAAGCCCGTGATAAATTCCCTGCTTTTTCATCAGTTCATCATGATTCCCGGTCTCCATGATTCTGCCATGATCCAGAACGACGATATTATCGGCATGACGAATGGTGGATAAGCGGTGAGCGATAATGAAAGAGGTTCTGCCTGCCAACAGCGTCTTCATCGCTTCCTGAATTTTCAGCTCCGTCTCGGTATCGATGCTGGCTGTCGCCTCGTCCAGAATCAAGATCCGGGGGTCGGCGAGCAGAGCTCTTGCGAATGAAAGAAGCTGTCTCTGCCCCATGCTCAGCATACTTCCCCGCTCCTGCACCTCCGTATCATAGCCATTGGGCAGGTTAATGATGAAGTCGTGAGCGTGAACCGCCTTGGCGGCCAGTTCCACCTCTTCGTCTGTCGCATCCAATCGCCCGAATCGTATATTATCGCGAATCGTTCCCGAGAAGATGAACGTGTCCTGCAGAACAATTCCAATCTGGGACCGAAGGCTCTGGACCGTAACATCCCGAATGTCGTGACCATCGATCATCACTCTTCCCTCTACCGGATCATAGAAGCGGCACAGCAAGTTGATGATCGTACTTTTTCCCGATCCCGTATGTCCGACCAAAGCTATGGATTGGCCCGACTGAACCTCCAGGCTTATCCCTTTAAGTGCCGGACGGTTCGGTTCGTATTCAAATACGATATTCTCCAGACGGATATTCCCTTGGATTGGGGGCAAGGTACGCGCTTTTCTTTTTTCTTGTACGGTCGGCTGTTCATCCATAAACTCAAAGATGCGTTCCGATGACGCCATAGCTATGAGCAGTTGAGAATACATTTGGCCCAAACGATTAATAGGCTCCCAGAAATGCCCGATATATGTGGCAAAACCGACCAACACCCCGATGGAAATATCCCCGGCGGCAACGAGCGTAGCCCCATACCAGAACAAAATACAGTAACCGATCGCTCCAGTAATTTCAATCAAGGGCCCGAAGGTTTGATTAAGACGTGAAGCTCGGTCCCATGATTTGCGGTTCACATCGTTCATTTCGTTGAAATACTGCATGTTCTCTTTCTCTTGGGTAAAAGCCTGGGTGACCTTAATTCCTTGGATACTCTCGTTCAGATGAGAATTAATGCGCGACTGCTTCATCCGAACGTCCTGCCAGCCCCGCCTGATCTTCTTACGCAAGGAAGTGGATACCAGAAACATTAACGGAACTGTAATCATGATGGCCAAACCGAGCTTGACATTAAACATCAAGAGTATGATGACTATTCCCAACAATTGAATACAGTCGATGAGTACGTTGACTACACCGTTAGTGAACAGATCTTGAAGAGAGTTTATATCATTCGTTACACGGACAAGAACCGATCCCGCCGGGCGCTTATCAAAAAAGCGAAAAGACAGAGACTGAATGTGGCTGAACAGATCATGCCTGAGATCATGGATCACCCGCTGCCCGATCATGGATGTATACCGGATCCTGTAATTGCTCGCCAGACATTGTATTATATATACCGCAGCCATTGAGGCAATGATGATAAGCAGCAGCTTTCCGTTCTTCTCCATTAGCGCATGGTCAATAGCATACGTGATGAACAAGGGGATGGCCAGCTTCGTTAGTGTGACCAGCAGTATCGTTATAATGATGATGGGCAGCATCTGTTTGCGGTAGGGCATCATATATTTACCCAGTCTGCGCATTTGTCCCCAGTCGAACGGCTTCTCCATTACTTCATCGTCTTGGTAGACAAAGCGCTGCTGCTTGCTGCCCCCCGACTGTTTCAACGAATCATCGTTCTCGACCTTTCGCCGGTTACTCAATTGGCCCACCTCTGCTTTAGCATTCTCTCTCCGGCCTCTTCGGGCCGATCGGAGTACTGGATTTTATAGGTTTCCAAATAAGGTCCCGGTTGGGCCAGAAGCTCCTCATGGGTTCCTCTCTGCACAATCCTTCCCTTATCCAAAACAATAATTTCGTCGGCATGTCGAAGCGAAGAGATTCGATGTGCTATAATAAATGTGGTTCTTCCCTTCATCAATTCGCTGAAGCCTGCTTGAATTTCATGCTCCGTCTCCATATCGACCGCGCTTGTCGCATCGTCCAGTATTAAGATTTTAGGGTCTTTCAACAAGGCGCGTGCGATGGCGATCCGCTGCTTCTGGCCTCCGGACAGCCCCATACCCCGCTCGCCAACGACCGTATCGTAGCCTTCAGGCAGCTCCATAATGAAGTCATGGGCTTTCGCCAATTGCGCCGCTTTAATTATTTTCTCCATCGGCACGTCCCTGTTGCCATAGGCGATATTATTGCGAATCGATGCCGAGAACAGGAAGGTTTCTTGGAAGACGACCGCAATTTGCCGGCGGAGAGATTCCAGATCCAGCTCGTTAATATTTCTCCCATCCAATGTAATGGCCCCATCCTTGAGGCTGTAGGCTCTCATCAACAATTGGATGAAGGTGGATTTCCCGGATCCCGTGCCGCCGAGCAGCCCGATGACGCTTCCGGCGGGAGCATCCAGGTTTATGTTATACAGCGCCGGAGAATTATCCGGATAGGCGAAGGTAACGTTCTCGTATTTAACATGTCCCTTTACCTGCTCCGGGCTCAGCTTGACGGCCTGATCCACGTTCTTGACATGCACGTAATGATGAAGCAGTTCAAGAATCCTTTCGCCGGACGCTTTCGATTGTGTATAATTGTTAATGTGCACCCCGATATTCCACATCGGGCCGATAATATACCAGATTAAGCTGTTGAACGCTACCAATTCCCCTACCGACATCTGTTCGGTGATAACGAAGTGGCCTCCTACCCCTAACAGAATGACGATGCTCAGGTTCGCAAATAGCTCCATAACCGGGAAGAACCTGGCCCATATATTGGAAGTAAATATGTTTGTCCCTTTGTAGTCTTCGCTTCTAGCCGCAAACTTCTCAATTTCATAGGGCTCGCGGGCAAAGGATTTAACCGTTCTTACTCCCGTAATATTTTCCTGCACGGCCGTAGTCAGATCACTCATGGATTTGCGGATGCTGCGGAAGGCCGGATGAATTTTCCCTTCGAAACGGACGGCTGTAAACGCCAGGAAGGGCATAGTGACCATCGTAATCAGGCTTAGCTTCCAATTGATGCTGAACATCATGGCCAGCCCGAATCCAAGCATCAGCACGACGTTAAATATTTGCGCCATACCGAAGCCGATGAAGTGGCGAATGGCCTCCAGGTCGGCAGTCAATCTCGACATCAAATCGCCGGTTCTTGCCTTGTCATAAAACTGGAAGGACAGATACTGCAGTTTGTTGTATAAGGCGTTCCGAAGATTATACGCTACCCGGTTACCAAGCCGTCCCCCGGTAAATCCGTGAAGAAACTGGAACGTTCCTTTAATCGAGATGACCACTATGACGAGTAACGACAAGTAAGGAACCATCTCATACTTTCCTGCGATGATGACATCATCGATCAAAAAGCGGAGCAGATTGGGATATACGAGTCCCAAGGCCGTGGCGCACGCCAGACAAATGATCGAGATGAAAAATAGCCTCTTCTCCTTCCAATAATACTCTTTCAACTGCCTAAATACATTCATCCTCCTGCCCCCTATAAGCTCTGCCTTTGGCAAAACTTGTCTCGTAAGCATTCGCTCCTTACTGTGAACCGTGCGAAAATAGGAATCGGCTTATGAAGCGACCTGATGGCCGTAACCGTCCGAATGAATAGAGTGAATAAATATTCATCCTACCCAGTGGCGGCCAGTAAAGTCTCTCTCCCCGATAAACCGCTTTCGGTTGGCCGGAGGCAGTATAAACCAGCGACAGCTCCTTAGTGCCGTCCCTTGTTATTTCTTTCTCCCGGCTTGTATCTAAGCGGTATTTCCGCTCGAATCATTAGCAATATTAACACCATCCTTACAGGGGGGCAATAAGTAGAAAACCGCTAAAATCCTCCTATTTCAACATTTGCTAATAAAAAGCAGATACAATCCGTCGAATCCTTTTAAATAATCCATATCCCCCCAATTGTTTCCTGTTTTCATCGACTTTCTTTTTCCAATGTTTCTCCGGCCGCTAATAACCTCGATTTGTTACCTTTTGGTTCCATCCGGGCTTTCATTTAATAAATCTGTTAACCTTCTTTGCGTATTTTTTCCCACAAGGATAACGGCTATCGCCGTCCTTTGGACTGGCGCGGTTACGATGAAATATAAGAACAGGTATGAGGTGGAACTTTTACTTTCTTATTTTGAAAAAAAACCGTCCGACTTCTGTCGAACGGTTAATGGTAGCCTGTTTGGTACTTTTTAGTCAATCATAACGGGAATTGAACAGGTTACTCGGCAAGGGCCGCCAATCGGTCTCGAATCTCGATAAGCTGACCTACGTCGATCTTCATTTCCATGGCATCTTTCAAGCCTTGGTAGTGATCCTTCACCATTTGCAGCTCCTTCTGCCCCAATTGCTCCAGCCTGTCTGCGAGTTGACGACCGTAGGCCGTTTGCAGACGTTCCGCGTGAAGGTCCAAGTATTGCTGAATAACCGTACCCAGCTCCGCTTCCAATTGTTGTCTAAGCTTCTCCTTGCCGCCCCCTTCGAAGAAGGACTTGCCGTTCTTAAAGGCCCGTTGCAAGCCCTTGACATCCGGTTCGGGCACCGTCACCGACTCGTCCACCTCCGGCGTATCGAAGGACTCGGCTTCAAAACGATGCGGAGAGTAGCCCGGAAACTTCAGCTCGATGTCTTTCCACAGCTTCTCAAGCTTCTTCTGGGCGAAGGAATTCATAAATTGCTCCAACCGAAGTGTCGTCGCGAGTACTTCCTGAGACAAATTGTAGGAAATCAGCCGCAGCAAATCAAAATAAGCAGCCCTCAATGCCATCCGGATGTCTCTTCCATCCTCATGAAGGGCACCGGGATTGAAAGCGAGATTATAAAATTCCCCGAAACGGAACATCATTCGCTGTTTCACATAGTAGAGAAGCTCTTGGAGCTCCTTCGCCAGTTCGTTGTGTCCCGTCCCGCTCTCGGGAGCCTGAAGGGCTGCAGCTACCTCTGTATATGCATTCTCCAGAGTTAGGAGCCTCCGCTTCCTTTCGCCCTCGCTTTGCTGCGCGCCTTGGATCCATTCCCTCATAGTCCCAACCGCGCGCTGCAATTCATACCGGGCGGAACGGATAGCCATCTCGCTCAGTTCTTCGTAAGTGAAGCGGATAAACTGGCGTTCGAACTCGAGAATGCCCGATTGGCGAAGCAGAAGCGGATCGTTCTGCAGCTTGCCCTCTACTGCCTGCTGGCTGGATACGGGGTAGATTCTCGGGTTTCGGACTCCATGGCTTGTCAGATTGGCTTCCACGTGCTTCACTACCGCATCCAGCTCCTCCGCATCTGCGGCGAGGTCGGCGGCATTGACGATGAAGAACATCTTATCCAGCTCGAAGGAGTCCTTCACCCGGCCAAGCTGCTGCAGAAATTCCCGGTCTGCCTGCGAAAAGGCATGATTGTAATACGTGACGAAGAGAATGGCGTCAGCGTTTTTAATATAATTGAAGGCTACTCCGGTATGTCGTGCGTTAATTGAATCGGCCCCCGGTGTATCCACAAAGACCATGCCCTGCTCCGTCAGCGGATTGCTGTAATAGAGCCGGACCGACTCGACGAAGCAGGATTTCTCCTCCTCCGCCACATAACTTGCAAACTGCTCAAGATCGGCGGTCAGTTCTTTGCCGAGCTTATCTGCAGCGGCACCCCAGCCTTTCTCCACAGCTTTGAGGAAGGCGTAATGCGGTTTCCCGCCCTCGCTTATCTGCTCAGGGTGGATTCCGGCAATGGTACGCAGACATTCTTCCCGGCTACCTCCCGGCTTGCCCAGCACATCCAGCGAGAAGCGGATTTCCTCAAGCACCGCTTCCTCCGTCTTCATGACCACTTTAACCGTTCCATGCGGGCAATCATCCGTCGGCGGCAATATGGTATTGATCGCCGCAGTCGTCGGATTCGGGGAGACCGGTAATATCCGTTCTCCGATCAACGCATTGGCGAAGGATGATTTGCCGGCACTGAATGCGCCGAACAAAGCGACGGTAAACCGGTTGTTTTCCATCCGCTCGGCTTTGTCCAGCATGGAGCGCGATACGTTCTGCAGTGCGGCCAGATCCTTCGTCAAGTTGGCGGCCTGACGAAGAGTATCCGCCATCCGCCGCAGCCGGTTCCGCTGATCCTGAACCCGGTTCGCACTGCTGCTCTCGGTTTCGGCCTCTGACTCTGCCGGAAGCACCTCGGGCTTCTTCATCGCGGAATCCGATGGGGCTGCGGCCACTGGATCGGAAGAACGTTCCCCAGCGAATTCCTCTTCGTTGTAATCGCCGGGGGCGGGCAGCTGCAGCGCTGAACGGGGAAGTGCCCCGCGAGACAGGTTCAGCATCCGCTGCAGCTCTTCCCTCTCCTCCTGCTCGATTTGCTGCAGCCGGCGATGCGACCCTAAGGCCGACTCTAGCTCCATAAGCTCCGCTTCCAGCTGCTGCTGCTCCTTCTGCATTCGCAGGGATAGCTTGCTTATAAGCTCTTCGATAAGCCCGGTGGCCGCTTGCCGGAACATCGTCTTGACCTCCGAAGACAACTGCTTGGAGAAGTTAAGGGTATATTCGTTGGAGAAGACCGCTCCCGTATGAACCTGCTCCGCTATCCAGGAAGCCGGAAGACTAAATTCCAGCTCCTTCAATCGATCCTCTTCCAATTCATTCAACAATTCATGCTTCTCGGCCTGCTGCTTGATGAAATCCTGAAGGTGCCAGCTTAAGCCCGCTTTGATCTTCTCCGCAAAATCAGAATAGAAAGCGTCCAATCGGCTGGAGATTTCTTTCTCCGTCTGTGCCGCTCTTGAGAAAAATCCGACCTTAAACCCAGGCTTGCGGCTTTGCAAATAATGATGCGCCAGATCTCTGGTTGTCGCAGGAGTCAGATTGGCGTTATCAATGATCGAGGAGATCTCCTTCCTCCATTCCGCCTGAAGCTGAAGGGGAAGCTCCTTAAGCCGGTTTAGCTGCTCCTGCTTCTCTTCATATCGCGCTAATGCTTCATCCCCTCCGTCCGCCTGCTCGATCTCGGCCATAAGCCTGGCTTTCTCCTCTTCCCGGGCAGACGCAACAGTAGCGGCATGCTCGCGAATCAGCTGTTCCGAAGAAGCCGCAACGCTCTGATTGCGCAGCGGCTCCGCCATTAGCATCAGCTTGCGAAGCAGCCAGATCAGCTTCGGCCATTCATGGTGCGGATGCTCCGGATGCTTGACCGACAGATACAGGATCCCGTCAGGCGTAATATTCCAGTTGGCGAAGGACTGTCTCACGCTTTCTTTATATTGTTCAAAAGGAAGCTCCGCTTCCCTATGCTTGTCAATCTGGTTAACGATCAGGTATACGGGCTTGCCCCAATCCTGAAGCTGCTTCGTAAATGCAAAATTGGTCTCTGATTGCACATGGTTGTAATCCATCACATAAAAAACGACATCGGCCAAATGCAGCGCCGATTCCGTTGCCATCCGGTGGGCATCGTCCGTAGAGTCGATCCCCGGTGTATCCAACAGTACCGCCCGCTCGCCCAGAAAAGGAATCGGGTAACGAATATCAACGGAACGGATATCCTCCCCATTCTTGCAGTATTCGGATAATTGGTCCGGCTCAATCCGGTCCGGTTGCTCCCGCCCGTTCCGGTACACGGATACTTCCCCTTCTCCATTGCGGATAGACACAATATTGGCACTCGTTGGAATGGGGCTGGACGGCAGCAGCTTCGCCCCGCACAGCCGGTTAATCAAACTGGATTTTCCTGCGGAAAAATGCCCGCAAAAAGCAAAGTACAGCTGACCGGAAGCAAGCTTGGATTCTAGCTGCATCATCTTGTCGGCATGCCGAGAATCCCCCGCAGCCTGCATGTCGGAAGCCAGCTTAGCAATCGTTTCCACACCGTTCATCACGCATTCTCCTGACCCTCTGTTGTCCTAAATAAACAAAAAAACCGAAACGGATTTCGGTTAGAGTGTTGAGGAAGATTTCCTCAATAGACTTTAGACTGCACTTCACCGAAAGGCTTCGGTTTATGGTAGAAACGGACTCCGGATCCGGGGCCTCGACAGGTGTAGTCGAAGGCTCCCGGCGGAGGCTGTTGAAATGGCGCTGCAACCTGAAGGTGTACAGCGGCAACGCCCTTTCAAGGGCCTCGCTCTCCATGTCCTTTCCGGTGGAGGCGCGATCTTGCCCCTCATCCCGGCCGTTTCTAATCGTTATAAGCCATTATAACCGTGTTCTCCGGTTACTAGTGTATCACATTTTCCTCCTCAGGGAGAATAATTTCGAACACATCCCCATGCTGAAGGATAGTCACGTTCTGTTCCTTAACTTTCATCACGACAACGTCCGGCTTCGTTCTCATGCGATCCAGGTAGCTATCCGGCACCTCTCCAGATTCGCTGACGACAATTCCTTCAATCTCTTTCTCCTCGTTTTCGGCAAACGGGGTCTTCATTATTTCTTCATAGATGTCGGAGAACACCGCGAAGTTTTTGGTATAGACTGATATGCATTTCATGTCATCCCATCCTTTTACTGTTGACTTCCTTATCTAGTCTTGACTTCCTTCGTTTTCCTATTCTTCGCAACGTTCATTCTTTTTTTTCCTTCGCGGCACACGTCCAGCAAAGGACAGATGTCACATTGGGGATTCTGCGCCTTACAGTGATATCTTCCGAAAAAGATAAGACGATGGTGAGTTTGGGTCCATTCTTCCAGCGGCACTTTTTTCATTAAAGACTTTTCGACTTCCAGCACCGAGTCATCCGCTTTTGCCAGACCCAGCCGTTTGGATACCCGTTCCACGTGAGTATCCACTGCGATGGCCGGAACTCCAAATGCATTGGAAATAACAACGTTGGCCGTTTTTCGGCCTACGCCGGGCAGCTCTACTAATTGTGAATGCTCTTGCGGAATTTGTCCGTTGTGTTTTTCTATAATGAGTTGACAAAGCTTTTGAATGTTTTTCGCCTTGTTTCTGTATAATCCGATGCTGCGGATATCCTGCTCCAGCTCCTCCAGCGGAACGGCCAAATAATCTTCCGGTGTTGTATATTTACGAAAGAGCGACTTCGTTACTTTGTTGACCGTCTCGTCTGTACATTGAGCGGACAGCAGCACCGCGATCGTCAGCTCGAACGGATTGGAATGGGTCAACTCGCAATGAGCATCCGGAAACATCTTCCCGATTTCATCCAGAATGTGCCGAACCTTTGTTTTATTCATCATCCCGGTCCCCCTTCTCTAACCTTGCGCCCGAACCCCCTACAGTGTAACGAATCCGATTAAGATATTCAATGAGGATATCCAGGCAAAAAATGAACATTTCTAAAACATTGCGCTCAAAAGGAAACCGTCCGAATAAGGATGTTCCTTATTCGGACGGCAAGCTCTATGTCCTGAATTTCGGACAAGCCTGATGGCGGCTCTTGCTTCTCTAGTTACTGGTTATCAGCTTCACTTGCTGGATATTCTTGCCTACGAATGTAATGGCAATCTTCGTTCCAGGCGATAGCTGGGCGAAGGTTATTGCCGTATCTGCGGCAGACAAAATCTTCGCATCATGCGGCAAAGTGTAGTAAAATGCGGAACCATTCTGATCCTTCACGGTCAACTGGCGGCTGGACTCGTTCTTGGCGGTCAGCTCATAGTTGATGGTCTGTTTCTTCTGGATCTGGAAAACGTAATCGTGCTGGTTGCTCATTCCAGCCCGGATCGAATCACCGACCTTCAGATGGTCCAGCGTAAGGTTGTCTTGGTTCAATCCCTCTACCGCCACATACGTATTGAGTTTAAGGTCGACATACTGGCCGTTAGGCATCTTCAGCTTGAGCTCTCTAGTCGTCGGGTTGATCATGGATATGACCCCTTCGTACCCGAAGCTGTACGAAATATTGATCAGCTCGTCCTTACTGTTGTACGTCAAATCCACTTTCTGGCCGATAGGAAACATCTTGTCGAAAGTCTCAATCGCAATTGAAGTTCCATTATAGGTAAGGCTGACTTTATCGTTCAACTCGAAAATCTCGGGCTTGCCGTCGACGATAACGGTCAAATACTTCGACTTGCTGTCATAACTATGAATTGTTGCCATGTAGTTGACCTTTTGCTTCCGTTCCCCGACAAACACCTTCTTCACTTTATCATCGGAACCAAGGTAAACCGTAATATCGTCCCCTTCCTGAAGCTCGGCAATCGAGGAGCTCAGCTTCCAGGGCATGATCACTTCAACGGTATTGGTATCAAACGAATAAGTTCCGAATTGGTTATCCGCAAACTGAATAGTCAAGTAAGGCGCCCGGTTATCCAATTTAATATAATCCAGCTTGCCTTCCTTGATCATCTCTACTTTGGTCGTTACGACTTCCAATTCCACAACGATGTTATTTTCCACGCGGATGCGAACGGTATCTCCTTCAAAGATATGATCCAGAGACCTCATTCCTTCCTTGTAAATGACAGGAAGGTTATCCGCATAAGCATACTCTTGCTTGCCGCCGTCCGTTTCGTTCACGGTCAGTTTCTTACTGTCTTTATTCACAGAGACGAAGGTTCCGACAGCTGTTTTATTGACCGGCGCCTCTTTGATAATAATATGAGCCACTTTCTGGTCGGCGGTGCGGCGAATTTCGATTTTGCTTCCTTTCACAACGGACGAGAGACTTTGGCCCAAACCGTCTTTGTCGGTGACCGAGGTGCCGGACATCAAATCGTATACTTCAGACCTATCTCCAACTTTTAAAGTCAGCTTCATGACGGACAAATCGATATTTTCCACTGTACCTTCGGTCGATTGGTAAGAAACCTGATCCGTCACTTCTATATAATAAGCCGTATTGTCTTGAGCTATCGTATAAACGGTGTATCCGGGTTTGATATCACTCCAGGATATTTTACCGGTACTGCCTTTTCCATAAATAACCGAGCTGGAATTAATAGACAGAGTGCGGGATTGCCCGCGGCTATCGATCAATTGCACAGAATTTCCGGTTATTGCCTGAACCGTTCCCGTTATCACTTTATCGGATTGATAAGAGGAATACTGTTGGGCACGGCTGATGAAGGTGGCCATCTGAGCTCTTGTGACCGACTCCTGGGGACGGAATGTGTTGTCTTCGAAGCCGTCTACAATTTTTAACGACAAGGCTTCATTTATGAACCCGATATTTTCGTCGGATATTTTATTATTGTCCGAAAATCCGGTCGATTGGGATTTCTTCTGATTGGCTTCCTGCTGCTTGTTCACCGAACGAATGACGATCTTAGCCACCCATTCTCTGGAGGCGCTTTTTGTCCCCCAGGACTTGCTGCCCGAAGAGGTATTTGAACCTTCTTCCCCGATGCTGATCAGGCCTTTTTCAATGGCGGTAATAACATATCCGCGGGCATAGTCACTCACCGAGAAAGGCAGCACGTAGTTCTCCGTCTTTAACTTCAGGGCTTCCTGCTCCAGCCCCATTAAACGGATTGCCAGTACAATGACTTCCTCTTGGGATACTTTATCATCGGGAACATATTTCCCTTCGTCCCTTCCTTGAACAATCCCCTGTAGAGCCAGCTTCGTCACAAACTGATGAGCCCAGTGAGATGTCGGCACATCATCAAACTTATAGTTTAAAGCTGCGGCCGCCTGTACCATTCCGCCGGCCGGTTTCCATTCAGCGGCATACGCCCCGCCGGCCGGTTTCCATTCAGCGGCATACGCCCCGCCTGCCTGGCTGCCTACCACCATGGCAGATACTACTAAAGAAACTATCATTTTTTCTGTCTTCTTCTTACCCGATTTCATTCCTCTTCCCCTTTCAGCCTTCAATTCCAGCTTGAGTTATGCTTATTCTATATGCAAATATTCTCTAATGCCTGCCACAATTCCTTCTGCAACCTTGTACTGAAATTCTTCCTGGTACATCAAAGTTTCGTCCTCTACGTTGGACAGATATCCGATTTCCAGCAGAATGGACGGCATCTTGGTTGCCGTAATGACCCGGAAATTATTCTTGCGGACTTTGCGGTCCGGGAAGCCAGTCGCATCCAGAATATGGCGGTGCATGATTTTAGCAAATTCCAGGCTTCGGTCATGCCAGTAATAAGTTTCTGTGCCTCTGATTTCCGGATTGAACTTATTCCCATGAATGGAAATAAACAAGTCGGACTCCTGGCTGTTGGCAAAAGCGGCACGCTCGTCCAATTCAGGGTATGTGTCATCCGATCGGGTTAACAGCGGTTGAATTAGAGGCTCCTTATCCAATAGCTCTTTGACCTTAAGAGTTGTACTCAGCGTAAACTCTTTCTCTTTTCTTCCCGTTAGAGACGAAGCTCCGGGATCCTGACCTCCATGGCCGGCATCAATCACCACTTTGTAAACGAGCGGTTGGAAGTTAACCGTTATCTGATTGGTTGTCGGATCTTCCAGCAGCTTATAGGATGCCTTCGATTTTAAATCAACGACAATTCGAACGGTATACGGGTCGTCCGAATATAAGGCATAACGAATTTGCGACACCATAGGGTGATCCGCAACCTCGATCGTTCCGCTATTTACTCCTGTTTGGGGCACAAGGGCTTGTCCAAGTCTGTAATTGGGAATATCAATGACAAGTCGGCTCGGGCTAAGCAAGGAAAAATGGCTCGGCTTCATTTCCTTCGACCCTTGAATGAGTAACTGTTCGCCATTCATGACGATGGATTCAATAGCGGGAAGGGAGGGATCCGGTGTCGGTTTTACGGTAGGCCCTGTACTGGGCTTCTGGCCATTCTGATCCGTATTGGGATTCGGAGTAGGCTGGGGGCCAGGTGTCTGGTTAAGATCAGGACCAGGGGTTGGATCCGAAGGATCGGTTTCATCTGTGCTTTCCTCTGGCTGCTCTATGATCGGTTCGTTGATCATATGTACGGAACGCGTTTCATTGTCCCACTTAACTTGAAGCCCTAGATTTTCCGCGACAAACCGGACAGGAACAAGTGTGTTTCCCTCGATATTCACCGGAGAAACTTCCAGAGGATAGCCTTTCCCGTCGATGGAAGCATAAGATTTATCGATCCATAGCAGCATCTCGGAATTCGATTTCTGAATCGTCACCTTCTGCTCTTCCTGGGTCCAACTGACCTTCGCGCCCAACTCCTCGGACACAATGCGAATAGGAACCATTGTCGTATCATTCATGATGCGGGAAGCTACCTCAGGGTTTAGCTTCTTCCCGTTCAGATATAGCGGAATCGAATCCTCCGCATATGTGAACTGGGGAAGCAAAAAGATAAATGCAAACAAGGACAACAGGGAGACTACCAGCTTTTTCATCATTCACCTCTGAGTTTAGTAGATTATGCCATACGACGTATAATTAGACGTAATATTTTCCAAAAAGTTGCGAAAAAAGCTCCCTGTCGACAGATTTTTCTGTTTCGACAGGGAGCTTTTTGGGTAGAATGATTATTTAGCCTGGTAATTCCCTATAGGCTCCCGTTATTATCTAGCAATAAGATTTACGATAATCTGGCTTGATGCTTCTCCTCATAAGCGGCGATTTTGTCGCTATGCTGCAGAGTCAGGCCGATATCGTCCAGTCCAAGCAGCAGGAACTGACGCCGATGCTCATCCAGATCAAACGAAAGATTAAGCCCTTGGTTATCGGTAATGCTCTTATTCTCCAGATCGATAGTCAGCTGGTAGCCTTCATTGGCAGCAGTGAGCTCAAACAGCTTCTGAACTTCTTCTTCCGAAAGCTTGATAGGCAGAATTCCGTTTTTAAAGCAGTTGTTATAGAAAATATCCGCAAAAGACGGAGCGATGATAACTTTAAAGCCATAGTCCAGAATGGCCCAAGGCGCGTGCTCACGGGAAGAGCCGCATCCGAAGTTGGCCCGGGAGATCAGAATGGATGCTCCGTCATAACGGGGCTTGTTTAATTCGAAATTCGAATTGACTTGCCCGCTTTCATCAAAACGCCATTCGTAGAACAGAAATTGTCCGAAGCCGGTTCTTTCTATTCTTTTGAGAAATTGTTTCGGGATGATCGCGTCCGTATCCACATTCACACGGTCCACGGGAGCTACCACTCCGGTATGCTTTTTAAAAGGTTCCATATCTAGCAACTCCTCTTATTCTTTTAGTTAAATTGCCAATTGCGCACATCGACGAAACGTCCTTCGATAGCAGCCGCAGCCGCCATTGCCGGCGAAACAAGATGTGTCCGTCCTCCGCGTCCTTGACGGCCTTCAAAGTTCCGGTTGGAGGTCGAGGCGCATCTCTCGCCAGGGCTCAGGACATCCGGGTTCATCGCCAGACACATGCTGCAGCCCGCATCGCGCCATTCGAATCCGGCCTCAATGAAGATTTTGTCCAAGCCTTCCTTCTCCGCTTGGATCTTGACACGTCCCGAACCGGGAACGACGATCGCATTCACATTAGGAGATACTTTGTAGCCTTTGGCTACCGAAGCCGCCGCACGCAAGTCTTCGATTCTTCCATTCGTACAGGAGCCGATGAAGACCCGGTCCACTTTCAACTCCGTCATCGGGGTTCCGGGAGTAAGTCCCATATATTCAAGGGCTTTTTCCGCTGCTTTTCTTTCATTCTCCGTAGCAAAATCTTGCGGATTTGGCACCGAGGAGTCGATGCTTGTTCCCATTCCCGGGCTAGTACCCCAGGTCACTTGAGGAATAAGGGAGTCGGCATCAAACTCAACCACACGGTCATATACGGCCCCTTCATCCGTTACGAGACTCTTCCATTCTTGAACGGCCTTGTCGAATGCTTCACCTTGGGGCACGTATTCGCGACCGCGCAAGTATTCGAACGTCGTTTCATCCGGAGCGATCAGACCCGCGCGAGCGCCTGCCTCAATCGACATATTGCAGACGGTCATCCGCTCTTCCATGGATAAGGAACGAATCGCTTCCCCGGTATACTCGATAACATATCCGGTAGCGAAATCCGTGCCGTACTTGGCAATGATACCCAGAATCAAGTCTTTAGCCGTTACGCCGGGGCTCAGCTTGCCGTTAACGCGAACCTCCATCGTCTTCGACTTGGATTGCTGCAGGCACTGAGTAGCAAGCACATGCTCAACTTCACTCGTTCCAATCCCGAAGGCAAGCGCACCGAAGGCTCCGTGCGTGGAGGTATGGCTGTCTCCGCATACAATGGTCTTCCCGGGGTGCGTCAATCCGAGCTCAGGCCCCATGACATGGACAACCCCTTGATCCGTGCTTTCCAAATCAAACAGCTTCACACCGAAGTCGGCACAGTTCTTGGACAGAGTGTCGATTTGCTGCTTGGAAATCGGGTCGGCGATATTGAAACGGTCCTTGGTAGGAACGTTATGGTCCATCGTCGCAAAGGTTAGATCCGGACGGCGCACCTTGCGCCCGGCCAAACGAAGCCCTTCGAAAGCTTGCGGCGACGTCACTTCATGCACCAGGTGCAGATCAATATAAATGATGCCAGGCTTTCCTTCTTCCTGATGAATGATGTGTTGGTCCCAAATTTTTTCGTACATCGTTTTTTTCGACATCTTTTTCACCTCTACGAAAATTCTCCATCGATAAAGATCATCCATATTCGATTAATACCTATAGTAACATCTCTCTCTTGATTGTTCCAAGATATAATATCTATAAGTTTTATAGGAAATTAATATAAAGACTCTCTTTATTCCGTATTCCGCCTATAAGCGGGGGGCGCTTGATCTCTAATCGATCGTTCAAGCCGCTTTTTGCGCCCACTGCACTCCGACAAGAAAGTGCTCAATCATCCGACAAGAAAAGACATCGACATTCCGCCAAACATGGTTCTCATGAGACTCGCCGTAAGCATATAACTGTCTCCCTCTAATCTACCTTGAAAATCCGTCTATTTTACCGTCTGCAGGCATCGTTGCAAGCGGAGCGGCACGTCTAACTGTATTTTGTACAGGTAGATTCAAGCGAATGGGCGAAAATGATCAAACTAACTGGATAAACTACAGTTAAAATGGGCAACTTTGGGCGAAACGGCTGTTTTGGCGCAAACTAGCTGTAGGTTTTCCAGTTAGACCCGAATATAGAAATCTAACTGTATGAAATCCATTTAGTTTTCAAATTTCACACTATTGAAGCAAGGTGCCGCGGTCAGAGGCATGGGGGTCTAAATGGTATGTCTTCCTTGCTATCGTGCAATAATAGCGGATCTGCAGCCTCTTAGGCGCGATTCATGCCTTTTCGCCCCTTTTGACCATTATCCCTTTCACTCAGTGTCCTTACCGGCCCATCTCCACCTTTTTTCCGCCCCTTTTGATCGTTATCCCTTCCGCTCAGCACATCGCTCGCCGGGCAATACCTCTTTTTCCGACTCTTTGACCAGTATCCCTTTCACTCAGTACCTTTACCGGCCAACTCCACCTTTTTTCCGTCTCTTTGACCATTATCCCTTTCGCTCAGTAGCATGGCTCCATTGAACAATTATCCCGTAAGCTCAGGCTCTCCAAGGAAATGATGCACCTGTTCGGCTCCCAGGGCTTGGATCCGGACCCGGAAGGGATTGAACATAATGCAGAAGCATAGAAAAGGACGAACAGGCGATTTAAGCAGCCTTTCTGATATAAGGGGATAACAGTCAAAAGCCCGGATCAACGATCTTCGTGAGGACGTTTCCTTTCTGTCCAGTCTCCTTAATCCGTTTTTTTCTATCGTACAATACTAGCGGACCTGCAACCTCTTAGGCGCGATTCATGTCACTTCTCCGCCCCATTTGACCAGTATCCCTTTCTCTCAGTACCTTTACCGGCCAACTCCACCTTTTTGCGCCCTTTTGACCGTTATCCCTTTCACTCAGTACATTTAGAAATTTTCCATACACATCCTTCAGTCATAATCCCGAAAGCAATTTCTGCCACTTCTTGTCCTCTAATTTTCCGGAAGCATCCCCAGTCTATAGAACATCGCTGTCCTTTGAAAATACTTTTCCTGAACGAAGGGGATAACAGTCAAAAGCACATAGCATAGAAGCAAAATACAAAATTCTGGCAGGCTATCCACTCCAAAGCACGACCGCGCTTATAAACTCGAACAGGATGCCTATGTCTCCTACTTGACGCCGCAACTTTGTCCTTATAACGCTGCGGATGTATAATATCATGAGAAGAGCAATGATAAATAAAGCCAAATTTGTATACGGCAATAAAAGCGTTCAGATCTGCAGTTCTCCACATCTCCCGAAGCTGCAAACCTTGTCAGATTCCCCTTACCACTTGAGGGAAAAGCTTGCGGTGGGGTTGGTGGGAAGGTTTATTGCCGACGCTATAGAAAAAAATCTTTAATGTGATGGGAATAACCAATAAAGGAGATCCTTTCTATGGAATTAAGACAACTGCAGTATGCAGTCCAGATAGCAGCCGAAAAAAACTTCTCGAGGGCGGCGGAAAAGCTGCACATTGCCCAGCCTTCCTTAAGCCAACAGCTTTCCAAACTGGAAAAGGAGATCGGGGTTCTCCTGTTTCAGCGCAATACCAATTCCGTGGAAATGACCTACGCCGGCACGGTCTTTGTCGAGAAGGCGCAGATTATTCTGGATAAGGTTTCCCAGCTCAAAAAAGAAATGGAGGACATTTCGCAAATGCGAAAAGGCAAGCTGATTGTCGGCAGCTTGCCCATTACCGGGTCCCATATTTTACCACTCGTCCTCCCCGTCTTCCAGCAGCAGTATCCGGAAATTGAAATTCAACTTGTTGAAGAGACCTCGGCGAACCTGGAGCGGCTGGCGGCAAGCGGCCAGACAGATATCAGTCTGCTCTCCCTGCCTCTGGCGGAGCGCTCCCTTTCTTACCTGCCGCTGATCGAGGAGGAAATTCGCCTCTGCGTCCCTCCCCATCACCCGCTTGCCCAGTCAGCGTCCGGGGATGATGCCGTGCGGATCGATACCCTTCGGGAGGAGCCCTTTATTATTTTGAAAAAAGGCCAGGGCTTCCGCCAAATCACAATGGATTTGTGCGGAGCGGCCGGTTTCGAGCCGCGGATCGTGTTCGAAAGCACCAATATCGATACCGTCCAATCACTGGTCGCCGCCGGTATGGGGGTCGCCTTCGTTCCCAAGATGGTAGCGAGGGTACAAGGGGAGCCGCATGCCCCCGTCTATCTCCCTCTGGACGGCCGGCCTACAAGAACGCTGGTCATCGCCTATCGGCACGGGCGCTACTTATCCAAGGCAGCGGAAGCTTTTATCCAGGTACTGCAGGAGGTCGTTCAGAACCGTTAAATTGGAAAACTTAGGGCCGGGCTTACTCCACCAGCCCCGTTCTTTCCACACTCTCCACGAAATAGCGCTGAGCCAAGAAGTAGATAAGAAGCGGCGGCAGAATGGTCAGGAAGCTGGCCGCCATCTTGATCGCCTCCGACATGTACAACGGCATATCCGCCGCCTGCATGAACTGGTTTATACCTACATCCAGACGGGACATCTGCACGGCGAGCGGCACATTCTTCGCTTCGCTCAGGAACATTCTCGGCATGTAGGTGTCGTTCCATGTCCATACGAAGGAGAACAGAAACACGACCAGAATGGCCGGTTTCGCCAGCGGAAACATGACCCGGACATAAAATTTGAACGCGCTCGCCCCGTCAATCTTGGCCGCTTCCTCCAGCTCCTTGGGCTGCGTCATAAAAAACTGCCGGTAAATGATGACGAACAGAGCGCCTTTGACGCCAAAGCCGAACAGCGCCGGGATGACCAGCGCCGCCAGCGAGCCGTCCAGCCCCAGCTGCGAGTAGGCAATAATCGTAGGCAGCACCACGACTTGAGGAGGTATGATGAAAGCGAGCAGCAGCAGGAAGAACACCAATTTTTTGAACGGAAATTCAAGCCTTGCCAAGGCGTAGCCGGCAAAGCCGCATGAAATGCAGTGAAACACCGAGGCCACAAGTGCCACGACGAGGCTGATTGTGAAGGAATTGCCGTATTTGAGCACCTTCCACGCCGTCTGCAGATGCCCCCAATAGAGCGATGACGGAATCCATGTCACCGTCGGATCGATCAAGTCCTTGGCGTCCATGACCATTTTGACAACCATCTTCATAATGGGATGTAGGTAAATATAAGATGTGCAAATGAAAATGGTATATAGAAACAGCTTGAAAACAAGCCCTTCGTTAATTTCCCGTCCGAGCGTCATATACTTCAACTGACGGACCGGGTCCTTGAAGGTGATCCTCCTCTTCAGCTTCATCAGGATCGTATTCATTTCGCACCCCTCCTTATGCCCGCGACGCTCTTTGGTTCCGGTTTAGCCTGCTGTAAATCCACAGCACCAGCGAGAGAAAGATGATGATCACAAGAAAATAAATCCAGGCCAGGCTGCTGTTGTATCCGTAATTTCCCTTGCCGATTAACGAGATAATCGGATTGAACGGAAAGGTAAACATATCGACGACGGTGTAGATCAGATTGAGCAGAATGAACGGTGACATCGCCGGGATTGTAATTTTCCAGAACACTTCCCACGGGGAAGCCCCATCGATTCTCGCGGATTCGTAGGCAGATGCCGAGATGGTCTGACGACCGGCCAGGAAGATTAGAATCTGCACCCCGGAATACCAGAGGACGAGCACAAAGCGGTTCAACACTTCCTTAACCGGTTTGGCCCAGGAGCTGTCTCCCAGGAAAGCATCGAGATAACTTCCGAGAGCGAACCGTTCCAGGAAACCGAGGCTTCCTTCCCCCTGGTTGACGAACTCCGTCAGCACATAACCGGTCGTAAAGATCACCGGCAGGAAAAATATGCCCCGGAACAGGAAGCGGCCTCTCAGCTTCTGATTTAACAAGATGGCAATGAGAAGCGAGAAGATTAGAATAACCGGGATCATGATGACCACTTCCTGGAAAAACGGAATCAATTCGTCGTAGAAGGCCGAGCTGCCGAACAAAATTTCCCGGTAGTACTTTAATCCGACGAACTCGTAGCTCATCCGGGTCGGCAAAATTTTGACGCTGTGAAAACTCATATATAAAGAAAATACAAGCGGAAACCCCAAGAACACGATGAATCCGATCAGCCATGGGGCGATAAACAAGGTGCCTTCCAGATTCCGCATGAAACGGGCGTTCAATCTCTTCTTTTTCCCCATATTACTGCCCTCCCCGAATCACGGCAAAATCATTCGCCTGAACGACCAGGCCTTCGTTTGAGTAAGGATAAGCATTGTAATTGACGACCACCCGATGTCCGTTCGCGTACGTCGTTTCCATCACCCCTTTGGCCAAGGCCCGATGATCCGTAATGAACTCGGTTCTAACCTCGCTCAAAGCATCATTGTATAGCTGATATTGGGTAACTATCTGCTCCAGCCAATCTTTGTAGTAGGTGCTGTAATACCGGTTTAGCGACTTCGATTTCAACAGCTCCTGGGAAGGGGAGGAAGTGACGACGAAGGACGGCTCCGCCCCATACTCGATTCCGCGAAGATAGTTTTCCGTATAGTTGCCGCTCAGATTGGCATATTCGAATGAATAGCTGACCAGTCCATGCAGGGCGATCTGTGCGAAAGGCACCGTCCGGTCGACGAACAAATCATAAGAATAGTCATTGGACAGACCGTCCCAATGCTCTGCAAATTTGCCTGCGTATACGTTGCCTTCCGCTAGCTGGATACGTCCCAGCTCCTCTTGCGCTGTCTGCAGCAGACGCCTCTGCAATTCCAGCGACTCGGTCCGGGTCAGGGAATATCTATCGTTGTAATCGGTATTAAGGATATCACCGATGCCGTCTCCGAATAGTAGGCCATCCACACCCAGTTCTTTCACCTTCTGCATATCCCGGAGGACCACCTCCTCCATGAAGCGGGGGCTGACGAAGGTCGTCTCGTCCTCCCGGTTCCACGAACGGAAGCGGATAACGGACGATCCCTGATCGCGCAGACCGTCCCGGCTGCCGCGGAAGCCATCCCTGCCCGTATTATTGAAGGTGTAGGAACGGGCATCCAGAAAGAGGGAGAAGCCTTTGGAGCGGACAAAATCAGCCAGCCGCTTCATCCCGCCGTTTCCGCCCAATCTCCGGTCGACCGGGAAATGCCCTCCGGCTTTGCTGTATCCTCCCTTTTGCCACCCGAGATAGACGACGGACATATCCTCCACTCCCAAATAATGAAGCTGCCGTACGATCTCCTCCGCTTCGTCCGTTGTTGTCAAAGGGAGATAGGAATCCCAGAGGAATCCTTTGGCTGTATCGCCTCCAAGCAGGTGAAGCTGCAGCCGGACACCTTCCTCCGACGCAGGGAGCCGCTCATAGCCGACCTCTTCCATCAGGTATTGACGATACCGGCCGGCCATTCGCGCATAATCCGGCTGCTCCTCGAGAAGATAGTAGCGGACCGAGCGGTCTCCTGCCGTCAATTCCTTGCTATAGGTATAGAAGCCGGCGGTTCTTCTTGTATTGGACGGTTGAAAATGTTTAAACCGATAAATTTGCTCTACCGTCGTCCAATTGTACTGGCTGAAGGATTTGGATGGAGCCGCCAGCACGCTTGCATACTCCGCTCCCTGATGGGCCACGGCGACAAATCCTTTGTCCCCGTCTTTGATCCCGAATACGGGCATTCGCACGGGAAGACGGTTGGAGAAGGTGGTTCCGCTGCTATAAGCCCAATCCTCGCCATAAATTCTTTCGTTATAAAAGCTGGTTGTATTCGCGCGGTCCTTCTTGAAATCAATCAGCGCTCCGGAGCCATCTGGAATTAACAGGAAACCGTTCTCCCCATCCGATGCTTGAGCGCCGAAAAATGGAAACAGGCGCAGCGAAACCAATCTCGCTTCGGGGTCTTTCTTGGCGTTCGACTTGGCATTTGCCTTAGTATTGGGCTTAGCCTCCTCCTTCTGTGCCTCCTTCACATCCTTAAGCCCTTCCTCCAGGACGGTTGTTTCCACATAATCGTCTTTAAGCCGGACCTGTACCGGGATGACGAAGCCGAGATTCGGCATCTCATAGGTGATTTTAAATCCATCGTTTATTCGTTCGAAGGAGGAAATTTTACCGGATTGCTCGTAATAGTTGGATTCCTTCAACAAATCCCTCCGTACCTTAAACTCGACGAAGCGGAACATGAAGGGGGATTTCAGATGCACTCTCCAGGCTTTGGAGTTTTCCTGACTGCTCCAGTATTGCGGATCGGGATATGATCTCCAGACCTGTTCCGATTGTTTGCTGAAGACGATGAAATGGCCCGATTTAGGATCTGCCTTCAATTGATACCGCCCATTGTCCGCCACGATTTGCATAGCCGATTCCTTAGGGAAATCCGGCTCCTTCACGTTAGGATTAGCTGCGGCCGGCTTGGCTTCCTCCTCCTTGCCGGGAGCCGGCTTCTGACCCTCATTGGACGCCTCCTGGCTCCCATTCTCCGCTGCTTTGTCTTCCTTGGCCTGAACCGGTGCTTGACCGGCAAAGACCATAAGGACGGGCATACAGGAGAGGACGATGGCCACGGCCAGGGCAGTCAGATTTCGTTTCGCTTTCATAAACCGGATCACATCGACACCTCCTGGTACAGCGTATAGATGAAGTCCACAAATTCCGAGGATAGACCGAGAATGATGAAAATAAGAACCCAGAGAGCGATCATCGCCACAATGGTTAACAGAATATTTACGATCGTCTCGCCCACGCTGTAATTTTGCAGAGACTGGATCTTCCAGAAGAAAAGCAGCCCGCTCCAGCCAATCATCAGCCATTCGAAAAAGCTGTATATGGAATTTTCGCTCAGCGTCATGATATTGGATATGAGCGCCAGCGGCACCCCCAGCAGCACGATGGGGAACAGGGCATAAGCGCTCCCTACGAACACGTCTTTAAAGCGGGCCTCCCCCTGGGAGATCGAGCCTATCAAGTAGTGGCAGATCATCCAGGTCAGCAGCAGGACGGCAAACGTAACAATGATGGGCGCTCCCCTGAGCTCATTGGCCGGAACCGGATTAAAGCTGAAGCTCGTCAAATTTACTTTGGCCAGCAGCATCATAATGACCAGTGCCAGCAGTGCAATAGCGCTTATATAGCCGCCCCTGTTCAAATATCGGAGATCGCTGAAGCCGTCCAGCGGATGCCGCAAAATATAGAAGGCGTGACCTAACTGCTTCAGCCAGATGTGCTCCATCCATCTCGGCCTGGTCCTTGGCAGTAAACGCCAGCCGAATTTCTTCTTCAGCCGGCCCCCGGCGACGCCGGCAACGCCGACAGCCAGCACTGAATTGGCGAGAATAGAAAAGTTATGCTGAAACCACTGCAGCCTAAGCTGCCAGAAAGCATCGGAATAACCCTCCGCATTACCGGCCAAACGATACATCTCCAATGCGGTCTTGTAATCCTCCTTGTGGAAGGCTGAAAGAGCCAGCCCTTCATAAGCGGGAGTGAACAAAGCGTTAAGGCGCACCACTTGATTCCAGTAGGCTTCGCTTTCCGCATATTTGCCTTCCTGGGTCAGCTTGTAAGCGGTATGGACGGCCGCTCCGAATTCCGTCGGTTTGAACACCTGAATCAAGTTGAGGGAATCGTCCAGAATGAACATCTCATTGCTCGAGTTGGTATCGACCGCCACGGGGCTCTGATTGATACCGACCAGCGGAATTCCCGCCGCTACCGGTCCCGACCAGTAAAACAGCAGCTTGCCGCTCGGATCGTACTGGGCGACGATATTCATGGCCTTATCGATCACCGTCAGATTTCCGTTGGCATCCACGGCGACGTCGGCAAGCTGTGCCTCGGGGTAGCTATCCCCTTTGCGGAAATAGCGGGAGCGCTCGGTGAAGCTCAGCTCCTTCCACAGGTTATCTCCCCGTATATTCAGTTTTTTGACCTGCTCGGTTTTCGAGCCGGATACGGAATAGATGAATCCCTGCTCATCAATGTCAATATTGCGGATCGTCGTAGGGAGAAGTCTGACCTGGCGGCTGAGCTGCTCCTTCGTGTAGAACATTCTGCGGATCCGGTCCATAACGGATACTTCCGTTGAATTCGTCCCGAAGAAGCCGAAGAATTCTCCCTCCGGGTCGAACTGCACAATCCCCTGATAGCTTCCCTGCGAGATGACATAGACGAATCCCCGTTTATCGACCACCATGTTGATCGGCTCATAGACGAACGAATCATTGATAAACCGCGACTTGGGGCGTTTGAATTCCTGAACGAATTCCCCTTCCCGATTCAGCCTGGCCACACGCTGGTTTCCGCTATCTGCTACATAAATATCTCCGGCCTCGTTAATGAACAAGCCTTGGGGTTTGTTCAAAGGACTCTCGGGAACCGTCAGGACACGAACCACCTCACCATGTTCGTCGAAATGAACGATCCGGTTGTTATCGGTGTCCGCCACATAGATATGGTCATTCCGGTCCACGAATAAATCCTTTGGCGCTTTGAGCGGAGAATACACCTTATTGCCGTTGTCATCCTCAATATAAATATCCTGTCCGATAGTCCCTATCGGGGCGTACGCAGGCTGAGTGTAGACGACCCTCCCGAAGCTGTCTCTTGTGAAGGTGGAGAAGGGAACTTCCGCATGGGCGGCAATCGGCCATATCACTGCAAGCAGGAGCACCAAGATCAATATCCCTGCCAGCCGTTTACGCGGTTTGGATGCCTCCATCTTACCCCCTCCTTTACTTGATCCCCGAGTGAGCCATCGTAGTGATGACCTTGCGTTGGGCAATTAGAAAGATGATCAGGGACGGCAGGAACATGATCAGCACTCCGGCAGCGGCCGCCCCTTGCCTGGCCACTGTATTCGCCAGGTTTGCCGTTAGGGTGGACATATAGAACGGCAAGGTCTTCATGGACTCCTCCTGCATGAAGAAGATGGAGGTTTCGGCATTCCCCCACGCCGATTGGAATGCCAGAATCGTAATCGTCGCGATGGCCGGACTGACGACCGGGAGGACGATACGGGTGAAGATTCCCCATTCGGACGCTCCATCGATTTTGGCCGCATCCAGCAATTCGTCCGGCAGCTGTTCCATAAACTGCTTGAGCAGGAAAACCCCTACGGGCAGCGCAAGCATCGGCAGAACGTGACCCCAGTATGTGTTCATGATGCCCAGGCTCTGAACGACGACATAACGGGGAATCGCGATCGTATCCGTAACGAACAGCAGTGAGACGATAATCGTGCCGAAGACGAGCTTGGAGCCCGGGAATTTATGCTTTGCCAATGGATAAGCGCACAGTGCGCCTACCACTACCATGCCGATCGTGGCCAGGATCGTTACGACCACGCTGTTGAAGATATAGCGGGAAACCGGAACGAACGTGCTCTGCGTCAAATTGAGCAGCTCGATGAAATTCTGTGTCGTCGGCTCCCTGACGATGAATGTCGGCGGAAACAGAAACAGCTCGTGAAGCGGCTTGAAGGCATGATTAAAAATATAGACCAACGGCAGCAGCATGAACGCGGATAGCAGAGTCAACAGGACGAACAGAAAATATTGCGTACGGTCAATCCGCCGCAGCACGCGGATTACGGCCTTCCATTTTTGCCTCATTCCTTCTCTCCTCCTTCCTCCGTGCCGAACAAGTACCAGAAGAACCGGCTCAGAATAAACATCATCAACAGAAGAATGATCGATATAGCGCTTGCATAACCCAGCTCGAAACGGATAAATCCGTAGTCCTGAATATGATTCGCCATCAATTGTCCCGCATAATTCGGGGTTGGGTTGCTGCCGGACAGATCGGTTCCTATTCCGCCGGAATTTAACGTATGGACAATGGCCATAACCGCGGCGAAGAGCATCTGCGGCTTCATCATCGGAATCGTGATATACCAGATTTCCTGCAGGCGGCTGGATATGCCGTCAATGCGTCCGGCCTCGTACAGGGTGCGGTCTACGTTGAGAATTCCGGCCAGTTGGGCCAGGAAACCGATCCCCATACTGGACCAAATGGAGACGATAATCATAATATTCAGCAGGTAATCCGCATCCAGAACGAAATAAATCGGTTCGTCAATGAAACCCCAGCGCAGCAAAAAACTGTTGATATATCCGGTCCGGTCACCAGTAAACATCACCTGCCAGACGACCGCCATGGCTACCCCGGCCGTTAGCGACGGCGCATACATAGCCAGGGCGTACCAGATGCGGACGGCGTTCGGGAGCTGCGAGATGAGCCAGGCCAGAATGAAGGACAAAACATAGCCTATGGGCCCTACGAACAATGCGAATTTGAACGAATTGGGCAATACATGCTGCAGAAAAACGATATCTTGGGAGAAAATGTTTTGATAGTTGTTCCACCCAACCCAGCTTGGAAACTCAATCGCGTTGAAATAGGTAAAGCTTAACAGCACTCCTGCAATAACCGGAATAAGAATGAATATGGTAAAAGCCAGAACGAATGGCGCAATGAACAAATAGGACAGCCTGTATTTGTACATTTCCGAGAGAAGATGCTTAAATTTGCCGGACAAGGTTTGCTGGCTCCTCTTCTGTCCAGCCTGAAGCCTGTGCTGCCGGACCGGGGCATGAAGGTTACTCGACAAACGGATCCACCCCTTTCCACGGTTCCGTCACTTGCGGAAGCTCCAGCGTTCTGAGCACATTCTCCTGCTCATCAACCAAGCGGAATTCCTGCTGCTTGCGGATCAATTCCCTCTTGATCTGCTTGACGGCCTTCTCCAGCGATATCCGCGGGTTCTCATCGTCTATTGTGGCCCGATTCCAGGCGAAGCTCAGCTCTCTTGTCGTCATGTAACCCCCGGGTACATTCGGAATATCCTTCAGCCATCGCCACTGCTCCAGAATGACCTGCAAATCCTCCGGCCGCCAAGGCATATGAACGAACGCGTTAATGTTGGCCGAATTCCAGCGGAACGCCTCCCCGCGATACTGCTCGAGATTCAGGCCGTATTCCGTCTGTATGTCATCCGACATATACCACTGCAGGAATTTCCAAGCGAGTTCCTGCTTTTCCTTGGGCGTATCCCGGAACAGCATGGCACTTGTCGTCTGCAGGCTAGTGCCCCCGGACCAGCGTACGATGGACCCGTCCGGCTGTTTCGTGCCGGGCACCGGAGCGATTCCCCATACATTGAGAAGCTCGGGAGCGGCGACAAGAAGCTGCATGTATTGATTGAAATCAGCTATCCCGATCGGCATGAAGCCTTTCCGGAACTGGTTATAGAAGCTCTGCACCTGACGTTCCATTCCATGGACGTTAAATAAATCGGTCCACTGCTTGAAGGAATCGAAGGCCTCCGGCGTATCCAGCCCGGTATTCAAACCATCCGGAGTATACATCTCGACCCCGTTCTGATAGAAAATATAGGAAAAATCATTCGGATCGACGTAGAAATTCGCTTGATTCTGCAGCAAGGTAGGCACCATATCATATACTTCCTCCCACGTATCCGGCACCTTCAGCTTCAAGCGCTCCAAAATATCCTTCCGGTAGAACATCACCTTGAAATTAATCGTTTCCGGGACACCGTAATATCCGCCGTTGTAGTAATACGGAAGCATCGCACCCGGATGGAACTTGTCGAGAAACGGCCCGGCGCCGGGCAATTCCGACAGATCGAGCGCAGCGTTGCGCAGCGCCATCTCGAAGGGCATATCTCCGGGAATACCGAGGGCAATGTCCGGCAGAATCCCTCCCGCCTTGGCCAAAATGAGCAGATCCTTCGACTGGATCAGATTGACGTTGACCTTGATCCCATGCTCAGGCGTAAATCGCTCGTCCGCCAACTGCTGAAGCTCGTCAACATAATCCCGACCCCACAGCATCCAGACGTTCAGCTCCTCGTCCTTCTGCTCATTCAGCTTGTTGCTGTCGGTAAAGGAAGCGAACAAGGAGACTATAGCCCCCCACAGCTTCTGGAAGAAGCCGGCCGTCAATTTCGGGAATTCCGCCTGCACGGAGGCGGCATAAATTCTATCCACCTGCAGCGGAGCCTCTAATAAAGCCGTGCGCTGCGTTTCCAGCTTCTCCTGCATCGTTCCGATATTAATCTGGCGATATGGAATTTCATTCGGATTCTTCAATAAATCTTCGATGTCCTTGGCGCTCGATTCGAAGGACTGGGAGACGGTATCGGTCATCCCGTTAATTGCGATCATTTGTTCCGCAAGCCAATTGTACTGCTCATGCAGCTTCTTCAAACGGTCCACCAAGCCGGGAAGCTCCTTCTCCACGTCCCAAACCCGGAATTCGTCTACCCGGTTGCCGGTAGCGGTTCTCAGATCGAGCGAAATGTCTCTCCATTCGCTCGCCATGCCGTCAATAACGACCAACAGAGGGATGAACGGCTCGTAATTGACTTCCATTGAAAGTGTGTGAGTCCCTTTCGTCAAATAAAATTCGTAAGGCTCCCCTTCCTTATCCGCCAGCGTAACGCCCTGCCAGGAGGTCGCATAGGGAAACCCGTAATGCTTCATTTCCTGAAATGGAATTTCCCCGTCAATAGAAATGCTGCGGAATACGGACAGATTTTTATGAAAATTTTGCTTAACGCGCATGGCGAGCTTGTATCTTCCGTCCTCCGGCACGTCCAGCTCCCAGGTAACGGCCTGTCTGCTGCGATACCAGCTCCCCCCGCCGATTGTATTGAACCTTACTTTATAGATGGAATATGGGGTCGTGAGCGGATCGCGATCATACTGGACCTGAATGGACGTAGAATTTTTAGAATAAAAATGCTCCGCTTCGACCTCGATCAGCCGGGCTTCCTCAGAAGACTCCTCCGGATATTCCGATCTGACCTCGGCATAATCCCGAATCGATTGGGGCGGGTTTACGTGCAGCGCCTTAATGGCCAGCGGCTGTCTGACGGCTTCCAGACGAATTCGGTTTGTTCCTTTCTTCAGCGGCCACAGAAGAGGCTGTGAATAAGCGCCTTCCGAATCGCGGAACGGCTGGTTCCTCCATTCCCCCAGCTCTTCGACCAGTGATCGGAGCTGGTTGTCTTCTTTGTCAAATTTCGGCTCCAGATCGCGGAATTGTCTCTCGAACTGAATCGACCTTGCTTCCCTGAAAGGGTGCTCCCCGTTAATCCGCACGGACAAGATAACGGCTTGCCGGTTGCCCCCGTCCTCCTCCGGCAGCGGATAATAATCCAAAGCGAGCTCATACAGCCCGTCCTGCTCTGCCTCGACCTCATATTCGATCCAGCCCTTGACATTCTTCCATACAAGAACATCGTTCTCGCCCTTATAAGCCCCTATCCGCACCTCTGCTTGCTCGGAGCTTGCCGCAAGCCGGTTCGCCGGAACATAAGCCCCCTCCTTCCCTTCCGCCCAGCCCTGCTCCTGCCATTCCTGGCGAATCTCGTAATAGAAGGGGCCGGATTCCAAGGAGGATTCGTCACCGGAAATGACAGCTGACTTGGCGGCGGACGGCGCCGATGCCGCCAGACCGCTGTGCGGCGCAGCGAATAAACCGGTCAGCATGGCGCCGATCAGCATCACAGCGGTAAACCGGGATCTGTTCCCTTTATTTGTGTAAGCCATCGGTATCCTCCTTCCGCGCTATAATGGGGTGATAAAATGATTCGCATCGTACCTTCTTTCACCAGACCTCCAAGGTCAATCTGTTAACAGCACCCCGGTCGTTTTATGAAAAAACAAAGCTTTATTCATGTCCAGCGCCACGGTCACCTTCGTTCCGTCATCGTAATGATGTCTCGGATGCGCCCGTACGACCAGCGTTTGCTCAGTACCAATATCCATATGGTAATAGCGGTCGGAGCCCAAAAATTCGTTGAACTGCAGAATACCCGTAAGTACGGAATCAGGGAAGGCTTCCATGACGATCTCGTCAAAGCTTATGTTCTCCGCACGAATTCCAAGGACAACGGTCATATCCACCAAATTTTCCTTGCGTAGGTGATACGCCTGCTTCTCTGTAAGCCGCAACTTGAACCGGTTCGTATGGAAATCAAGCTTTCCCGCTTCCTCCCTGATCCGCCCGTCTATAAAATTCATGGGAGGATTGCCGATAAAATTGGCCACAAACATATTGACCGGCTTGTTATAGACCTGCTCGGGGGTATCGACCTGCTGAATGACCCCCCGGTTCATCACCACCACCCGGTCCCCCATCGTCATCGCTTCTACCTGATCGTGAGTGACATAAATCATCGTGACTCCGATTTTGCGGTGCAGACTTATGATTTCCGAACGCATCTGCACCCTGAGCCGTGCGTCGAGATTGGACAGCGGCTCATCCATCAGGAAAGCCTGAGGGGTCCGGACGATGGCACGGCCCAGGGCGACCCGCTGCCTTTGTCCCCCCGATAGCTCCCGGGGTTTGCGATCCAGATAGTTTTCGATCTCCAGCACACGGGCCGCCCGTTTGACCGCCAGATCGATTTCGTGCTTCGGCTGTTTGCGCAGCCTGAGACCGAAAGCGATATTTTCATAGACACTCATATTCGGATAGAGGGCGTAATTTTGGAAAACCATGGAGATGTCGCGATCTTTGGGCGGATAGTTATTGACGATGGTGTCCCCGATGTAGATCTCCCCTTCGGAGATATCCTCCAGACCGGCAAGCATTCTCAGCGTCGTCGATTTCCCGCAGCCGGAAGGGCCGACGAACACAAGAAATTCCTGATCCTCCACTTCCAGATTAAAGTCCTTCACAGCGACTTCTTTGTATTTTCCATACCGTTTGTAAACGTGGTTAAACAAAATTCTGGCCAATGGTAAACCTCCCTGTACCTCGGTTTCGTTTCTCACCTTGCCGATTTCATATGTCTTTCTGCTTCGTGCAGGGTCATTCTCTTCTGGACTTTTCTTCGGCTATCCTCATTTCGGCCTTCTCCTGGACTACCCGCAGGAATTCGGGGATGTTCATGTCGGATTCGGCAAACTCCGCCAGATGGCCGACGATATCGACGTATTTATCCCACGGACTGACTCTGGATGGGGGAAGCGCTGGTGTACGGGCCACGAAGGCGCTTAAATTTTTGCCGTCGAAGATTTCATAATTGGCCCCATAACGCTCATTGATTTCCGGCTGATTAAGCACCGTCAACCCATCCGCGATTTCAGCCAGCACCGTCTGATGATCCGCAGATACGACTTCCATCAGCACCTGGAAGGCAGCCTCCTTGTTTTCGCTATATTTATTAAGGATAAGGGGGTGGGAAAAATGAGTCGGCGCAATGTCCGGGAGCTCCGGCCATACCGGGAGCGGAGCAATATCGATCGACCGGGCTTTGTCCGGATCTCCGATTCCCCAGCGCAAATATCCCGGCCAGGAAACAATCATGGCCACCGTGTTCTTGGTGAATTCATAATCCTTGCGGGCTTCCGGATCACTGTTATACAGGCCCGGAATATTATAAAACGCTTTCATTAATTCCATATATTTATGAACGGCAGGCTCTTGCGATATGAGCACCTCTCCCGTCTCGGGATCCGTCAAGTTTACCGTCAACTGCATAAGCGGGACAAGCGCTTCCGTGCCTGTAAAGCCCGGTCCCATTTCCAGCCCCCGGTATTGGATTCCGTCCTTCACCGCTGTCAGCCGTTTGGCCAGATCGAGTACATCGTTCCATGTCATATCATCTGTCGGATAGGAAACCCCGAAGAGGTCGAATACTTCCTTGTTGTAAAATAAAGCATAATTATCCGCCGACGTCGGCATTCCGATCAGCCTTCCTTCCTTATCCCAGGCCCGGTACAACGCAATAATCGACGGATCAAGCCTATCCAGATCGAATTCGTATTGTTCCGCCAGAGCGTCCAACGGCTCAATCATTTCGAGCTCCATGAGCGGCTCGATGCCCCAATTGGCAAAAATGAGATCCGGTACTATTTTTTTGGCGTTCAGTTCCTGCAGCGGCTCCAGCTCGGCCCGGGAATCAATGAGCTCCAGTCTAATATCGGGCAGTTTCTCGTCAATGTCCTTAAATCGTTCATCGAAAGCCCCTTGGCCCCAAGGGTACAGAACCCGGATCGTAACTTCCTCCTGGGGACCTTCATCGGATGTCCCCATGTTTGCGGGAGGGGTTGAGATATCCGATTCATCGGCAGATCCCTCCATCCCTGTATTGGCAGTGCAGCCAGAAACGATAACCGACAACAAACCAACGGCCAGCAAAGCAGGAAATCCGCCTGATTTTCGAACTCTGTTCATTGACGTCCTCCTTAAATTCATCATTCCATGATGGTTAATAAGGATGATCAAGCCCACTCCATTAGCTAAAGCAATCAAGTTTAGCTTTCTTTCCGTTCCACGGTCTTAATGCTCGATTATCTACAAAATAGCAGGGCAAAAAGGATGTAAATAGATTTTATCCAAAATGGTGTGAAGACGGTGTGAATTTCCATCGGCTTGACCCCCCTCGTTTCTTGGGAAGAGAGGTCCGAATGGACAGAGAAAACTCCTTAAACAGTGCATGATTTTGGAATGACACCGGCATCCTTTCTGAAGCTGTCGATTCATTGTGGAAAAGGCGCTCAACAGGATGTTGCACTAGTGAAGTCCAACAGCAAAAACGTAACGGACCTGGGTGACCCTATTTCGTAGTTTCTCACATGATCTTGGTTGTACCTCATTAATATACAGCCTCTTTCTGACTGTTATCCCTTCTGCTCAGTTCCTTCATACCTGGCCGTTCCTTCATAATGATGCCGATATCTCCTTCTCCGTCCCTTCTGACTGTTATCCCTTCCGCTCAGTACCTAGAAAAGCTTGATCCGCATCATTCACTATTTTTTTCCCGAAGGCTTTGCCCGGTCTGCGGCCGGTTGGCGGAGGACTCCCGGAAGAGTTTCAGGAGACCCGGTTTATGTCGACCTGACTGCTGCGATGTTGGTGGGGTCCTACCGAGGGGAAACCGGGTCATAGGACTCGTCTGAGTCAAGGGGATAATAGTCCAAAGCCGCGTGACGAAGGGATAAATGTTTGAGTAGGAACACCACTGGAGGAAGTAATATCAAGGGGCTGGCTAGCATACGTTTGAGGGAGTTTGATTTATTATCTATTGGCGCCAAAAAAACCTCACCCCCCATAATCCATGGGCAGCGAGGTTCCAAAAGTCATACCGCTTCGAAAGGGAAGCCAAAAAAGGATGCGAAGTGTCAAACGTGACCTACAACCGGCGACTTCCTTCACTCATCCTCCCGGACGCGGTGAATAATCAGCATGAAGGATAATTGAACAGCCGTCATAACGAAAGCATACAGCCAAACACCTGCCCATAAAACAAGGGGGTGCCAAAAAGCATGCAGCAGTAAGCTGAACAGTGCAGATACAGCATAATAAATGCCGACGACCGCAGCCGTAGCCGCAGGCGCTTCCTTCCAATAGAAACGGCTTCTTCTCATGCCTGTATCGATATTCAAATGATCAACCACCATTGCCAGCTCCAAATAAATGTACCGGATGCGCAGGGCGAGAAATAAAACGAGGGACGCAAACAAACCGACCGCTCCGAAAATAAGAACGAGCAAAGTCGTTGCAGCGGTCTTCGCCAGAGCTACGATGATATAAAACAAAATAAAGCGGACCCAGGCCCTTCTCCCGTCTTTGAGAAATTGCCGGAAACTCCTCCGCTCACCCCGCAGCGCTTTATCAAGAGATGCAATGTAGCCTCCCTGCATCAGTGCCGTCAATAAGAGAAACAACAGAGTGACGAGTCCTATAACCGGCCCCCCGCCATGACGACTAAGAAAATCAGGCGAGTTCATAATTATAGGAACATTGATCAGATGGCCAAGCGAAGGAAGACCCATATCGAGAATGAGCTTGACCGATATTTGGGAGGTGCCGATAAATCCAACGGCGAGCCAGCCGGCGGCAAGCCCGGCCGAATCCATTAACGCAGGATAAAGCAGCAACGACGGATTACGGCGCAATGTGTCGAAAGCCCTTACAAAAATCATGTATACCCTCCGTTCGGATGCCGTTATTCGGTAAAATGATTATGGCATTCGCTGTATGACATGGGGGATACGGACCAGAAACGTCGATCCTCTGCCTACTTGACTTTTGACCTCAATGGTTCCCCCATGAGCTTCCACCAATGCCTTAACGATGCTGAGGCCTACTCCCAAGCCCCCGATATCCCGGGAGCGGGACGGATCCGCGCGGAAAAACCTTTTGAAAATATGCGGCAAATCCTCTTCGGAAATTCCAATTCCATTGTCGGAGCAATAAATCAGCGTTTCCGATTCGTTGGAGGACAGGCCAACCTCAACGGTGCCTCCGTCAGGAGTGTATTTGATGGCGTTAGAGATAATATTGGACAGGATTTGAATGATCCGGTCCGGGTCCACCTCCGCGATACAAGGCGTATTGGGATGATGAAACAAAAATTTCATATTTTTTTCCTTGGCGAGGAATAAGTAAGCATCATGAATTCCTTTTACGATCTTCGTCATTTGCACCCGTTGAATGTTCAGCTTGAACCTGGCGGTTTCCGCTTCGGACAATTTTTCCATATTGTCAACCAGCCGGGACAGCCTGTCAATTTCGTCGTACATGCTCTGCAGGTGTTCCTCCGTCTTCGGATATACCCCGTCCAGAATGGCTTCAAGCCGCGATAAAACCGAAGTCAGCGGCGTCCTCAGCTCATGTGTCAAATCAACCAGCATTCGCTTGCGCCAAATTTCCTGTTGATTGACATCCTCCATAAGAACATTGATCGTCCGATACAGTTCCCTGAGCTCGCTTGTTCCTTCCGGAATCAACCTCTTGTCCCGATCCCCTTTGAGAATCGGCTGTACCTGCCTGCTTCCATTGCGTAACGGAGCAGACAGTCTGCCGGAAATCACGATGCTCAACAGCAGTGAGGCAAGCAGGGCAACGGCGAAGGCAAGCTGCATCTTCCTCTCGGAATCCTGCTTCCAATTGGCAAGTGAGGCGATCTGATATTCATCGGCCTTATCGAAATAAGCATTTATATATCCCTGCACCCCGCCATTAACTATCACTGGAATCTGTACCTCATACAACCTTTCGGACGGAATGGAGAAATCCGAGAGATTCCCGCTGTATTCGTAGAGAATCGTTTCCTGATCGGGCCCGTAGCAGCGAACTGCGGTTGAAAACAACCTGGAGGTGCTCTCCAGCTTCTCCCGGATTGAAGCCGGTGTTGGGGCCTCGGTTAAGTAGGTCCGGACGACGGAAGCCATTCTGTAGGCTTGTTCAGAGTAATACTGCTCCTTATATCGTTCCAAGAGGGATTTCCCTTGTTGGGACAGAACAGCATACAATCCTGCAAGAACGAATGCCGAGGTCAGCCATACTGCCGCGAATGCCGCCCATCGGGTTCGAATAAACCGGCCCCTCCCCTTCATCCAACATCTTCATCCGGTTGATAATTGAACTTATAGCCCGATCCGATCTTCGTAACTATGTATTGGGGATTTTTGGGATCCGGCTCTATTTTGCGGCGAATGTTCTTGATATGGGCGTCCATGGTCCTGCCGTCCCCGATAAACCGGTAGCCGTGCACTTCATAAGACAAATCATGGCGGCTGTATATTTTCCCCGGATTCTTAACCAACAGATTAAAAATTTTAAATTCCGTACATGTCAAATTGGCTGGCCTGCCTTCCACATAGACATCCTTGGCTTCAAAATTTACGATCAGACGGCGGTTATTAAATTTCATAAAGCGGTTTGGTGTTGGGGAAAGCGAATTGATTCTGCGTTGAAGCGCATTAATCCGGGCGATTACTTCCTTCATCCGGAACGGCTTCGTAATGTAATCATCAGCCCCCAGGTTCAACCCGTTTATGGTATCGCTTTCATGAGCCTTGGAAGTCAGCATAATCAGAGGGACATTAGAAATAGAACGGATCTGCCTGCACAGTTCTTCCCCGGACATGCCCGGAATCATCAAATCCAGAACGATTAAATCCAGCTTGAAGGTTTGAACCTTCTGAAGGGCTTCCCTTCCATCACCGGAAGTATGCACATTCCAACCTTCTTTGATAAAATAAGATTTAAGCACGTCGCGAATCGTTACCTCATCTTCAACAATCATGATATCCATCTTATATATCCCCCTTGTGAAGAAAATGAGAAATTGTGCGGGCATAACTAGGACGGGCAGCCTTGGGAAGGTGTCGCCGCCAAATGGCTATCCTGTCTCCCGTATAATGAAGGCAAGGCTCTGAACCAGATTCGTGCGACCTAATAACCGCCTGCCGGGACTCTCTGATTGATTTATCTTGATTTCATCTGCCGATGCCATTTCAACGCCGAACCTCCCTCCCTAGAAATATTGTCTCAGAACGCAGAGAAATTCCGCAGCAGCTGCCGGGAATCTCTCCATTTAAACATAGAAACCTGCGGCACGTCCCGGTAAACAGCACTTTTATAACCAGTGTTTTCTATTATATACGGAACATATATAAAGATTCTGCAAGGTTCCTTTTCTTTCCTTTTTTTTCTGAAAAATACTCCCCCCATAATTAAGGGAACGTTCAGACTAATATAAGTGGGGTCTGCGATCCTGGAAAACCGGAATTTTACTTCTTACACGATCCACTTCACCAAGGTCTATCTGTGCAGTGAGAATCGTTTCTTCCTCTCCGCCCTCCACGATGATCTCTCCCCAGGGGTCGATAACCATTGAGTGCCCGAAGAAGGAGGTATCTCCGCTTTGACCGACCCGGTTGCATGAAATCACCACCATCTGGTTCTCTATAGCTCTCGCGGTCAACAGCGTACGCCAATGATTCAATCGCGGATGCGGCCACTGAGCCGGCACGAACATCATCTTGGCCCCATCCAGAGCCAACCTCCGGGACAATTCCGGAAATCGGATATCATAACAAATTACCGCTCCAGCCGGCAGCCCATCGATCTCGAAGCGTCCGATCTTCTCTCCTCCGGTCAGATACTTCTCCTCGTCCATTAACCGGAATAGATGGATTTTGTCATACTCCGCCGCAAGCTTGCCGTTCCGATCAAATACGTACAATGTATTCCTTACTTCTCCGTTTACGTTATTCGCTATCGAGCCGGCCACCACATTGACCGAATGCTCGGCGCAGAATCCGGAGATCAGCTCACGGGTCCGTTTCCCTTCCGGGTCCGCCTGCTGTTGAATCTCTTCCAGGTCAAACCCGGTATTCCACATTTCCGGACAAATCAGGACGTCCGGCTTCGGATCGGCCTGCACCGCTTGGAGCAGCATTTGCTCGAGCTTGGCAAAATTAGCTTCGGGCTCTCCGGCTTTGACATCCATTTGAAGAAGAGCGATATGTAATGAAGACATCGTTTTCTATTCACTTCTTTCTGCTTTTTCTCTATCATAAGGGATACCGGGCGGTTCATCAATCCGGCCAACAGCAAAATCTCCTATAAGAATACTATACAGATAGGAAAAATCGTGTTAAAATCGGTTCAATTTTACGTTAATTACTGGAGTGTGAATGGATTTTGAATAAACAAGCCCAATTCCCCATAGTTCCCGCCGCGCGAATGCAGAGCCTCCCTAGGCAATTTTTCGCAAGTCTTGTACAGAAAGCAAATCGGCGGATTGCTGAAGGATATGATGTCATCAATCTTGGCCAAGGAAATCCCGATCGCCCTACCCCGGATCATATCGTGCGCAGGATGCAGGAAGCGGCCGCCAATCCGGCTTTTCACCGTTACCCGCCGTTTGACGGTTATTTGTTTCTGAAGGAAGCCGCCGCCCAGAGATTCCGCGAGGATTACGGGGTCGAGCTGGATCCGCAAACGGAGGTCGCGGTTCTCTTCGGAGGGAAAACCGGCCTGGTCGAAATCAGTCAATGCCTGCTTAATCCGGGGGATGTCTGCCTAGTCCCTGATCCGGGATACCCCGATTATTGGTCGGGGGTTGCACTGGCCGGAGGGGAAATGGTATTTATGCCGCTGCTGGAGCAAAATCGTTTCCTTCCGGATTATTCGGCTCTAGCGGAAGCCGACTTGAAGCGCGCCAAGCTGATGTTTATTAATTATCCCAACAATCCGACCGCCGTTTGCGCGCCACCGGCTTTCTATGAAGAAACGGTTCGCTTCGCCGAACGCCACGGGATTGTAGTCGCCAGCGATTTCGCTTACGGAGCCATCGGCTTTGACGGAGAGAAGCCGGTCAGCTTCCTGCAGACACCAGGGGCCAAGGAAGTCGGTGTCGAATTTTATACTTTATCGAAAACTTATAACATGGCCGGCTGGAGAGTGGCCTTCGCCGTCGGCAATCCGGAGGTCATCCGCCTTATTAACCTGATCCAGGACCATTATTACGTCAGCCTCTTCGGAGCCGTTCAGGCGGCTGCGGCCGAAGCGCTGACCGGTCCCCAGCAGTGCGTCGCCGAGCTGTCGGCAGTCTATGAGAGCCGCAGGAACGCTTTATTCTCGGCTCTAGAGCAAATCGGCTGGCAGGCCCAGCCTTCGCAAGGCTCCTTCTTCGCGTGGCTGCCGGTTCCCAAGGGGTACCGTTCAAGCGAATTCGCCGATAAACTGCTGTTGGAGGCCAATGTCGTAGTCGCCCCCGGCATCGGCTTCGGGCAGAGCGGAGAAGGTTACGTTCGCCTAGGGCTGCTGACTTCCGAGGAACGTCTCCAGGAAGCTGTAGAGCGAATCGGGAGGCTGAACATTTTCTAGGATGGATCTAGTCACAAACGTTCGGATCAGGTAACAGGCAAAGGGCTATTTCTTTACAAACGACAGGGTGAATGATATCCTTAGGAAATAAGGAAGCAGCATCCATTATGCAAGAATCGGCATCTGCAGAACCATTCGGAAACGCTTATGTACTATGACTGGAATGGACCGTTATACAATGCTGACACAACCTACTAACTGCCATACTTTCGTCCAGTGCGGACGAAAGTTTTTTCCTTACCACGTAGGAATTTTAGGAATCATTAATATCTTTACAGCGTTAATATGACGCAATTCAAAGATTCCTATTGGCATAATAAGCTACCTCTTATACCGGGTTATTCAATTTATTTCCGGGACTCCCCGCAATATACTTGGAATAAGAGCGAAGGTTTACGTCATTTTGTGGGGTATTTATCGGGCTCCGTTAGGAGCTTTTTTTAAAATATAAGAAAAATATAAGTTTAACATGCTTATTCAGTTCTTATATTTATCGAGAAATTGTACGTCCTTGGACAAGAACGGCGACAGCCGTTTCTTATTGTATGGGAATGTAAGGAATCATCCTCTTGTTATATCCTGAGTGCTCGACAGGACTTTTGCGGTGTCTTCTCACCGTCCCTCATAGATTCAAAAATCATTCCCCTCGGGAAATCCGAGACAGATTTACCTGTACCTCGTCAATCCCGAGCTGTCATTCGGCTATCCAATCTGTATCTGGTGCCGGGTAAATCATTAGCTATATAGAAAGAAGTGATTATATGCAATCACGCATTGTCGTCAAAATCGGGAGCAGCTCCCTTACTTCCGACGAAGGCGGCCTTAACCGCGATAAAGTCCATTTCTATGCAAATGAATTGTCAGCCCTGCGTCAGAATGGCTATCAGGTGCTTCTGGTTACATCCGGAGCGGTTGCCGCCGGCTTCACTACGATCGGTTACCGGAAACGCCCTCGTGTGCTCAAGGAAAAGCAAGCCGCCGCAGCGGTAGGACAGGCTCTGCTCATGCAGTGCTATCAAGAGGCCTTCGCCCACAATGATATCCCCGTCGCGCAGATTCTGCTCACCCGAGCCGACTTCTCCAACCGGCAAAGAATATTAAACGCGTTGATGACGGTCGAGGAGCTGCTGGCCAGAGGGGTAATTCCGGTCATTAACGAGAATGATACCGTCGCTGTCGAGGAACTTAAATTTGGCGATAACGACAACCTGTCCGCCCTGGTCGCCAATCTGGTGAAAGCAAGCAGCCTTTTAATCATCACCGATACGGACGGTCTGTATACCGATGATCCACGCAAGAATGCAGATGCCGTCAGAATTGACCGGGTAGAGCAAATCAGTGATGAGCTGTACCGGATCGCCGGCGGCAGCGGCTCCTCCGTCGGTACCGGAGGAATGCGCTCCAAAGTGGAAGCCGCCCGGATCGCGATGCGGGGAGGCGTACCCGTCTTTGTCGGCAAGGTGGCCGAACCCGGCGATTTGCTAGCCGCTGCTCAGAACAAAGGCAAGGGCACCTACTTTGACACCCATCTGCATACACTGCCTGCCAAGAAGCAGTGGGTCGGCTTTCACTCCTTCCCGCAGGGCAAGGTATATGTCGACCGGGGCGCCGAAGCTGCGCTGCTGGAGGGTGGCAAGAGTCTGCTGCCTGCCGGCATTCGCAAAATATCCGGTGATTTTCACCCCGGGGATGTCGTTGAAGTTATTAATCCGGATCAGCAGCTGATCGGCAGAGGGGTCGTAAACTATGCGGCCTGGCAGCTTCAGGCGGTAGCCGGACTGTCCACGGATGAAGTGAAAAAACGGGTGGAAGTGCCGAGAATTGAAGTGATTCACCGCGATGAATGGATGGCTGTTGACTGAATGTAGGATACTAGTGACTTTATTTTCAATAGATAATAAACGATGCATGGGAGGCAAATGCTATGAGCGAGATTAAACGACAAGCAGAGCTGGCGAAACGGACAGAGCCTGTGCTGGGAAGCCTGACAACGGAACAGAAGAACGAGGCGCTGCTGGCGATGGCAGATGCACTGGTCAAGAGATCGGAAGACATTATTTCCGCGAACAAGGAAGATCTGGAGCGCGGAGCCGCTAGCGGACTTAGCAGTTCCTTGCTCGACAGGCTCGCGCTCAATGAGCAAAGAATTCAGGCAATGGCCGAAGGACTTAGACAGATTGTTGAATTACCCGATCCGATTGGAGACGTTATGGAAGAATTCGAACGGCCTAACGGACTGCTGATCCGCAAGAAGCGGGTTCCTATCGGACTGGTAGGCATCATCTATGAAGCCCGGCCGAATGTAACGGTCGATGCCGCCGGCTTATGCCTGAAGTCCGGCAATGCCGTCTTGCTGCGCGGAGGCTCCAGTGCCCTGTCCTCCAACAGCAAAATTGTCGAGGTGCTGCACGAGGCGTTGGCTGCGACTTCGGTTCCTGCAGACGCTATACAGCTGGTCGCTAGCCCCGACCGTTCATCGGTCGACGAAATGCTTAAGCTGAACGGCTGGCTCGACGTGATCATTCCGCGGGGAGGCCGGTCGCTGATTCAGAACGTCGTTCAGAATGCTTCTGTTCCCGTCATCGAAACGGGTGCCGGAGTCTGCCACACTTATCTGGATGAAACGGCCGATCCCGAGAAAGCACTGCGTATTACCATGAATGCGAAAATCCAGCGTCCTTCCGTCTGCAATGCTATGGAGACGATGATTGTACACCGCTCTTATGCCGAGAAGCATCTGGCCGATCTGGCCGATAAATTTATTACGGCGGGAGTGGAGCTGCGCGGCTGCGCGGCCGCGGTCGAGCTCGCCCCCGTGATCCATCCGGCTGCAGAGCAGGATTGGGCTACGGAATATAACGACTATATTCTTAATATAAAAATTGTCGGGTCGTTGGAGGAAGCTATTGACCATATTCGCCAATATGGAACGATGCATTCCGAATGTATTGTTACGGAAACGAAGGAGCACGCAGACCGCTTCTTGCAGGAAGTGGATGCCGCCGCCGTTTATGTGAATGCGTCGACGCGGTTTACCGATGGCTTTGAATTCGGCTTCGGCGCAGAGATCGGCATCAGCACACAGAAGCTGCATGCCCGTGGACCTATGGGCCTCCCTGCTCTGACTTCTACTAAATACTACATCTATGGAAACGGGCAAATTAGAGAATAAGCGCAAGCCCGTCACTCCAGTTCGTGTGCACGGAGGTTTTAAACCATGAATCAAACCCTTGCGGGCAAAACTATACTATTCATCGGAGCGGGAGCCATGGCCGAAGCTATCATCCGCGGTCTTGTTTCCCTTCCCGGCTCTAATCCAGAACGAATTATTGCGACAAACTCGAGCAACCGGGACCGACTGACCATCCTCTGCCAGAAGTACGGCATCCGTACCGGCAGCGGACCAGAGGCGGTTCGCAGATATACAGCGGAAGCGGATATCATCGTGCTTGCCATGAAGCCCAAGGACGCCGGGGCGGCACTGGAGGATCTGGCACCATTAGTGCATCCCGGGCAGCTCGTCATCTCCGTGATAGCCGGACTTTCCATCGATACGATGGAAAATCGGCTGGGCCGGCTAATTCCCATTGCCCGCTGCATGCCGAATACATCATGTACGATCGGTATGGGGGCGACGGGACTCTGCTTCTCCGCTAACGCCTCCGGAGTCTATCAGGAAATGGCCATAAATCTTTTCTCAGCTACCGGGGAAACCATCGTAGTCGAGGAGCCGCTGATCGACATTGTTACCGGCGTCTCAGGCAGCGGGCCGGCTTATATCTATACCTTCATGGAAGCTCTTATGGAAGCAGGGATCCAGGGAGGGTTGAATCAGGAACAAGCCCGGAAGCTGACGGTTCAGACCGTCCTGGGTGCCGCCTCAATGGTTAAAGCAACGGGAGAAGAACCGGCCTCCTTACGGCAGAAGGTTACCTCTCCTAACGGCACCACTCAAGCCGCACTGGAAGTATTGGATCAATATCATTTTCAAGAGGCTATCCGAAGCGCTGTCCGGCGGGCTTCGGATAGAGCCGGCGAGATCGGCCGCACGATATCCGAAGAAATGATGAAATATTGAACGAAAAGCAGGTGGAACGATGAACTCCTATTGTACGGCAACCTATCGCTGCTATGATGAAAATGCCGATTTCGGCAAGAAGGCTGCCGGCATTGCCGTCGGCCTGACTGTCGGAAGCTGGACGGATCTGCCCGAGGCGAAAAAAGCAAGCATGCAGCCCTATCTCGGCCAAGTGGTCGATGTCGCCGAAAGCCGTAATGAGCTTGGTGAACGTTACGCGGACATCCGGATAGCTTATCCGGACGTCAATTTCAGCCGGGACATTCCGGCTCTCCTTGTGACTGTATTCGGAAAGCTCTCTATGGACGGCCGCATCAAACTGATGGATTTGCATTTTTCCGACCCCTTCCTGAGTGCCTTTTCCGGTCCCAAATTCGGCATGGAAGGTGTGCGCTCCCTGCTGGGCGTCCATGATCGTCCTCTGCTGATGAGCATCTTCAAGTCCGTCATCGGCCACGATTTGCCTGCCTTGCGCGAGCAATTCTACAAACAAGCTCTCGGCGGTGTGGATTTGATTAAGGATGATGAAATTTTATTCGAGAATCCGCTCACCCCACTGGAGAAACGGGTCAAGGTATGTATGGAGGCGGCCAAGCAGGCAGAGGAAACGACCGGGCAGAAGCTGCTCTATGCCGTTAACCTGACGGGGCCGACATCCAAGCTCGCAGAGCAAGCCGTTAAGGCGGTTTCTCTTGGAGCTAATGCTCTCTTATTCAACGTGCTCTCCTATGGGTTCGATACGCTTCGCGAACTGAGCGCGCATCCAGACATTACCGTCCCGATCGCGGCACACCCTGCGTTGGCGGGCGCCTATTATCCATCACCCTATCACGGCATTTCCGCTTCCGTACTGCTCGGCAAGCTGATGCGGCTGGCTGGTGCGGATCTGGTGCTGTTCCCTTCGCCTTATGGTTCGGTCGTGATGCCCAAGGAAGAAAACATGGCTATTCGTCACGCTTTATTAACGGACCAGCCCCGGGACTATCTGCATTCGTCCGGAAATGACGGGGAACCGCACGCCGGAAGACTGACTCTAGCCAAGAGCTTCCCGGTGCCTTCAGCAGGTATTCACCCCGGGCTGGTTCCGTTGATCCTCCGCGATTTCGGACAAGAGGTCGTTGTTAATGCGGGCGGAGGCGTTCACGGCCATCCGATGGGAACCGAAGCGGGAGGCCGCGCATTCAGGCAAGCGATTCAGGCGGCGTTAAGCGGCGTACCCCTGAGAGACTATGCGTCTGAACATGAGGAGCTGCACGCGGCCATCGAGGCATGGGGGGTTAGAGAATGAAGCTTGATGCAAACAAGCAAAATATCATATTCTGCGATTTCGACGGGACCATTACCGTTACAGATAACATCATGGACATCATGAAGCATTTTCAGCCTTCCGGCTGGGAAGACATTCTTCGCCGGATCGTTGATAAAGAGATCCCCCTGCAGGAGGGAGTCGGAGCGATGTTCGCCCTCCTCCCCTCCTCGCGGAAAGATGAGATTATTCAATTTACCCGCCAATCGATCCGTATCCGGGAGGGCTTCCCGGAGCTTCTGGAGTATGTCAGGGAGAATGACTTCGATTTTCTGGTGACCAGCGGGGGAATTGATTTTTTCCTGCTCCCGACACTGGCCCCCTTCGAACTAAGACCGGAACAGATTTACTGTAACGGCAGTGATTTCTCCGGAGAACAAATTCGGATTACCTGGCCTCATCCGTGCGATGAGCAATGCGATAAGGGCTGCGGGATGTGCAAGACTACTATTATCCGCTCCTATTCACCGGAGAAGTATAACCGCATACTGATTGGCGACAGCCTGTCGGATTTTGAAGGTTCCAAGCAAGCTGATTTCGTCTTTGCCCGATCCCATCTTGCAGAGGAATGTGAGAAGCTTGGAATTGCCTATAGAAAATTTGAAACCTTCCATGACGTCATCAATGGATTGAATGCTTTAAGAGAGGGGAACTGAAATGGAACATAGCATGACGTTGGAACAGAAGCAGCGAGCGTTCTCTGAGCTGAGGGAGGTCAAGGAAACGTTCGCCGCACGAGGCTGGTTCCCCGCCACCAGCGGCAATTTGTCGGTACGGATAGGCGACATGAGCGAGGATCGCCAGACCTTCGCATTTGCTGTCACGGCAAGCGGCAAGGACAAGTCGGTCTCTTCCCCGGAAGATTTCCTGATCGTGGATCAGCATGGGCGTCCGCTGGAGACGACCGGGCTTAAGCCTTCGGCTGAAACTCTTATCCATTGCGAGATTTATCGGGCTACCGGATGCGGGGCGATTTTCCATGTTCATACGGTCTTTAACAACCTGGTTTCGGAACTGTACCGGGAGGAACAAGCCATTCCCGTAGAAGGAGTGGAGCTGATTAAAGCGTTCAATATATGGGAGGAGGACGCCGCGATCCGCATTCCTATCCTTCCTAATTATGCGGATATCCCCCGCATTGCCGAGCTGGTCAGCGAGGCGATTGTCCCCCGGGTTCCCGGCATTGTCCTGCGCAAGCACGGCATCTATGCCTGGGGAGCCAACGTTTTCGAAGCGAAGCGTCATTTGGAAGCCTTCGAGTTTCTCTTCGAATATGTTTATCGGTGGAAGCTGTTGAACAAGCAAGGATAAACGGCAATGGCCGTCCTTTGGACAGGCGTGTATACCGCGATGAAATATAGGAACAGGATTACGGTGAAACTTATTCTTTCTTATGTTCTGAGAAAAACACCTATCGGGAATTATTTCATTAATAAGCAACTGGATTTAAAGGATGTTTTACTTTGTACTGTATCTAAAAAACCTTCGAAGTCGGCCTTCGAAGGTTTTTTCTTGGTTTAACGGGCGCCACGAAAGCGCTGTGCATGCTCCTTCGCCTGCTCCGGGGTAAAAATCCGATTGCGGCTCCATTCCAGCAGAATCCGGTCAATGTAACGAAAATGAACCTTGCCCGCAAAAACTGCCTCCTTCAATGCGGCCAGGATAAGGTCTTTGTTGTATTTATCCTGATCCAGCCAGCCGGAGATCGTCTCCAGCTCCATCGGAGTCAATGGCCTGGCAAATTCATTCTCGAAAATAGTGAAGATGTCATTGCCTTCCTTGGAAACCGCAAGCCTCTTCTGGCGTTCTTCCTCCTTGTGGAAATCCGCCCAGGCCGCAGCCAGCTTGTGGTACATTCCGGATAAGTTATAACGCTCATATTGAATGCCTGATAAAGAATCGACCTCTTCATCGATCGTAATCCAGCCTTCTTTCAGAAGCTTCTGCAGTGCCTTGATGACTTGTTCCGGAGGGGCTGCCATTCGGGATTGTATTTCTTCAATCGTCGGAAAATCCTTCTTCTCTCTATCGATAAAAGACATCAGGTGAAGGAGCAGCATGGCCTCCGTTTCATTCAGGTTTAAGCCGGGATACAGTTTAAAAAACAAGTGAGGAACCTGCAGGGTTCCTTCCTGTAAAGCGGCAAGTACCCCCTCTTCCAGTCGCTTAAACTCCTTGTTGTTCACACCATCACCTCATTAAGGATACAAACGCTTGTCTCTATTGTACTATGTTTGCGCCCTAATAAAAAGAAGACGGCGTCCTTTAAGCAAAGTTTGCTGAAAGGACGCCGTCTTCCATAATAATTTAGGCTGTGCTCTTCTGCTTGAGTACGGCAAGCAGATTGCGGAATTGTTCTCCGGAGAGAACTTCTTCCTTGATAAGAATTTCTAAGGCTTGGACGAATACGGAACGGTAGGATTCCAATATTTCACGTGTTCTGGACGTTAACGAATCCAATATGGAGGCGTTCGCCTTCATTAATTCTTCTTTCGTCACCATTTCCCTATCCACGATACCCAGACTCGTCAACCCGGAGTCCATCATCATTTTGACGAGATTAAGAGCCTGTTCGAAATCGTTGCGAGAGCCTGTGCTCCGGTTCCCGTAGAACATCTCTTCCGCTACCGCGCCGCCGAGCGCGATCATAATCCGTTCTTCCAAATACTCTTTGGTATATAAGTATTGATCCTCTTGCGGATTATGCCGGACAAACCCGAGAGCTTGACCCCTGGGGCTCAAGGATACCTGGGATACCGTACCCGGCTTGACGACCTCCGCCACGATGGCATGCCCCAATTCATGATAGGCTACGCGCTCTCGCTCTTCGTTGCTCGTCTCCCGGTCGGTCTTCTCTCCCATCATTACCTTATCAATTGCCAGGGTCAAATGCTTCTGCTCAATCTTCTCCGAACCATCCCTCATCGCGTAGATGGCCGCTTCATTCATGACGCTTTCCAGCTGGGCTCCCGAGAAATTAAAGGATTCCTCAGCAATTTTCTCCAAATCGACGGTATCTGCAAGCGGCTTGTTCGCCGCATGAATGTTCAGAATATGAAGCCGCCCCTTCTTATCCGGAAGGTCAACCTCTATATGCCGGTCGAATCTTCCCGGACGCAGCAAGGCCGAATCGAGCATTTCTTTGCGGTTGGTCGCAGCGATAATAAGAATACGTGGAGATTCTTCCGTATGGATTCCATCCATCTCCGTCAGAAGCTGGTTAAGCGTCTGATCATACTCCCGATGCTGCCCGCCATCCCGCTTGCCGCCGATCACATCGATCTCATCGATAAAGATTACGGCGCTCTCCTTATTTTCCTTCTGCGCGAGCGTTTTGGCCTTCTTGAACATCTCGCGAATCCGGCTGGCTCCGACACCTACATACATTTCAACAAATTCGCTGCCGGAAGCACCGACGAATACGGAATTTGTGTAATGGGCGGCCGCCTTAGCCATCAAAGTTTTTCCCGTTCCGGGAGGACCGGTCAGCAGAATTCCTTTGAGAGGGCGAATTCCGAACTTCTTGATATCATCGTACTTTATTATAAACTCGAGGGCTTCCTTCAATTCATTCTTCGCGTTCTCCTGACCGCCAATTTCTTCGAAGGTTAGAGCGGACGGTTTTCGAATCTTCCCCGGCCTCTCTCCCTTGGCTTCGAGATTCATCTTCGGTTTGACGATATACAGCAAGGCAATAACGAGAACGGCCATCATGACAAGAGGAATAATATTCAGTCCGATAAAAGCGAGAAACAGCAGCACGACGGGAATGACGCCAATTAGGATTTCCTTACTGTATTTGCTCATTCGGCCACACTCCTAACTTAGCCGGAACTCTCGGCAAAATAATGTATTTGCTCTTCTCCCCATAGGTAAGTCGAACATATACATTATTATCGTCCATTTCGGTTACGGCTTGCAAGCCCGGAAGGGCGGCCGCCTTCTCTTCCAGTGTCACGGGAATCCGGGAATACTGGCGGGTATCCATCGCTTGAGCGATGTCAAACAAAACGATAGACCACCACTTGTCCAATTCCGGAGATGAATCATTCACTACTTGAATGTTTAATTGACGCTTGCCGATAATGTCCGCGCCTTCGGTCGCTACCTTCTGGTAGATTTCGCGCATATTGGCCTCGTTATTGAGCTTTACCTTTATATTAACCGATTGGTTGGATAATTCCATCTGAACTTCTTCCACGCCCTGGGCTTGAGAAACGAGTTCATTAAGCGGCGTCTCCATCGCATAACTGCGATACATAAACCATCCGCCAAACAATATCAAGCTGGAGCAAGCAACCGCAAGTAAGATTGGCAATATTCTCAGTTTCATCTACGCCCACCTTTCTAATCATTAAATCGTGATATATACGAGTATATCATATTATCTATAACGAATGTTAGAAAAAAGTGTGAAGGTAAGGATAACCATCCCAATCATTCCTTTATCAGGTAATTGCCTTTGAACCCACTTTTGCTTGTTGTCCCTTTGCCAGGCTCCATTTTTTTAACGATGCACTTAACGCGCCGCCATTCGATAGGTATCCAGATGGCTTCCATCCGAAAATCGGTAATAATCATAATAATACCGCTCGCCGGCCTCTTCCTTTTGTTTATAGAAGACTTCCCAAACGAATACATCCTGCATTTTTCCGGCGTTAATATGCACAATATCCATTTCCGGGTTTTTGGCCAGCATTTTCTCCCTTATCGTCTCCGAGCTGACACCTTCCCGCGCCAGTTTTACATCCACCCCGTCCTCATGGACCCAAGCAATCATTTCCTCGTCACGATCCGATTTCCCATAGACGACCATATAGGGCTTATCTCCGACAAATGGCCGCACGGCATCGACCTGCTCTATCCTCGTCTCCTGCAATACCGTCTTAACGGCCTGTTCCTTCTCCAGGCGCAAGTCAGCTCTGACCGCATCATAAAACCGAAAAGCAATGAAAACCAGCAGGGCCACCGCAGCGATACTGCCCCAAACGATTCGTTTCTTATAGTGCAACTTCGATCGGCCTCCCGGTATTTTTTATTCGAGGATTGCTCATTATCCAAGCAACGCGCTGAATCGTTGGCGGAACTCAGCTTTTATCTTTTCCTCATCCAGAGTCAGACATTGTCTGTCCCGCACAATTTGTTTACCATTTACATAAACATCGGTTACATCATTCGCAGATGCGGAGTAAACGACATGAGATAAATAATTTGATTTAGGCAGCAAATGAGGCTGATCTGCATCCAAAGCGATGAAATCGGCCTTCATCCCCTGCTTCAAGCTTCCTACGTCCTCAAGCCATATCGATTGTGCGCCTTCTAACGTTCCCATTCTCAACGCCTGCTCTGCAGGAATGGAAACCGGATCTCCGGATACTCCCTTGTGGATTAACGCGGCCAGTCTCATCTCCTCGAACATATCCAAATTGTTATTGCTTGCCGCTCCGTCCGTCCCGAGCGACACCTTGATTCCGGCCTTAAGGAGATCAGGCACACGGGCTATACCGCTGGCCAGCTTCAGGTTGCTTCCGGGATTATGGGAAATCCGGACATCATGCTTCTGAAGCAATGCGATTTCCTCGTCGGTGAGGTGCACTCCATGGGCCACCAGACAAGGCCGCGAGAATACTCCGAGCTTGGCCAGATGCTCCGGCGGTCTGCTGCCATACTGCTTCACGTTCTGCTCGACTTCGGCGGCCGTTTCGGACATATGGGTATGAAGAGGAAGATTGAGCTCATGAGCGGCTTCCACTATTCTCTCGATGTAATCCGGAGGGCAGGTGTAGGCGGCATGAGGGGCCATCATCGTCGTAATCCGGCCATCGGCCTTGCCATGCCAATCGCGGGCAAATTGCTTCGCTTCAGCCAGCTTGGCATCCTGGACATCCGGCGGACATAATCCGATGACGCCGCGGGTCAAGCAGCCGCGCATGCCGGACTGCTCTACCGCCAGCGCGACCTCATTCATATGGTCGTACATGTCGACGAAGCAGGTGGTCCCGCCCTTCATCATCTCCAGTATGGCTAGCAGAGTGCCCCATTTGACGTCTTCGGACGTAAACTTGGCTTCATTCGGCCACATTTTTTCTTCCAGCCACACCTGAAGAGCCAAATCATCACCCACTCCTCTAAGCAGGGTCATAGCCGCATGTCCGTGGGTATTCACCAATCCCGGCATGTACAGCTTATGGCGACCGTTAATGATACGCGCATCCTTGCTTATGGAATCCTGCTTCTCAGGTCCGACATAATCTATCCGGTCACCTTTAATAACCATAACCCCTTCCACGTAAGGCTGAGCGGGGTCCATCGTTATAAAGCTTCCATTAATAATCACTGTATCCGTCAATGTATTCAACCCTTTCACGAAATATCATTCTTTTCCAATGTACCGCTTAGTAAGGTTAAAATCAAGAAAGACGGGTACATTTTAAAATAGCAGGACTTATTGCTTTAGCACCAATTTCAATGACAAAAAATGCCCGGCAAATAGCCTATATAACCGGTCCATTGCTTTTAGGCTGGAGAATGTGCTATTTTTAATTTTATGAAACGACATTAAACGGTTTAAGAATCTAAGGCCGATAGGTCCATGTTAGATTCAACAGAGGAAAGGGGTCTTATCACAATGTTTAGCGGCAAGAAGAAAGATACCGATTTTTTAGCACTATTGATTGAAGCGGCCGAGAATACTCTGGAAGCGGCCAAAGTCTTTCGGGAGGCCATGTCCGGCTCAAGCGCGTTAGCCCCTTATTTCGATAAGCTCAAAGAATTGGAGAACAAAGGGGATCAACTGACACATTCCATATTTAAAGGATTAAGCAAAGTATTCCTTACTCCGATTGACCGCGAGGATATTATGGAGCTGGCCATGTCTGTGGATGATGTAGTGGACGGTATCGAAGCGACCATCGCCCGTTTCGATTATTTAAATATTGATAAAACCGATGATTTCATGAAAGAATTCGCTGAAGTCATTGTATCGAGCTGTGAGCATATTCTGGAGGCCTTCAAGCTGCTTTCCAAGAAGAAATATTCTGAAATTACCGAGCATGCCGTACATATCAACAGTCTGGAGAATGAAGCCGACCGCTTAATGAGAGAAGGCATTCGCGCGATCTTCGTTTCTCCCAAGGACCCTTACCACGACTTTAAAATCAAAGAGCTGTATGAGCGTCTGGAGCAGACGACGGACTCCTGTGAAGATGTGGCAAACATTCTGGACAGCGTTGTACTGCGCTACGCTTAATCGGCTAAACCCCGCTTGAGGCAGTCTTTCATAATAATAAGGCTTGTACGGCTCGAGACCGGACAAGCCTTTATTATGTTACAGTGAACCGGCTCCGGTGAACCGGCAATTTTCAATGTGCGGCGCCTTGATCACGCCTCTTCCTCTTTGTTCAGATAGTAAGCCAGGCTCTGCAGATCCGTTGTAAAATCTGCATGATGAACCCTTATATGGGGCGGAACTTTAATAATGACCGGGGCAAAATTTAATATAGCCTCGATCCCGGCCTCGACAAACCGATCGGCTACATTCTGAGCCTCCGAAGCGGGAACCGTAATAATCCCGATCCTTATTTGCAGCTCCCGGATCGTATCGGTCAGCTCCGACATCGGAAGCACGGTTAAATTGTTCATGTTCTGCCCGATCTTGGACTTCTCCGCATCAAACACAGCGACAATCTTCATGTTATCCTGCAAATAAGCATTATAATTACACAAAGCTCTGCCTAAGTTACCCGCTCCGACCAGCGCCACTTGAATTCTTTGGTCCAGCTTCAAAATTTGTCGAATCTTCTCTATGAGATACTTAACGTCGTAGCCGATTCCCTTCTTGCCGAACTCGCCGAAATAAGCCAAATCTTTGCGGATTTGGGCCGGATTGAGATCCAGCTTGCTTCCTAAATCCTGAGAGGAAACGGTAGTTACGTTCATCCGGTTTAATTCGTTCAGGAAGCGCAAATAAATGGGGAGCCGCCTAACGACGGCTTCGGATATTTTCATCGATTTCAAGCGTGTTCCTCCTCCATCCATTGTTTAATCCGCGGAACCATCTGCCCGGTCGGCATGTGCTCGATTTTGGGCCCGGGCAAGGAGTAAAGAAAGTATTTGCCGTACTGGGTATCGATGACCCTGGTATCATATAAGATAACAATTCCTTTATCGCTGGCCCTGCGAACAAGACGGCCGAAGCCCTGCTTGAAGCGGATGACCGCCTGAGGCACAGACAGCTTCATGAAAGGATTGAGATTACTTTTCTTCAGCTGTTCGCTCTTGGCTTCCGTTACAGGATGGTTGGGAGGCTGGAAAGGAAGACGAACGATCGCCAGGCAGGTCAAAGCTTCTCCCGGAATATCGACCCCTTCCCAGAAGCTGCTCGTCCCCAGCAATACGGCGGATTCGCTCTCCTGGAACAAGCGTGTCAGCTTGCTGCGGTTAAAGCTGTCTATCCCCTGCCCCAGCACCTGAATACCTGCCGAGGCAAGCCTTTCCTTCAATTCCGGATAAGCATTCTTGAGCATACGGTACGAAGTGAAGAGAACCAGCATGCGGCCCCTTGTTTCTACAGCTACCTCATGAAGCGATTCTACCAGCTTGTGTACGAAATAATCTTCTCCGTCTCTTCCTTTAATCCCGGGAAAATCCCGAGGGATGCAAACCAGCGCCTGCTTGCGGTAATTGAACGGAGAAGGAAGCAAAACGGTGTTCAGCTTATCCGACCTTCCCAGCCCCAACTGATCGCGGCTGTAATCAAAGGTCTTGTCGACGGAAAGAGTGGCGGATGTCAGAATAACGCTGTCTTTTTCATCGAACAGGGATTGCTGCAAAATTTTGCTTACGTCAGTGGGCACGCTGAACAGATGAAGCGACCTCATCTTGAATTGAGGGCTTGCTTCGAGCCAATATACATAATCCGGATCGCTTCTCTTCATGAAGAAGCGCAGAGCATCTCTCTGGCGGTTTAGTTCTTTCACGGAACCGGCAAGGTCGGTCAAGCTGCCTTTAAGATCATGTTCCTCCTGCCAATCCTTCAACTCTTGCGCGAGACGGTCCAGCTTGCGGCTGATCTCGCCCAGGCCGATATAGATGTTATCCTCGATGGTCAGCAGTTTATCCCACTGCTTCGGCATTTGATCGTCCTTAATCCTAAATACAAGCTGGCCGGTTTCTCCCGACTCGCCCATCTTACCGTTCACTAGCTCGTAAAGCAGCTCGGCCAAATGATCCCAATGCTCTTTAACCTCGACCAGTTTAGGGTAGATTCCCTCAATGAGAGCGTCCCATTCCGCAGAATGCTCCGGAAGCTCCCCGCCCAATCCTTGTAACCGTATGCGCAAGGACGGAAGCTGTCCGTTCTTACTGTCTCTAAACAATCGGGTAAGAGTATTCACGAAGGACATGTATTTCAGTTCGATTCCCATATGCTTGCTGGCGACCTCTTCCAGATGATGCGCTTCATCGATAACCAGATGTTTGTAGGAAGGAAGCAGGCGATGATCCGCCTTGATATCGGTGAACAGCAAGGAATGGTTAGTAATGACCACATCCGCTTTATTGGCGTCATTCCTGGCCCGGTGATAGAAGCATTTTTTAAACCATGGGCAAGCCCGGTTTAAACAGGAGTCCGCATCGCTCTCAACCGTCCGCCAAAATTCGGCGCCTCTGCCCGTAAGATGAAGCTCCTCTTCATCCCCTCTTTCGCTTTCACTGAGCCAGACGATCATTTGTGCCGCGGTGAGACGTTCCTCTTTAGCAAAATTAAAGTCCTGTAGTTGGATCTTATTCTCAAACTTTCGCAAACAAAGGTAATGACTCCGCCCTTTAAGCACTGCCGCTTGAAAAGGAACCGGAAAAATTTCCTGCAGTACCGGAATGTCCCTTGTTCGCAACTGTTCCTGTAAATTGATTGTATGAGTGCTAATAAGTACCTTCTTGTCCTCACGGATTCCATGATATAAGGAAGGGATCAGATAGCCTAACGATTTGCCTGTGCCTGTACCCGCCTCGATCATCAGATGCCGGTCCGTATCGAAGGAGGAGGCCACCTCCTTAAGCATCCGGCTCTGGGCCTCCCTCTCCTCGTAAAAGTCGAACTTCTCCTTCATTCTTTGCTTCAGCCCGTCGTAGAACTCGTCGAAGGATACCTGCAGGGCTGCCCGATCCTCTTCTGAACGGACAGGCTCATCGTCTCCCCAATCATCCACATTCATGGCAAATTGTCTGTAATATTTGTAGGAATCTTCGTCCAGGCTCACAGAAGCTTCCTTGCGCTCCAGCATTTCCTGCAAAAACCAGGCCAGATCGTTATTGGAATAATCATTCTCGAACAGCGCGGTGATTCTCTGAAGGACAAGCAGCGGCAGACGGTTGAGCTTCTGCAGGCATTTTAACCAAATCAGAGCGGTCGCCTCCGCGTCCGAATCCGCTTGATGAGGACGGGCATGCTCAACCTCCAACTCGTGACAGACGTTGCCAAGCTGAAGACTGGACAGCGACGGGAACAGAATCGTCAGCATATCCATCGTATCCAGAACAGGCCCTGAGAAGGGCATGTACCCGCAAGCATCCAGTGCCCGCTGCAAAAAGGCAAAGTCAAATCCCGCGTTATGGGCTACCAATGCGGTGTCATAAAGCAAAGGCTGCATCTCCATCATTACCTCTTCCAGAGACGGGGCACCCTGAACCGCGGCGTCGTCAATTCCGGTCAAAGAAGTAATGAACGGAGGTATCGACTGATTCGGTTTGACCAGACTTGAATAACGCTTAACGATATTATCTTCATCTATCAGTACGAGGCCAACCTGAATAATTTCGTCCGTTGTCTGGCCCCCGGTCGTTTCAAAATCCAATACGGCATATTTCATGTAAACCGTTCATCCCTTCGTTAAACAACTGCTCTTTAAGCATACCAGACTACAAAAAAAACGTCTATCGATGCAACGAACGGATGAACGATGCAGCTTTCTTCACCAGCGTAATTCCGAACCGTAAGCAAGGGAAAGCTCTATGCATTCCGGGTCTTCCTCGAAGGCCATGCGGAAATATTCCATCGCTTTTTCCAAATTGTTATGTTCATAATGAACGCAGCCCATTCCTGTATACGAAATGGCCTTTAATTTCCGATTTTCCGTCAATGCAAGCAATATTTTGAACTCGCGGTAGGCTTCCGCCAAATCCCCTAGGTGAAAATGGCAAAGTGCCAGATAAAATCGCCCCAACACAAAATCCGGCTGCTTGCGCACCATTTCGTCCAGCTTGGGCGCAGCTACTTCAAACATAGATAATTTATAATACCCTTGGGCTTCTTCGAAACCGGATTGGTTGGATGGATCTACCGGGAATCCCTCTTCTTTAGCCGCTTTGCCCTTAATTTTTGCTTTAACCGGTATTTTCCCTTGATTCGCCAGCGGAAGCAGTCTTCCCAGCTTCTCCTCGAAGCGGAGCCATTCCTCTATACAGGAATCACTCATCGCCTTTAACGCAAGGAGCTGCTCATCCAGTAATTGCTTGCGCGCGCCCGACGCTGTAGAATATTCGGACATAATTTCCGTAAGAACTTCATGCATGGTTGCAAACAAAGGCTTAAACATATCGATCCCACCCTGCAAGCGGAGTCCACGAACCTTCAGTAAGTTATCCGTGTAAATTCATTGTGTGTCAAGGGGGAGGGTTTCATTCAACCGTTCCATTAGTTACATCTCTGGATATTAGAACACATTTTTGTTAAAAGGTTTTATAAGCCAATAACTTTACTTTCCATCGCTTCAGGTAACAAATATGACTCCAACCGAGCCGCATATAATGAAAAGAAGGGCGCAACCTTTCCGTTGGCCCTTCAGCATATTTATATCAATGATTGCCGTATTCAAACTACCGTTGAATGGGGTTCATGCTTCATCATGGAAATAACTTTATTATTTTCACCCAGTATAGCAACGGTAGGCACGAACGTTCTGGCTTCTTCCTCCGTCATCATAGCATAAGAAATAATAATGACATTGTCTCCCGGCTGCACAAGACGGGCGGCCGCGCCATTCAGACAAATCACTCCGGAGCCTCTGGGGCCAGGAATAATATAGGTCTCCAGCCTGGCTCCATTATTGTTATTGACAATCTGCACCTTCTCGTTAGGCAGCATATCGACCAGCTCCATCAGATCTTCGTCTATCGTAATGCTGCCGACGTAATTCAAATTGGCTTCCGTCACTGTCGCCCGGTGCAGCTTCGATTTCATCATCGTCCTAAACACGGTTTGCTTCCTCCTTTGTGTCCTGATCGCCTAACGAATACAGCCGATTATCGATCAGCCGGGTTTGCCCAAACCTTACCGCCAACGCGATTAGTAACTGACCGTCATTCACCGCAGCGGTTACCGGTTCTTCGTCCTCCAGCGGCAGGAATGATGGATACGAAACGATTTCCACATAATCGATTTCCGCCAAAGGAGCGGTGGCTATTCTCGATATTATATTCTGGCGAAGCTCCCGCGATCGGATGCCCGGCTGCCGGACCCATTCTTCCGCTTCGTTAAGAGATAGCTGCAGGACCAGCGCCTGGGTCCTCTCCTCGGCAGATAAATAAACATTGCGCGAGCTCAAAGCCAGACCGTCCTCTTCTCTAAGGGTCGGACAAGGAATGATTTCCACATTCATGTTCAAATCGCGGACCATCTGCTGAATGACGGCAACCTGCTGGACGTCTTTCATACCGAAATATGCACGGTCCGGCTGAACGATATTAAACAATTTGGTTACTACCGTGGCTACCCCGTCGAAATGGCCGGGCCTGGAAGCTCCACACAATCCTTCCGTAATTCCGGAAACCGAGACGGTCGTCAAGATCTTCTGCGGATACATCTCCGTAACGTCCGGCATGAAGATGAAATCGACCCCTTCCTGTTCGGCAATAGCCGAATCCCGCTCCGGATCCCGCGGATACCGTTCGAAGTCTTCATTCGGACCGAACTGCAGAGGATTGACAAAAATGCTCAGAACGACCGTCCCGCATTCTTCTCTGGCCCGTTTCAACAGACTCGCATGGCCTTTATGCAAATATCCGAGGGTAGGTACAAAGCCTATACGGCTTTCCTTCTCATCCTTCCCTGCCTGCCTCCGGCGCTCGGCCACCTTGCTCCGCATCTCTTCAATCGTTTTGATTATCATCATTGTGTGACACTCTCCTATCGGTGCTGTCCAGAGTTCTTATTATTCTTTACCACCGTACAAGAAAGTCAACACATCGTCAGCGCCTTGAAAAGCGTGGCTTGAGTCAGGATACTTCCGTTCCTTGACTTCCTGCACGTATTGGGAAATACCGCTGCGGATCTGATCGCCAATATTGGCATACGCTTTAACGAATTTCTTCGGGATAATCGGTGAACCGTATTGCAGCACGTCATGGAATACGAGCACTTGACCGTCACACGAGGCGCCCGAACCTATTCCAATCGTTGGAATGGATAATTCCTTCGTGATAAGCTCCGTGAGCTCTTCCGTGACCAGCTCCAGGACGATGGCGAATGCCCCGGCTTGCTCCAAAGCTTTGGCATCCTGCAGCAGCTTGGCCGCTTGGCGGGAAGTTTTGCCCTGCACTTTATACCCGCCAATCTGGTACAACGATTGCGGGGTTAAGCCCAGATGGCCCATAACGGGCACTCCGGCTTTGACACAAGCTTCCACAGTGGCGGCTATTTCCTCTCCGCCTTCCATCTTGACCGCCTTACCCATTCCTTCCTGCATAATGCGGGCCACGTTCTTCATCGTCTCATCCAGGCTGCCATGGTAAGTCATAAAGGGCATGTCGGTCACGACAAAAGGGACCTGGACCGCACGGGTAACGGCTCTTGTATGGTAAATCATATCATCGAGAGTGACCGGCAGCGTCGATTCGTAACCGAGAACTACGTTGCCAAGTGAATCCCCCACAAGAATGGCGTCAATCCCCGCTTCTTCCGCCAATTTGGCAGACGGATAATCGTAGGCCGTAATCATCGTGATCGGCGTTCCATCTTTCTTCATCTTTTTCATTCTCGAGGTGGTGACCGGTTTTCTCGTTTCCAACTATCCTCAACTCCTTGCCCTAAATTTGGGATACTAATTCCGCTACTGACCCATTCAGTTCCTGTGCAGCCGCCAGAATCCGTTATTCAGCACTTCTCCCGGATAGTATAGCCGACTTCAGCTGCTTACATCTTCTTTAATCCCTGTTCCGTCCAACATCCTTTTAACAAAAAATGCAAAAAACCCTTCTTAGCCGAACTAAAAGGGTTCATAAATACACAAAGAAGCTGTGCTCCATGATCCTTCTGTCTCGGTCCGTATGGCTCAGAGCAGAATCCGATATGGGAAAGCGGGTCTATTCCATTGTTTCAAAAAAAATAAAATCTGATCCGCAGAGTGCGATTCGTCAAGACGATACCGCCTCCTCGAAATCATTATAACAAAATGTTCACAATTTCAACATCATTTTTTTGCTGTTTTTTAGAGTTTAATACGCGCGGACTCTACGGGACAACGTTTGGACTTCCAATCACCGTTATCCTCAGACGTCTTTGAACGCTATAACTGTATATCCCCCGAGTACAGCTTCATAGTTTCGCCATCACGCGTTTTTACCGTCAAAGCCCCGTTATCATCAATACTTTCCGCCGTGCCTTCCACCCAACCGTTATAAGTTTTTACTCTCAACGGACGGTTAAGAGAAATCGTCAGCGCCTCCCATAATGTACGAATGGGCGAAAACCCCTGCTGCAAGTACAGCAGATAAAGCTCCTCGAATTTCTCCAGAAACCGGCGAATAATCTGAATCCGGTCAAGAGGCCTGCCGCATACGATTCGTAATGAAGTCGCCTTGCCGTCAAGCTCTTCCGGGAAATCATCCGCCTCCATATTCACGCTTATGCCGATTCCGGCCACCACATAATTCAAGCGGTCGTCTTCCCCGCTCGATTCCAGCAAAATGCCGCTCACCTTAAGCCCGTCAACAAGCAGATCGTTAGGCCATTTGATTCCGACGGCAACACCCAATTCCTGCCGCAACGTACGGCAAAGGGCCACCGCGGTCAACAGCGTCAACTGGGAGGTTTGCTTCAGCGGTATATGAGGCTTCAACACGATGCTCATCCAGATTCCTTTACCTTTGGGAGACAGCCATTTCTTGCCCATACGGCCCCTTCCGGAAGTCTGTTCCTCAGCGAGCACGACCGTTCCTTCGGGGCAGCCTTGGCGCACCAGCTCATGGGCTACGTTCTGGGTGGAATCTACCTGATCGTAAATACGGAAGGAGCTGCCGATCATTTCCGTTTGCAGCGAATCCGCCAGCTTCAACGGGTCAAGCTTGGCCGGCTGATAGACCAACCGATAGCCTTTTCTAGGCACGGCCTCGAATTCGTATCCTAACTTCCGCAGATTCTGAATCTGCTTCCATACAGCCGTACGGGAGCAGTTTAATTTCCGGCTAATTTCTTCACCGGAGAGAAAAGCCTCCGGATCATTTTGGAATAGCTCTAGCAAGCTTTGGTTCATACTCCATCACTCATTTGCCAAATAATATTTAGCCTTGTCCAACAGGTCTTCTTTACGGTTAGCACAACGGCCGAGAGCTACCTCAAGCATTAGCCGGTCCATAACCCGGCCGAGCCAAGGTCCCCCTTGCCGACTGGTTAGAGTCAACAGATCTGACCCGGAAACCGCCAGCTCTCTAATCCCGGTCACCGGCATCTCCTTCAGCCAACGGCGCCCTTCATCCGCCGGGACCGAGCTCCATGCAGGACCGATTGCCAATGGAGGATTCCGCAAACGTCCCGCTGCTGCCGCATCCGCCAGAGCAAGCCACTCCGCCGCAGCATCCGCACCATATCGCAGAACCGCTTCTTTCCATACCTGTTCCAACTCTTCCTGGCCTGGGTCTGCAGACTTGGCTATTAAATGCCCGTCCATTTCGATAAGCTTGATCACCTTGTCGATGGCCAGCCTGGAGAAGGTCAGCATAGACAACCCCTGGCGGGCCGCCTCTGCGGACAGCTCCATACTTCTCAACAGCCAGGCCCAGCGCAATAACGGGCGATCCAATAGATTGAGAAGGGAAAGCTCTGCGGGCAGTTCCTCTTCCGCAGTCCAGCGGATAACGGGCCAGTCCGGCTTTCTTTTCAAAAAATGCAGCAGCCCGCTGTTCACCAACAGAACAAGCCCCCGGTAAGGGTCCGAACCCTCCATCATCTTGTCCCATTCCGCCCTGATTCTCTCCATAGCGATATGCTGCAGCAGATCCCGGTTCGCTATTAACGACTCCCAGGTAGAGCTCTCTATCCGAAAGCGATAATTGGCGGCAAAACGAACGCAGCGGACCATCCTTAACGCGTCCTCGCGAAACCGCTCCCGGGCATCTCCTACACAGCGAATGAGCCCGTTCTGCAAATCTTCCAATCCGCCGAAAGGATCGATGACCGAGCCTGTCCCATCCATCGCCATTGCGTTAATGGTAAAATCCCGGCGCTGCAAATCCTGTTCGAGGTTTTGCACGAAGGTGACTTCCTGGGGACGCCGGTAGTTCTCATAATCCGACTCCGTCCTGAACGTCGTGACTTCATAGGATTTACCGCCATACAATACCATGACGGTCCCATGCTGAAGCCCTGTCGGAACAGTACGCTCGAATAGAGCCATAGTTTGTTCCGGCAGGGCGGATGTCGCTATATCAATGTCATTCGTCGGCTGGCCTCTTAGCTGATCCCGCACGTAGCCTCCGACAACATATGCTTCGTACCCGTTCTCTTTAAGACGGTTCAATACATAAACCGCTTCCGGTTCCAACGGAATCATTCTTATTACCCCATGCACAGGCTGTTGACATCCGCATTCCATTCCGGCGCCGGACGCCCCAATACCCGGTAATAAATTTGCTCATACTGATAAGTGATTAGATCATTGCAGAAGACGGTTCTGGCGCGATGGAGGCAGGCCTCCTTGAATTCACGGAACAAGGCTTCATCCTGGAGCAGCCTCACGACCGCAGAAGCCATTTGCTCCGTATCCCCGATGGGCGCCAAGTAACCGGTCACGCCGTCCGCTACCAGCTCGGGAATTCCCCCCGCATGCGAGCCGACGGTAGGCACCCCACAGGCCATCGCTTCGAGAGCCACCAGACCGAAGCTTTCTTTTTCCGAAGGAAGAAGCATAACGTCAGCTAATGAGATTACCTGCGCAACGTCATCCTGCTTTCCCCAAAAAAGAACTTTATCGGACAAATCCAGCTCTCTCACCTTGCATATGGCTTTGTTCAGGTCCGGTCCTTCCCCTACGAATAACAGCTTAGCCGGGATGCGGCTTTGCACACGGGCGAAGATGTCCACGACGTCAAGCACTCTTTTAACCGGGCGAAAATTGGAGATATGAATCAGAATCTTTTCCTCCGGCTTCGCGATCTCGCTTCTGAGACCGGAAGCGTCTCTCGGATAATACACCCGTTTATCGACGAAATTGTAAGTCAAATCGATCGGCCGGTCGATGAGCAGCGTCTCTCTCGTCTCGGCGATCAGATCCTCGGATACCGCGGTCACCGCATCGCTCTCGTTGATCGCATGACAAATCAGGTCGCTTAACGACTCGTCATGGCCAAGAACGGTAATATCGGTCCCGTGCAAAGTAGTGACGACTTTAAGATGCTCTCCGACCATCTGTTTAGCCAACAAAGCACATACGGCATGAGGAATAGCGTAATGAACATGCAGCAGGTCCAGCTTCTCCCTCTTGGCAACCTGGGCCAGCTTGCTGGCCAGCGACAGGTCATAAGGCGGGTAGCGGAAGACATAATAATCGCTCACTTCCACCTCATGATAGAAAATATTTTTATCAAATTTGCCGCCCAAGCGAAAAGGAATGCTGTGGGTAATAAAATGAACCTCATGCCCCTTCTCCGCCAACAGCTTGCCGAGCTCGGTAGCGACAACGCCGGACCCGCCCAGCGTCGGATAACAGGTAATTCCGATTTTTAATCTGTCACTCATGGCTCAGCCCCTCTTCCAGTATCATCCATTCCCAAATAAGTTTATTCCTAACGGCGTCAAAATAGATTAACAATTAGAGGAAGCTTGCTCACAAATCCTTCAGCATATGGGACAAGACGCTTCTGCCCGAGAAGCCTGTCCCTTGCCTCAACATTGTCCAGATACCCTTGATTCAGAGGGGTCTTCACCTGCCCCCGGGATGCTTCCGCAGGCTCAAATTGGGAGCGGTAGGCCATCAGCGCCTCTCTCTTCTTGGAATACTGGCTGCTTATATCTATCATAACATCCGGGTCTATCGCATCGTTGATAAAGTAAAAATAAACCTGCTCGACCGAATGTGCCTCGGTATCGGGCAAATAATTGCGCAGCTTGGCACTGAAAACCGCCTCTTGAACCATGCGGCTGCAGAGCACATGATCCGGATGCCTGTCCTCCCAATAGGGGCAGAAAACCATTCGCGGTTTATACCTGCGGATCTCCAGAGTAATCTCGTCCAACTGCTCCTTAATAAGCTGCAGCCCCCGATCGGGCAGGCCCAAGTTGGCTCTGAGGGTCACCCCCAGCGCCTTCGCTGCATGCGCAGCCTCCCGCTTGCGCGTTTCCACCGTTCCGTTGGAGGACATCTCGGCAAAGGTCAAATCGCATATTCCGACGCTGCGGCCTGCTTCCACATGCTTGGCTATCGTTCCGCCCATGCCTATCTCGGCATCGTCAGGATGGGCCCCGAACACCAGCATATCCAACGACTTGGTCATTGCTCTCCCTCCGGCTTATATTTATGAACCAGCTCCCGCCAGGCGAAATCACCGCGATCCAGGGCTCTGACCAGAAGCTCTGCGGTCGCTACGTTCGTGGCCACCGGGATGCCCTGTACATCGCACAGTCGGAGCAGAGCGATAATATCGGGCTCATGCGGCTGGGCCATAAGAGGATCACGCAAGAAAATGAGCAAATCCAATATATTTTGCGCGACAAGCGCTCCGATTTGTTGATCCCCGCCCAGCGGTCCCGACATATATCGGTGAACCTTAAGCTGGGTGCTGTCCATAATTTTTTGGCCGGTGGTTCCGGTAGCATATAGCTGATGGTTTGCAAAAACGGATTCATAGGCGATGACAAAATTGACCATTTCTTCTTTCTTCCGGTCATGTGCAATTAATGCGATTTGCAAGCTCATGGTTTACACTCCCTCCGTTGCTGCCGTTGTTGAATTCAATCTTTATGAATATAAATTACCCTGAATAGCTTTAATCGATAAAATGATCAAAGCCGTATACGATGCCGTCCAATCCCATTGCTTTCTTGACAGCGAGATTCACACCCGGCATATAGCCCGCTCTTTCGTAGGAGTCGTGGCGGATCTTTAATGTTTGACCATAGCCGCCGAAGATGACTTCCTGCTGGGCGAATACCCCGGGAAGCCGGACACTGTGAATTCTGAAGCCGTCGTAGTAACCTCCCCGGCTTCCCTCGATCGTCTCTTCCTCATTGGGATTTCCCTGACGCAGCTCTTGACGGTTCTGCGATATTAATTCCGCCGTCTTGACGGCTGTGCCTGAAGGAGCGTCCAGCTTCTGGTCGCCGTGATATTCGATAATTTCCACATGAGGCATATATTTGGCCGCCTGGGCGGCAAATTTCATCATCAGAATAGCTCCGATCGAGAAATTGGGTGCAATGATACCGCCAATGCCCTGGGCCTTGCAAAGCCTGTCCAACTCCTCAATATCTTCCGGTCGGAAGCCGGTTGTTCCTATAACAGGACGTACTTTATGCTTAATGGCTGTACGTGCATTCCCCATAACTGCTTGGGGAATTGTAAAATCAACCATGACATCGGGCTGCCCTTCAACTAATGCCAGCTCCAAATCGGATGTAAGCTTGATTCCGCAGGCTCCCAACCCGACCATCTCCCCTGCGTCCCGGCCGTCTCCGGAGTGATCAATCGCCGCTACCAGCCGCAGCTCGGGATCCTCCAGTACCATCTTGACCACTTCCCGGCCCATTCGGCCTCCTGCACCTGTCACTGCTACTTTAATTGGATTATTCATTCTATTTACCCTCGCTTTTCTCAAACTTCGTTGATGATGTCGTATATTGATGAAGCTGCTGCTCGTATTCCTGTTTGAGCCTAATTGCTAATGAATGATCCGGTTCCAACCGGAGCACTTCGGATATAGCCCTCAGTGCGGAGCGATAATCGTCGACATCCGCGTAAGCCATTCCTAACAGCAAATAAGCGTCAGTCGATAACGGGTCCAGCTCTACTGCCTGCTTCAACAGCAGAATCGAGAAGTAAGCCCTGTCCCGTCCTTCCTCCAAATAATTTTGCGCTTGCGCCACATGCTCCCTGGCCCGCACCCTTTCGTAATGGGACCGGTATGTGTCGTCGTCCGGCTCCAGCTCAGCGGCCCTCCGGGCATGAATAGAAGCCTCCGTCAAACGGCTGCTGCGCATGCAGGATATCGACAACCGGTAATGATATTCCGCATTGTCCGGGCAAGCTTTAACAGCCTGCTTAAACCACGCAATCGCCTGGTCGAAATCGTGAGCAAGAATCGATTGATAAGCCTTCTGCATAGCTTCATATCCGTCCATGCGTCGCCATCCCTTCCTAATGCCTTATGGATGAAAGGTGATGGTATAGCATATGTATTATTGATTTTCATTGTTAACCGGAGTCCACCGATTGGCATCCCGGGTTTGAAATTTTTCAAGTACGTCATCATGGGCTTTAGTTAAATCAATGCCCAAGGAATTGGCAAAGCAGATCAGGATAAACAACAGATCGCCAAGCTCATTTTCGATAGAATTTTCTTCTTCCGTCGGCTTCTTCGGCTTTTCACCGTATCGATGATTAACCTCCCTCGCCAGTTCGCCCACTTCTTCCGAAAGCCGGGCCAACAAGGAAAGAGGACTGAAATATCCTTCTTTAAATTGAGAAATATAACGGTCGACCTCATTCTGCATTTCCTTTAAGCTTTTATCCGCCAATGGGATCCCTTCCTTTACTTTCTGTCTTGCAGGGGTTATTCCCTTCACTGTTATTCACTGCAATAAAGCAGTGCAGCTAAAATACATGTTAACGCAAAGACGTCTTGAAGACAAATTATTTTTCGAAGAATCGCTCATTACAAACGGTGGAAATAAGTACATACACGAAAAAAGCCTCTTAATTAAGAAGCTTTAACCCGAACAAATCGACGAACTGATCGTTCGTGATCGTGCAGCATTTCTAATTAGTGGCTAGAATGCTTTCTAGTCAGATAAATTTGTATAATAATTCCAAACTCTAAGAAGGTTTAACCCGTCTAGATGGAAAATTAATATCCATAACATCTGCAATCGCTTCACACGCAGGATGGATAAATCCCGGCGATAAGAAAGGGCATACTAAAAAAGCTATGAATCCTATTCCGGTACTTTTCCGAAATCCCGGATGTCAGCGTTTCTCATGATTAATGGAGGAGGCGTACATAGAAAATGACGAATAAGTATCTCACGCTATACCGCAACATTATTCCCATTATGCTCGGTACAGCCGTCTATGCCTTTGGCCTTCATTATTTTGTCATTCCTAACGAGCTTATGGAAGGGGGCATGACCGGCGTTTCCCTCTTGATTAACTATGCGTTGGGAATACCTCCTTCCTTAACAACCCTTGTACTCAATGTTCCCCTATTTTTGATAGGCTGGAGAGTATTTGGTAATCAAGCTATGGCTTTGACCGTGCTCGGAACCTTGTTCCTCTCCTTCTTCCTCTGGACTATGGAAATGCTGATCGGCTACGGCTGGATCATTCCTCTAGCCGGTGAGGACTACTTCCTCGTGACCCTCTATGCCGGTGTCACCTTGGGGGCCGGATTAGGCGTAGTCTTCCGATTCGGCGGTACAACAGGAGGCTCCGATATTCTGGCCCGGATCATCAACAAAAGAAAAGGATGGAGCATGGGACAGATCATTCTGGCGATTGACGTTCTGGTCATCGGCTCCTCTCTGCTGTATATCCCCAAGGAAAAAGTTTTATACACGATCGTGGTCGTATTCATCGCCTCTAAAATGATTGATTTCGTTACGGAAGGGGCTTATGCCGCCAAAGCCTTCACCATCGTAACCGAAAATGGAGAGCTGTTGGCCCACCGGGTAACTTCGGAATTGGAACGCGGTGTCACCATTTTTCCGGCGAAGGGCGCCTATTCCCGAAAGGATAAGGAGGTATTGTATTGTGTAGTCGCCCGTCAAGAGGCCCGGAGGTTAAAAATGATTATCCGATCGGTTGATCCCTCTGCTTTTATCATTATAGCGGATGTACAGGATGTACTGGGCGAAGGCTTCAAAGAAGAATAAAGCTATATCCGCACTTTGTCCATAATGCCCATGGCGGCGTAGGCAGGGTTACTTTTAACGATCTCTTGGAACGCGCGCGAACCTTTTATCGGAATGAAACATTTTCCATGCGACGAAGCCGAGAACCGTTAATATAATGGCGCCCATTGCTGCAGACCATATTATCGGATCTTTGCCTTCTACTATAGGCAGATAGGCCGTCCGTTCGTCAGCCGAATAAAACACCTCGCGAAGGGCATTGTCCAACTCTTTGGCCGCTGAGCGGATTTCTGTATACGGAATCGGGGTGGACTGCATTTGGTGTTTGATAAAAACGAACAACGAGTCCAATTTTTCCACAATCTCCGGATTTCGGCTAACCATTATGGACGCACGAATGGTTTCGTATCGATCCTCCAGTCTCTGGAATGTACCGGACAATTCCTGATCTTGCTGGCGGCTCGCGGCCAGCTCCATTCTTCTCAGTTCGGACCGAATCGCTTTATCGAATTCCAACCACATGGGTGAATATTGATGAGTCATTGCATCAGCTATCAAGCGGATTTTAACAGCCTCCTGCAGAGCTTCCTCTGGAGAAGTTTGAACAGAATTGAATTTCCTTTTTGCCTGCTCAATAGTGTCGAATAAAGCATTCATCCCTTCCAGCGAGGTAATTCCGGAAAATTGGATTTTCGTTAACTGCTCTGAAATATCGTCCAGCTTTTCCTTACCTCCAACAACATTGCCGGAAGCTGTCTGCTGATACATTTCATTCGCCCATTGGTTGATTCGCTCCAGTTTAACCATTTCCCGCGAATTTCCCTCTTGTGCCTGCGGATCGGTTGGCGTATTTACCTCTCCGCAGCCTCCAAGGATCAAGGCAACAAGTACAAAGCCTGCACTTAACGCACGAAATCTTCTATTTAACAACATAGGACATCCCCTCCTCAACATCATGATATGGGGGGATGTCCTTATTTAGACCCTGTCTGAACGTGATTTTTTAGCAAGTCCTATCCAGCCGAACAACAAGACGGAGAACAAGCTGAGCCCCCACGTAAAGGCCTTTACCTGATCTATATTTTCCGTAAGGGCATCAGGCAGCCAAGGGTAAATTTCGTAGGAGTAGTCGATAAAATCGTTGCCTAGTACCCATAATGCAGCAATCAGCCAGGAGATGGGACGAATCTGAAAGAAGCGGACGAACAGCAGCGCTTCCGCAGCCATGCCCAAATGCGATCCGATAAGCATCCAATCCTGCCATGCCATGGGCTCACCCTGATAGGCTCCGCCGACAATCATAGCTACGGCCCAAATCCCGTATTTGAAGGAAGCGACTACTGCCACCGTCTCAATGATGCGGCGAACAGGCGTGCTTACCGGCCCTTTGAACCGGTCACGCAGAAGAAAGATGAGCGCCAGTGTAAAAAACAAGCTTGCCGTCGGACTATCCGGAACAAGCAAAACCATCCACAATGGTCTGTTAGAAACGGTATAGACGAGTTGATCCCAGTACCAATAGTAACCATATACCGTTCCTAAGCTATTTATCCAGAACAAAGACCACAGCATAAACGGTGACGTCAGAAAAGAGCGGCTCATTACTGTCTTCCACACAATTTCATTCGGCATACGGCTACCTCCTTTCGAGCTTTTAACATGCCAGGCAAGCCCCTGTAACAACCCGGAACTAAGATGTCAAGGATAAACGGCCCATCGCCGTCCTTTGGACGGGCGCGTTTACCATGAAAAATAAGAACAGGTATAAAGTAAAACTTATCCTTTCTTATATTTCAAGAAAAAACCTGACCACATCTTGCGAAGGGTCAGGTTATCGTACGGATTATTGGGCTTTCTGCTTCGACAGCCATTCAGCCAATGTATCGATATCGGCATCGGTCAGCCCATTGGCAATATTGGTGTCATATTGGGCCGGCATTCCGCCCTTACCGTTCTTGATAATATCAAGAATTCCCGCTTTGTCATACTTATCACCAATTCCGAGCAAAGCAGGCATCGCGCCTCCGCTCAAGTCCGCCTGGTGACAGCTGAGACAAGTCGATTTGGCATAAATTTGCGCCCCTTCGCTGTCCGGATCCACGATAGGAATAGCTGCGGATTCCGGTTTCTTGCGAATATCGGGCTCGCGGCCTTCTTCCTTAGCCGCCTTCCGCTCCTCTTCCGCTTTAATATGATCCGGAACGAGGCCTTGACGCTCCAACTCCTTCGTATAGTGGTCCCAGGAGTAAACTGTCAAGTATGTGACGGCAGCCAACGAAACCAGCATTAGAGAAGAAGCAATCGGTCTTCTGTAGAAACGTCTTTCTTTACCGGTATCCAGGAATGGCGCCAGTAACAAGCCGCCGAACATAATACCGGGAAGAACAATCGTTCCGAGCACAACATACTGATCCGAAGTGTACGGATATTTAAGCAATTGATACATAAACAAGAAATACCAGTCCGGCATCGGAATAATCGCCGTATTCGTCGGATCGGCGGGATATCCGAGCGGTGCCGGCTCAGACATAACCAGAACCAGGATACCGACCAAAGCAACGACCGCAACCATCCATTCCTTCAACAAGAAGTTCGGGATGAACGCCTCGGACTTGCCGGGATAAGAGGTATAATCTTGTGGATGCGGCCGGAATTCTTTCTTGCGAATACGCGAATCGCCGACGTAGACTATCTTTTCATTCGATTTAGGACCATGGGCCACGCTTTACCCCTCCTCCTTCTTCGGCTTCCACAACTTTCTCAGATACTGTTAAAGCTCTGCCTTATGAACTTAACCTTATAGCGGACCTGCAATCCCCTGCCTGCGGATCATGAAGAAGTGGGCCGCCAACAAGCCTAACAGTACAGCAGGGAGAAAGAACACATGCAGTGCGAAGAATCTCGTTAAGGTCTGTGCCCCTACAATGTCGCCCCCTTGCAGGAACGTCTTCACATAATCTCCGATGAAAGGTGCATTTTCCGCAATTTTAATACCTACTTGAGTTGCAAAGTAAGCTTTGTTATCCCACGGAAGAAGATAACCTGTAAAACCAAGGCCAAGCATTACGAAGAAAATAAGCATTCCTACTACCCAGTTCATCTCGCGAGGATTCTTGTAGGATCCTGTGAAGAAAACCCGTAGCGTATGTAGGAACATCATGACGATAACCAAGCTGGCACCCCAGTGATGCATGCCGCGAACGATAACACCGAACGCCACTTGATGCTGAAGGTAATCAACGCTATTGTACGCATTTACAATATCTGGCACGTAGTACATCGTCAAGAACATGCCGGACAGAATTTGAATAACCGTAACAAAGAACGTCAATCCGCCAAAGCAATACACGAAAGCGGAAAAGTGATGCGCAGGGTTGACGTGTTCCGGAACCTCGTGGTCGGCCACGTCTCTCCACATTGGTGTTATGTCAAGGCGTTCGTCAATCCAGTTATAAACACTTTTCAGCATTTAATAGCACGCCTCCTTATTTGACTATCTCATTCGGATGCAGCTTGCCCAAATAAACGAAGCCGCCTTCAATCTTCACTTCATACTGATCCAATGGTGCAGGCGCTACCGCAAGGTTCTTGCCTTCCTTAGTGTAGTGAGCGTCATGACATGGACAGTAGTATTGGTTAGGAAACTTCGGATTGTTCCAGTTAACGGTGCAACCCAGATGCTTACAGGTCGGATTCAGAGCAAAAATATTGCCGGAATCATCCTTGGCAATCCAAGCCTCAAGCGTCGGCGTGCTCTCATACCAACCATCGACTTGCTGAACTTGAAACTTGAAAGATTGAGGCTCCGACTGAATCTTGCTCTCCTCAACGACCTTCACCCAATCGGCCTCGCCTTTCGTCTGCAGAATCGGATCCACTGCAAAACGAAGCATCGGGATCATGGGCCCCATAGCCATAAAAGCAGTTGTTCCTCCCAGAGCATAGCTCAGGAATTGGCGACGAGACATCTCGCGCTTGGGACTGGTTTCATCAACTGGATATTGGGTTCCTTGGTCTTTGTTCTCGCTCATGTGCTGGTTCTACCCCCTTTAGCCATATATCTCACGTCGCAATCGACAAGTCATTACATAATATACTAGGACATAAACTATAATAGCCTACGACCATGGGGGCGTCAAGAACATGGCTTGTCCACTTCCCAATGGTTTTGCAGCGAATAAAGCAATTATTAACCAAATTGTCACAATTGAAATTTTTATACGATGCAAGCGATTAGGCTTCGAAGAAGTCACACTCGCTAAATCGCCTAATAAGCTACCTTTAAGGAATCGACAACATCTTTGAAAAGGCATCGACGGAAGCTTCTTTTACCGCGACGGATAGTTTGTTTTCATATGATCCGGTAAAGATCTTAAACAATCTTGAACGTTCGCCATAAAAAGCTACCTTTGGAAGCTTTTTTTAGAGTTCTCCCAAATGAACATTCTCATTCATCCCCGGAAGGACTTTGTGACCAAATGGATTCGATTATCTGGCCGATTCCGCTTCTCCCGTTCCCGATACTCTTCGCCGAAACGAATACATCGGCCTCCGGCAGTACAAGATCGTTCAAGCGGGGGTCGTTAGAGATGGGAATAACATATCGGAACCCTACCTCTTTCAACTTTTTGCAAACTTCGTTTACATGAGTGGCGAATTGGGAAATTTCCGAAGTATAATGAAGGGCAGGATAAGTAACAATACGGCCTTTGTAAGGGATTTCTATCCAATCCATCGCATCTCTCAGCTTCTCCAGAGCCTCGGTAGCCTGCCATGGAGTTTCATCTCCTGTCAGCCCCGTAAGCGGGAGCAGGCATGTGTCCAAATAAGGACGCAGCTCCTCCCATTGATCCTTTTCGATTTCGCTAAATTTCATGAAAGCCTCTCCTCTCCCTGTATTCCCTTCCTTTATCCACATAGCTTGCGGTCGTCCTCTTCATTCGCTCCAAATCCGCTTCCGTCAACTCCCGTATGACTCTGGCCGGAGTCCCTAATGACAGAGTATAGGGCGGAATGACCTTATTCTCGGTCACAACAGAGCCGGCACCGATCATGGAATATTCCCCTATTTGAGCGCCATTCAACAGAATCGCTCCCATTCCGATCAAGCAGCCTTTGCCGATTTGGCAGCCATGAATGATGGCCCCGTGTCCAACCGACACTTCCTCATCCACAAGCAAAGGCTGTCCGGTATTCACATGGCCGATGCATCCGTCCTGAATATTCGTACGCCGGCCTATCCGAATCGGTGCAAGATCTCCCCGCAGAACCGCATTGTACCAAAGACTGCAATCTTCATCGAGATGGACGTCGCCGATAATCTGAACTCCTTCCGCAACGAAAACGCTCGGGTGCAATGTCGGGTATACCCCCCGGTAATCGTGCTTCATTCGCTTCACTCCGATCAGTTTGGATGTACGACTTACAGGTTCGGGTGTGATTGTAGCAAGCCCGTTAAGGCTTGTCAATCGGCAGTTCTATTTTATCCTCTTCCTTTACATAGGTGCCTTTAATGACGCCGCTGCCAAGCTTGGTCATCATCACGACCCTGCCGAGCCCTTCCTCTTCCCCGATTTTAATCAAGCCGATATGCATCATCATTTGGAGAATGCGATGATTCAATATAGACTCTGGAGCATCGTAGTAGAATGGCTTGATAAGGGGGACGAGAACCTGCTCCAGAGAAGCGACCGTTACCCACGAATGGGCCAGTCTGTCAATCCATTGCACCAGCGACTGCAGATTGGGGATAGCTCCTTTGTACAGTCTCAGCCAAAAATGATAAATATCCTGAACATCCTCCGTCCGGCCTTGTTCCAGCCTCTTTCGCCCCTCAAGTGTAAGCTCCAGGACCTGCTGCTCTTCCGTGATCAAGCCCTGATAATAGCAATAATCATATATAAGGGAAAAGCGGTTAGGATATTCCTTAAAACGTCTCCCGTAGCCAAAACGCCAAGCTGTCCGCCCGACCTGCTCTTCCTGAACGGCAAAGCTCTCCAGCAATTGCTGAAGATTCCGTTTATAAATATACCCGTCTGCCGACAATTGCACCTCCTGCTGCTGCAAATAACGCAGCAATGCCGACAAATCTTGAACAAGCAGCTCCTGCTCATCCCGGTAGACCGTCGGATCGGTACCAATGTATTGCAGCTTTGCCGCAAATTGCTTGGTTAAGACTTCACCGATTTTACGTTTCAAATCTTGCGGGACTTGAAAAAGATATCTCGTCTGTTGGGAATGTCCATTAAATAACCAACCCCTATGTTTAAACTTCACTATCGTATCTCGCGGATTCCAGTCGGAAGCTTCTTCTTTAACGAATCGGGTCTGGTTCGCGCGCGCCAGTAATTCTTCCAAACTGAATAAATCCCGCCTCTCAAACAGCAGGGAGTTAAGAAAACGGATATCCTCCATGGATAGCCCTCCTACCTGCTGCTCAAACACTTCCTTGCGGCCAATGCTCGACAGAATCGATTGAATCAGCTCGTTCTTGGAGTTCGTGCTGCATTCGCAGGCATAAGTTCGAGCGATATGGCTTAACTCACGTATGTCGGCATAGCTTAACATATCTGCGAGATTCATTACCGGATGCCTCCGTTCATTCTTTTTGTTGTTAGTATGAACGGTTTTTGACAACATATTCCTTGTTTGGATAATGCATGGAACCACCCTTGGTAAAGAATCCGTATAAAATGACTTATGACCCTAGTAGCCGCCCGCCGTTATTGAAGACAAATTCCTGCGATGATGCATCAATTTAGAGCGATTCAGAGCACTCGGGGAGACGCCTGCAAATACATTAATTTCGGTATAAAATCACCCTATCCCGCAAGAGAAAAAAACCGCCCCCTAATGGGAGCGGCCGTCCTATGCTCTTATTCGGGAAAGCCAATTCATGATCAGCAATGCGGCAATTAAACCCAGGAAGGAAATGACTAGCAAGTAGTCAGGATAAGTCTGAATCGGCCCCAGCTTGAGCGGCTCGATTATGGCCGTCTTGGAAGAGGCGCTTTGCATCATAACCTGAGTGTGGAGCGAGGGCTCCGCATAATTGTCAGCCGCGCTGACCGCCTGATGGAAACCAAATATCCCGCTTTCCACCGGTTGGGATTCGGGTGCCGGGCGATAGACCAAGGAATACAGAAAGCTAAACATAAACAGCGCCAAGCAAAACGAAATGAATGCGGTCAGCCTGCGTCTTACCTTATAGGAAATGGAGTAGATTCGATCGGAAACCGGCGTTCTCCAGCTCTCCTGCTCGTAAATCCGGTTCATGACCCGACTGGAAAACTCAGGGCCTTCCATCGCTGCCGGACGAGACGAAGGCAAGGCCTCCTCCCTGGCGATCCATTCGGCACTCTCAATCCATATCTGGAGTTCATTCTTGCAATCCGTACAATGGTTAACGTGCTCATCCACACGCAAACGCCGTTCATCGTCCGGAGGAAGATCGGTATAAATCTCGATGAGATCCTGAACCTCGGCACAATTCATTAACGATTCATCCCTTCAATATCAGTCAAGATGGGATCAAGAACGTACGGCTCGAGCTGCATCCTGACACTGGCCCTTGCGCGAAACAACAACGACTTCACCGCACTGACCGTCTGTCCAAGAATATTCGCGATTTCCTGATAGTCCAACTGGTCGTACTCCCGCAAAATAAGGGCAGACCTCTGTTTCTCCGGGAGATTGTTAATGGCTCTGCGGACCATCGAAACCTTCTCATTGCGAAGAACCGTCTGCTCGGGAAGTGTTTCCGAAGCAGCTTGCGGAGTATGTCCGCTTTGTTCCAGCGAAACCTTGACATGCTTATGCCTGCGAAGCTCGCTCAATACGGTATTCCGCGCAATGGTATATAACCAGGTGGAGAAGGAAGCTTCTACTTCGCGAAAAGTGGACAAGCTTCGATAAGCTTTGTAGAACGATTCTTGGCACAAATCGTCTGCCATCGCTTCCAAGCCGGCGCTCTTGAGCATGTGAAACACAAATGTAAAAATCTTCCGTTCATAACGCTGCATTAATTCGGAATAAAGTTCCACATTTCCATCTTTAATTTCTCTAATCAACTGGGAATCGGTCATCACAAACGATCCTCCTTGCGATCCTCGTTCGTTAATCCCAGCCTCCTATCCTGTTGTACTCTGCTGGGGAGGAAAAAGTTGCGCACCACGATCAAAATTTTACGTTCATAGCTTCTGAAAAATGACAAAACTTCCGAAGCCCTGCCATTACTGTATGTTGACAGGGATCGGAGGATGTATAAGATTGCCACGGACAAATACATGTTGATATAGTTATTCGCGGTAAATTTAATAATTCCTTCTTTTTCGCCAACATTTTCAAAAAAAATGTAGAATTATATTGATTAAGCTTGCTGTAGATTAAACGCCTTTCCTCACGATGTGACCGAGATTCCCTTTGATCATGCACCAAGCCTATTTTCGACACTTTTATTAAACAAAAAAAAGAACCGCCGATTGAATCGGCGGCTGCACATCGTGCAAATATTCGGATAGGAGTGGAGAGAAACCATACTGTACTTTTATTATATGAATCCGTTTTCATTTTGTCAATGGTTTTTTTGAAAGCGTTTTATATTTTTTTGTAATTAAAATAGCGCAACCTTCCAAGAACTTATTTCCCATGGAAAAAGCAGGCTTGTCCAAAGCCTGCTTCCTACCTATCCGGAAAACTATTGATGAACCGTATATTGCTCTTTGAGCAAATTTGCCGCTTTCTCATAATCCTTCTCATTATCGAAGGAAAGCCTGAGTACCCCGGGGACATCCGCGCGGCTTTCGATAATTTGAATGTTGCGCAGGTTGATTCCTTCATTACCGAGCTGTGTGGCTATACTGCCGACAATGCCCGGGTGATCGGGAACGTCCACATACAGATCATAGAGAGAGGTTAGAACTCCCTTGCGCCTCTCCGGAAGCTGCCCGCGAAATTGTCCGGCACGGATAAACTCCTGCTCGATCCCCGGCCCGTCCGCCGCCTCCAGCAATTGAACAAAATGCTCCATCTGCCGATTCCAATCCTTAAGCAAGTCCAGCAGAACCTTCCGGTTATGAACGAGAATGTCCCTCCACATGACCGGATCTCCGGAGGCAATCCGGGTAATATCGCGGAATCCCCCGGCGGCCAGACGCTCATAATAAGGATTGTCCTTATTGTAGGCCGCAATTTGATTCACTAAAGCAACCGCAATAATATGCGGAAGATGGCTGATGGCGCCGACGATATCGTCGTGAAGCCCGGAATCCATCCGGACAACATGAGCCTTCGTCCAGCTCAGAAGGTTCTCCAGCCTGCCGTAAACCTCTTCAGGAGTGGATTCCAGCGGAGTTAGTACATAGAAAGCATTCTCGTACAAATAGCTGGAAGCGGCCTCCACCCCGGACCGCTCCGAGCCGGCCATCGGATGGCCCCCTATGAAATAAGCGTCCTTAAACTGCAGCTTGCGCGCGTAATCCATAACCGATGCTTTGGTGCTGCCTACATCGGTAATGATGCAGCCCGGCTTCAGCGGCAGGTTGCTTAAACGCTCCAGATAAGGCTCCAGTTGACCTACGGGAACGCATAGAAAAATATAGTCGGCATCGCAGGCCGCCTGCTCGAACGAAGTCGTTGCTTCATCGACGACTCCCCGTTCCAAATATTTGTTCACGGAGGCCGGATTGGGGGAATGGCCCACTACCCGCAGGCCCGGCTTTCCTTTAAAGCAAAGAGCCAGCGATCCCCCCATTAATCCGACGCCAAAGATCGAAATGGTCTTAGCTTCGTCCTTTATAAAGCCCACTTATGCTTCCACTCCGATTTCCGCCAATACGTTCTCGAGCGCCCGGATGAATTTCTCATTCTGCTCTTGGCTTCCTACGGTCACTCTAATTTTAGTCGGGAAATCCAGCTGATGGCCCCCACGGACAATGAAGCCTTGGCGCAGCAGTCCGTTGAATACATCCGCAGCCGACCGCTTGACGTCCACCATGATGAAATTTCCATGCGCCGGATAATAGGACAAGCCCATCCGGGCAAATTCTCCGGTCAAATAACGAATGCCGGCCGCATTCTCCTCGCGGCAGCGGTCAATGAAAGCTTGATCCTTAACGGCAGCCAGAGCGGCCGCTTGACCGAATCGGGACGTATTGAAAGGCTCTCTCACTTGATTGATCGAACGAATGACATCCGGATGCCCTACGCCGTATCCGATTCTTAGTGAAGCCAAACCGTATATTTTGGAAAAAGTGCGAAGCAAAATAAGATTCGGATAGGTCTTCAGAAGCCGGAAGCCGTCCGGGTATTCCGATGTCGTATTGTATTCGGCATAAGCTTCATCCAGCACAACCAATACGTTGGAGGGCGCCTTCTTCATAAACGCTTCAATCTGCTCATGCGTAACCATCGTTCCGGTCGGATTATTCGGATTACAGATCCAAACGACTTTCGTCCGCTCCGTAATCGCTTCGAGCATGGCTTCCAGATCATGGGTCCCGTCTTGAAGAGGAACCTCGATACAAACCGCTCCCTCGATTTCCGCATTGTGCTTATACTGCGGGAAGGTATGGGAAGCCATGACCGTTTCGTCCCCGGCTTCAAAGTATGCGCGGGAGATCATCAAAATGACTTCATCCGAACCGGCGCCGAAAATGATTTGATTCGGCTCGACCCTGAGATGCTCGGCCAAAGCCACGGTTAATTCAACGGCACCGCCGTCCGGATAAAGGCTTGTGTTTGCTATTTCCGAAGCTATCGCTTCCTTAGCTTTCTCGGAGCATCCGAACGGATTCTCGTTGGAAGCCAGCTTGATGACTTCCGTGAGCCCCAGTTCTCTCTTCACTTCTTCAATAGGTTTACCCGGCTGATAGACCGGTAAATGAACGATATTCTTCTTCGGCTGCACGGCCAACACCCCAATATGAAAAAATAAGTTACGCTTTTAATTGTCGCACAAATTCACGAATTTGCAAGAGACCGGCCGATTTTGTCTCTTCCTGGCTTAAAAGCGGGAGTGTTTCTTCGATTTTGCGGACAATCGCACTGCCGACCACGACTCCGTCACACTTTTTGGAAAAATTGTCGACCTGCTCCCGGGAAGAGATCCCGAACCCGATCGCTATCGGCACCTCGGTGGATCGCTTAACCGTATCAAGGAATGAATCAATACCCTCGAAAAATTGCGAACGGGTTCCGGTAACGCCCAGCGAAGAGACGCAATAGATAAAACCGGCGGCTTGCGAAGTAATTCGCTGGATCCGGTCATTGGAGGTCGGGGCGACGAGCGGAATCAGATGAATGTTATACTGTCTCGACAGCTCCAGCACCTGCCCGTTCTCTTCCAGCGGCAGATCCGGGATAATGATGCCGCTCACGTCGTTCTCGCGCAGCAATTCGAAAAATCTTTCCAGCCCAAGCTGCAGCACCGGATTGTAGTAGGTGAAAATAATAAACGGCAGCTTGCTGCCTCGGTCGCGGCATTGCCGTGCAATGCGAATGCAGTCGACAATTGTGACCCGGTGCTGCAGCGCTCTCAGCGAGGAACGCTGAATCACCGGCCCGTCCGCCAACGGGTCTGAATAGGGGACACCCAGCTCGACCATATCGGCTCCCGCTTTTTCCAGCTCGAGAATAATGTCCACCGAAGTGGCCAAGTCCGGATCGCCAACGGATATGAACGGCATGAGGGCAGTTTGTCCCTGTTCCTTAAGTGACGCGAAACGTTCGTCGATAAGATTCATTGTCCATCCCCTCCCAAGTACTTCATGATCGACTCCACATCTTTATCGCCCCGGCCGGAGAGGCTGACAATAATCGTTTGATCAGGGGACATCGTCGGAGCTATTTTTACCGCCTGGGCTACTGCATGGGCGCTTTCCAGGGCGGGAATAATTCCTTCCTTGCGGCTGAGCAATTGCAGGGCATCCAATGCCTCCCGGTCCGTGATCGGCACGTATTCCGCCCGGCCGCTGTCCTTCAAGTAGGCATGCTCCGGTCCGATTCCCGGATAATCCAGTCCGGCGGAAATCGAATGAGCGGGCTGCACCTGGCCATATTCATCCTGAAGAACGAAGCTCAGCGAGCCCTGGAAGACCCCCGGCGTACCTTTGGTCATCGTGGCCGCATGCTCATCGGTATCGATCCCGGCCCCTGCCGCCTCAACTCCCATCAAGCGAACCTCCGAATCCTGTACGAAAGGATAGAACATCCCCATCGCATTGCTTCCGCCGCCTACACAGGCGATGACCAAATCCGGAAGCCTTCCTTCCGTTTCCAATATCTGTTCCCTGGATTCATCGCCAATAATTCGCTGAAAATCGCGCACCATCTTCGGATACGGATGAGGGCCCGTGACGCTGCCCAGCACATAATACGTATCCTCTACATTTGCCGCCCAATAACGAAGTGTTTCGTTGCAGGCATCCTTCAACGTTCTCGAACCGGAAGTGACCGGAACGACCTCTGTGCCGAGCAATTTCATCCGGAAAACATTCAGCTGCTGGCGCTTGGTATCTTCCTCGCCCATGAACACCTTGCATTCCAGCCCGAGAAGTGCGGCAATGGTCGCCGTAGCCACCCCGTGCTGACCGGCTCCCGTTTCGGCAATGATTTTCTTCTTCCCCATTCGCTTCGCCAGAACGGCCTGTCCGATCGTATTGTTGATTTTATGTGCGCCGGTATGATTCAAATCCTCGCGCTTCAAATAGATTTTGGCTCCGCCCAGATGCCCGGTTAACCTTTCCGCAAAGTACAGCGGTGTAGGTCTGCCCGAGTACTGTTTAAGCAAATATCGGACCTCGCTTAAAAATTCGGGATCCTTCATGTAATGTGTAAAAGCTTCTTCCAGCTCCAGCAGTGCGTTCATTAATGTTTCGGGAACATAGCGTCCTCCGAATTTGCCATACCGGCCATATTGATCCGGGACCTGAGTCATCGGCTTTTCACCCTTTCCACAAACTGTTTGATTTTAGCTATATCCTTCTGTCCTTCCGTCTCCACCCCGCTGGAAACATCCACTCCGTCAGGTTGGTATGCAGTGATCAGTCCGCTCACATTATCGGGGGTTAAGCCTCCCGCAACGATCAATTTCATTCCTGCGGCCCGGGTCAGCTCCAAATAGTCGGGAATGACCTTCCAGTTGAAGGTTTTCCCGCTGCCTCCGCCATGTACAGGATCATATGTGTCCAATAATATGGCATCCGCCGAGCCGGCGAAGGGCAATACGAGATCTGCGGGAGAAGCGGTCTGCGACATGGAAATCGAGACGGCTTTGAACAATCCTCTCCCGAATCTCTCCTTCACTTGATGGCAATATTCGGGGGATTCCCGTCCATGGAGCTGTATAACATCCAACGGAACGATCTTCAGTATCTCTTCAAGCTCTTCCGGTTCAGGATTGACGAAGACTCCAACGGATGCGGGAGCCGGCCTTCCCTGTTCCCGCTCCCTCACCAATTCCCCGGTCATCTCTGCGGCCTGGCGGCCGGTCACTCTTCTCTTGCTCGGGGCAAAAACAAAACCGATATACTCTATCGGCAAGGAAAGAATCGAGCGGACCGCTTCGACCGTCTGCAATCCGCAAATTTTAACCGCTGGGCGGATCATCTCGCCACCTCTTCGGTGCCGGGCTCTCCCATCAACTGTTTCACGGCCCATCCGATATTATGCTGCCTCATAAAATGCTCGCCCACCAAAACGGCATGAGCGCCGGATGCCAGCAAATAACGGATCTCCTCAGGGCGGGATATGCCGCTTTCGCTGACGATTGTCGCTTCCTGCGGAATGTGGCGAATCAGCGACTCGGTCGCCGCCAGATCGGTAACGAAGGTCTTCAAATTGCGATTATTGATTCCAATCAAGGAAGTATCCAGCTCCAAGACCAGCTCCAGCTCTTCCCGGTCATGCACTTCCACCAGCGCATCCAATCCCAGGTCGCTGCTTATTTGCAGCATCTCCTTCATCTCTTCCGCTGTCAGAATGGCAGCTATCAGAAGGACCGCATCCGCACCGATCAGACGGGCCTCGTAAATTTGGCGGTAATCGATCGTGAAATCCTTGCGCAGGATAGGAAGCCGGACCGCCTCTCTAATCTCCTGCAAATAACGGTTGCTCCCTTGAAAATACTCTACATCCGTCAGAACGGACAAGCAGTCCGCCCCGGCCTCTTCATACGTCCGAGCTATATTAACAGGATGGAAATCTTCCCGGATCAGTCCCTTGGAAGGGGATGCCTTCTTCACTTCCGCAATCAAACCCATGGGACGGTTACGGCCTCTGGCAAGCTTCTCCCCAAAGCCTAAACAAGCGGGCAGTTCCGCTATTTGTCTCTCCGCTTCGGTAAGGGAGAATCGCTCCTTCAGCGCCGCGACTTCCATTCGTTTCGTCTCAACGATTCGATCAAGATACATGGCTCAATTCTCCTGTGCAATGAATTAATTCGTCCAGCTTGCGGCTGGCCCGGCGCGAATCGATAACCTCCGCTGCCAATTGTACACCATCCCGCAGGGAGGAACAACGCCCGGCCACATAGAAGCACGCTCCCGCGTTGGCCAGCACAATGTCCCGGTACGCTCCTTGACGACCATCCAGAATCGAATGGATAATCTGCGCATTCGTCTCCGCATCTCCTCCGGACACTTCTTGCAGCGGATAGGTCCGAAGCCCGAGCTCTTCCGGAGAAATCGTATAAGTCCGAACCTCTCCTTCCAATAACTCCGTTACCTGGGTCGGAGCGGAAATGCTGATTTCATCCAATCCGTCGTAGCTCGCAACGACAAGTCCGCGCTTAAGCTGCAGTGCGTTCAATACATGTGCGAGCAGCTCGGTCTTGGAGCGGTCGAAGACACCGAGCAGCTGACGGTCGGCCCCCGCCGGGTTCGTGAGCGGCCCCAGAAGATTGAACACCGTTCTGACCCCGAGCTCTCGTCTCGGCCCCGCTGCATGCTTCATAGAAGGATGAAAATCCTGCGCAAACATGAAGCATATTCCGATCCGATTCAAGCAGTCGGCGGCCTGTACGCTGTTCAACTGTATGTTTACGCCGAGCTTCTCCAGCACATCCGCGCTTCCGCTGCGACTGGACATAGCCCGGTTGCCGTGCTTCGCCACCCGAATTCCGCCTGCGGCAGCGACGATCGCCGATGCCGTGGAAATATTGAACGTATTGGCGCCGTCTCCCCCCGTTCCGCAAGTATCGAGCAGATCGAATTGCTCCGTACGTACCCGGTTGGCCTTGCTGCGCATGGATTCCGCAAATCCGGTAATTTCATCGATCGTTTCGCCTTTCATCCGCATGGCGGTCATCAAGCTGCCGATCTGCGCGGAAGTGGCTTCCCCATCCATAATAGCCGACATGACCTCACTGGCTTCGGCCCGCTCCAGATGCTGGCCCGAAATGACTTTGGCTATCGCTTTCTTAATCTTTGCTTGATTATCCATCAACTCAATCCCCCCGCCTAATCGGATTATAAATTACTTCCGGAAGCATTCCCGGCATAATAATAGTCTTGGTTGGCCGCTGTTTCCCCGCCTCCGCCGCCGAACATCTCCTCCGCCATACGGATAGATTTCAGCAGCGCTGTAGCTTTATTCACCGTTTCCACATATTCGTTCTCCGGCACCGAATCTCCGACGATGCCCGCTCCGGCCTGCACATAAGCCTTGCCGTTCTTGAACACGATCGTCCGTATCGTAATGCAGGTATCCATGTTGCCGGCAAAGCCGAGGTAGCCGATGGCCCCTGCATACGTTCCCCTGGCCTCATTCTCCAGCTCGGCGATAATTTCCATCGCCCTTATCTTGGGAGATCCGGACACGGTTCCGGCGGGAAGGCAGGAGATGAAGGCATCGAAGAAATCTTTATCCCGGCGCAGCTTACCGGTGACATTCGAAACGATATGCATGACATGGGAGTAGCGCTCCACTTCCATGAAGGAGTCGCATTTCACCGACCCGAACTCCGAGACCCGGCCCAAATCGTTGCGTCCGAGATCAACGAGCATCAGGTGCTCCGCTCGCTCCTTCTCGTCGGCCAGCAGCTCCTTCTCCAGCGCCTGGTCCTCCTCTGGAGTAGCTCCCCTCGGCCTCGTTCCGGCGATCGGGCGCGTCTCCACCTTGTCTTCCTCCACCCGGACCAGCAATTCCGGAGAGGCACCGACGATGATCTCATCCTCCATTTTCAGATAATACATATAAGGGGACGGATTGACAGTTCGCAGAACCCGGTATACCTGCAAGGGGGAAACGTCCGTTTCGATTTCAAACCGTTGGGACAGAACTACCTGAAAAATATCTCCCGCACGAATGTAATCTTTGGCCTTCTCCACATTGTCCATGAACTCCGCTTTAGTCACATTGGATCGAATCTCTCCCAGCTCGACCTCCCGGACATTTACGTTCCGGGATGCCGGCAGTGAAGGAGACGGCCTCTGCAGTTTGCGGACGGTCTCGTCGATCTTGAGGCATGTCTTTCGATAGGCCTCCGCAATGTCGGACTCCGATGCTTGAGGAGGAATATGCACGTTCGCAATCACTTTGATTTGCTGCTTGAAATGGTCGAAGGCTATAACCTGATCGCAGAACATGAACTGAATATCGTTCATCTGTAAATCGTCCCGCCGATGTGCCGGAAGCTTCTCGTAATACTGAAGCAGATCGTAGCCGAAAAATCCGATCGCCCCTCCCGTGAAACGGGGCATATCCTCGAAATAAGGACTGGAAAAGGAGGATAAGCATTCTTTCAAAACTTCCAGCGGCTTCTCCCTTAAAATCTCAGTCTCTTGGCCCTTGGTCACCCGGACCTTGCCGTTTTTCGCCTTTACGGTCATGAACGGATCGGTTCCAATGAAAGAATATCTGGCCCATTTGACCCCTCCCTCCACACTTTCAAGCAAGAAGGCATTCGGTTCGTTGACAAAATGCTGAAATAACCGGATGGGGGTTTCCACATCGGCCAACAGGCTGCGCGCGATGGGTATCAGGTTGAATTGCTCGGCCAGACGGGTAACTTCTTTCAATTCCGGACTATACATTCTCGATCTCTCCTCCGTTCATGTGTTAGGAACGACTCTGACGCCCAGTCATGCCACTTCGTACAAAGCTTGGACTTCTTACCGCTGTAATCTTTAGACAAAATAAAAACAGCCTTCTACTCACCGTAGAGGCTGTCAATGTACAATTTAAGCAAATGGAAGCGAACAAAGAATAGCAAACAAACATAATGAATCCAACGACTCATTATAGATGCGCGGCTCATTCTTGCTCTCTACTCAACTCTTCTCAGCTCAAACTGTTCTCAACTAGTCTCTACTCAATCTCTTCTAAGGTCTTTCTCAAAACTGGTTATCTCTCAATATACAGGAGAGCCGCTTGACTCGTCAACCCTTATTTTTTCCCGACAATATCCGGACGAAGCGCTTTGGCTCCGTTCAGGAACACGTGCCTGATTTCATCCTGCCGCTTGGTAGTGTTGACATGCACCATTAGACGGATACACATCGGTAAGCTGGGCTGTACCGGTATTTCAAGGCAGCACATCAAAGGAACGAGCTCCCAGCCCGGCATTTGGCGGATCGCTTTGGCCGGAAATGTAGCGGTCAGATCATGAGTCGTCGTGACCAGAATGCTGCCTATATCCTCGGGATGCACATCATTCTCGGCAATGAGCTCGTTCATCAGCTCCGCCGTAGCCTGCAAAATTTCTTCTTCGTCGTTATTGTTTACGGTTGTCGCACCGCGAATTCCCCTAACCCACATCATCGTTTTATTCCTCCCGTTTCAATTGTTCCACTGTTTCCCTTACCCATTCGACCGAAATCTGGTGATTGATTTCGACCTTGCCTATCGCGGTAGGAATGATAAAGACCATCTTACCTTCTTTAAATTTCTTGTCATGCATCATGGCAGACATGATCTGTTCCGTGTCCATATGCTCCGGCAGTCTGACCGGCAGTCCGAATCGCGATAAAATCTCCTTGGTCTCGCGGTAGATCGATTCCGGATGGCCCAGCTTCATAGCCAGTCTGGCGGCCCCTACCATTCCTATCGATATGGCTTCGCCATGAAGAAGCTCATTATAGCCCGCCACGGCCTCCAGCGCATGCCCGATCGTATGCCCCAGGTTAAGGATAGCCCGCAAGCCGTTCTCCTTCTCATCCTGTGACACAACAGCCGCTTTGACCTTACAGCCGGTATAGAGTGCCGTCGCCAAAGCTTCCGGTTCGAGCGCCAGCAGACGATCGGCATGATCGCGACACCAATCTACGAACGCGGCATCCCAGATTAGGCCGTGCTTGATCACTTCCGAGAAGCCTGCACGAACCTCCCGATCCGGCAGCGTATTCAACGTTGACGTATCGTACAGGACGAATTCCGGCTGGTGGAAAGCTCCGATGACGTTCTTGGCCAGCTTGTGATTGACGGCCACCTTGCCGCCGACACTGCTGTCGTGAGCCAGAATCGTTGTCGGTATCTGGACAAAGCGGATTCCGCGCATATAGCTTGCGGCCGCGAACCCGGCGAGGTCGCCGACAACTCCGCCCCCTAATGCGACGATACAGGAGCTGCGGTCCAGTCCCGCTTGTAAAGCATCGGTTACGATATCCTCCAAAATGGCCAACGATTTGGATGTTTCTCCCGAGGGAACGATTTTGGTTACTACATCAAATCCTCCAGCGCGCAAACCGTTCGCTACCGAATCCAGATGCCTGGCGGCAACATGCTCATCCGTAACGATCATAAGCGGCGAAGCCTTGCGGATTCCGTGCTTCTCAAAAAATCCGGAAATTCCGGATATCATTCCTTCACCAATATATATCGGATACGACCGTTCCCCTAAATCGACGATCAGCTCTTTCATAGCTGCCCCTCCTTGTCTCCCATGCTGTGCGCTCTTGCGCTTTAGCGCTTTTATGTGCTAATTATAGTACAGGGCACCCGCTTTGACAAGAAAAGTTCGTTTAGATCCAACGAACCTAAAATCATAGGAAAAGCCTGCTCCGATAGATTACCATTCCCTTGATTCTTTGCGGTCCGTCCGTTTCATTTGCAGTGCGACTGTCGGACATACCACCGACCCAACATCCTTCCGCGAAAAAAATAGCACGCCGGAATGACATATGGTCACCGGGCGTGCTGGTTAGCTGATCGCAAGTTTAAGACGTTCAACTGTTCATCGACTGCCTTGGGACGGGACGGGGCCGTTCTCCTCCGTGAGGAGCGCCAACCATTCCCATAATTTCCAAGGAATCGATCCCCAATATTTGAGCACATTCTTGTATCGTTATAAACCCTCTTTGATAGGCTTCGATAACTTTCCTTTTATCCAAGCGGATACCCTCCTTATCGTTCTGCCGTGGCAGAAACGGCTTTGTAAGCAAAGCGGACGCTTCCGGGAAAGCTGTTCTGATGCAAACATAGGCTGGATTCTTCACAAAACCTATAGACTTAAGAAGATTGGGCCCATACCTTCCGGAAACCAGGCCCGGAGCCGTCATAAGAACTCTGCACCGTGCCTGTCAGGAGCCTTTGCTCACAGTATTGGAGAGATTGGAAAAAATTATACTTAGAATCTTACAGTTTTTTTCGATAGAAGAAAGTGTCGGCCGGCTCCAACCCGAATTTGCCCGGTGAGAAAATTTGCTCCGTGCTGCCTACGAACAGGATGCCCCCTGGTTTGAGCGCATCCGAAAACTTCCGGTAAAGAAGCTGCTTCGCTTCCTCCGTGAAGTAAATCATGACATTTCGGCAAATAATCAAATCGAAATCGGGCTCAAACCGGTCTTCCAGCAGATTATGCCGGCGAAATTCCACAGTCCGAAACCGGTCCCTGATCAACCGGTAGCCCCCATTCTCCTTGACAAAATATTTATCCAGCAATGGAGCCGGAACCTCCTGTACCGATCGTTCAGAGTAGAAGCCCTCCCTGGCCTTGGCCAGCACTCCCTCATCCAGATCGGTAGCCAGAAGCGAAGCCGACGCCAAAGCATTATGCTCGCTCAGGATCATGGCAAGCGTATAAGGCTCTTCGCCGGTAGAGCAAGCGGCGCTCCAGCATTTCAAGCGTCCTCCCTGCTTAATCATCTCAGGCAAAAATTTGTGCTGTAAAGCGTCCCACCGGTTCGGATTGCGAAAAAATTCCGATACATTAATCGTCATTCGATCGAGGAATTCGTTCAGAAGCCCCTTATCCGAAGACATCGCCGCATACAGCTCCCGGAAGGTCGCAAAGCCCTTCTTCATCCGAAAGGTGGTCAGCCTGCGTTTCATTTGAGCTTCTTTATACTGCGTCAAGTCTATCGCAGTCAAGCTTTTCACGTTTTCCATAAAGAGCGTAAAGTCTTTGTCCTCCAAGTCCGGCTCCTCTCCCATGGCCTGATGATTACTGATAAACCCTAGCTTATATCCATTTATTCAATACTTTATCGTAGCCGGCGATTTCCTCAGGCTTAAAGAAATTGTTGATTTCCCGTTCCGCACTTTCCGGCGAATCGGATCCGTGAATCAGATTCATTCCGGTATGGACGGCGAAATCTCCGCGAATGGTTCCCGGCTGCGCATCCAGAGTATTGGTCTTGCCCATCATGAGACGGGAAAGGGCGATGACCTGATCTCCCTGCCACACCATAGCAAATACGGGTCCCGAAGTAATGAAGCTTACCAGGTCCTCGTAAAACGGCTTGCCCTTGTGCTCCGCATAGTGATATTCGGCCTGCTCACGGGAAATGACCATCAGCTTGCCGGCCACCAGTTGAAATCCTTTCTGCTCAAAGCGCTTAACGATCTCCCCGATCAATCCGCGTTGGACCCCATCAGGCTTTACCATCAAAAATGTTTTTTCCATTTCCATCACTCCTGTTTTGTATTATCAATCATTCAGTAAGAACGATTCCCAACAAAATGAGCTACTCTGATCAGATCTTTCTTGGCTTGAATTTCGGGAAGCGGGCCAAGCGCCTGTATCGCTCGGTCAATATATCGGGACGCAAGCTCCTCCGCTTGGCGGACTCCTTCGCTTCCCCGCACTATATCGAGGAAGCGGCTGACATCGGTCTGGCCTTCCGCGGCGCGGATCCGGTTCAATTCTTCGAGAAGAGGTGCGCGGAGCTTGTCCTCCCTGAGAGCACACAGAATGGGCAAGGTAATGTTGCCCTGCTTGACATCGCTGCCCGGCGGTTTGCCCAGCTCCTTCTCGGTCCCGGTAATGTCCAGCAAATCATCCCGGATCTGGAACGCCATCCCTACGTTGTATCCGTACAGATACAATCGGTTGGAGATCGTCTCCGGAACCCCTGAGGCGATCGCCCCAAGCTGACAGCTAATCGCAATCAGCAAAGCCGTCTTTCTCTTGATCCTCAGCAAATAATTGCGGAGCGTTTGACCAGTATGGAAGAAATAACGAATCTGCTCCATCTCTCCGATACAAAGTTCGACGATGGCCTTGGACATGATTTGATGGATAGTGGGGTTCGACAATTGAGTCGCTACCCCTATCGCTTTGGCAAATATATAATCCCCCGTATACATCGCTATCCGATTATCCCATTTGGATTTCACGGTCAGCTGACCTCTGCGGGTATCGGCATCGTCGATCACATCGTCGTGAACGAGACTTGCCATATGAATAAGCTCCATTGGAATGGCTATGTATTTCAATTTATCCAAATCGTAATCCCCGAACTGCCCGGCCAGCAATACAAACACAGGCCGCAGACGCTTGCCTCCCGCCTTCAACAGGTGGCTGGACGTCTCCCGCAGCTCGGGATGATCGGAATGAACGCTTTTTAACAGTTCTTTCTCGAGATAGTTTAAATCCTTCTTGATTCTGGCGTAAATATCAATTATTTTCATTCGTTCACCTGTATGACGGAATTATCGTGCCAGATTTTCAGCGATACGGGCTCCTCCAGCAGTCCAAGCTCCCAACCGTATTGGTAGTACAGCCGGAGGCCTTCCCATTGAGCGGGGCCGAAGTCGTAGGTTAGCTGCTGGAAATACTGCTTCCAGTACAATTCGCTTCCGCCGATCGACGACTGGGCATCGCGGATCATCTCTTCCGGGCGGGCCATTCCCTGCTCCTTACTCCAGCAGAACGCCTCATAAATGCGCCGGACCACTTCCGGTCGTTCTCGCAGCGCCTGTTCCCGAATCGCCCAAACGGCGAAGGTCATTGATTTCCCCGTCCAGTGATTCCACAGCTGACCAAGATCAGTGACCTGGTAACCCGATCGGCTCCAACTGGCCCGAATGGCATCGTCTCCGATCAGCAATGCCGCATCGGACTCTTTCATCATATCATCTAACGATGGAGAAGCATAGAAATAGGTCGGCCGGCCCCCATAATATTTCGAAATAATGATTTTCAGCAGATTGACGGAGCTTGCCGAAGTCGTGGGCAGCGCGATCGTTCCATGGACAATCTCCTCCAATGGCCGACGATGAAACAGCAGAATCGAATTGACTCTGCCGAAAGCGCTCACGGACAGATCGGGAAATAACACACAGTCTTTAAAGTATTGCCCATAAGCGAAGGAAGAAATCGGTCCCATATCGATCTTACCTTCTGCCAGTGCTTTATTCAAGCTCGTCGGCACCTGCAGAAGCTGCTCGGCCTCTTCTTGAAACTGCTCCATCGGAAAATAATAAAAGATCGGCCAAACATTCGTATAATTAATTCTGCCTATCCGAATTTTCTTTGTTTTGTTTTCCATTGCCTTCTCCCCATCTTATATACAGATCGTGTTCTATCTCCATGGAGTCCAAAACTTTGCCCACCATAAAATCGACCACTTCATCCAAAGATGAAGGCTTCTGGTAAAATCCCGGCATGGCCGGAATGATCCGGATCCCCATTCTCGCAAGAGTCAGCATATTTTCCAAGTGTATGGCGTGCAGCGGAGTTTCGCGGGGAACGAGAATCAGCTTCCTGCCTTCCTTCATCATGACATCGGCCGCTCTCTCCAGCAAATTATCGGATGAACCCCGGGCAATCCCCGACAAGGTTCCCATGGAGCACGGGATGACAACCATGCCTTTCGTCAGGAACGTTCCGCTGGCTACACTTGCTCCAATATCCTGTATGGGATGATAGATCAGTTCCCCCGGCAAATCTTTAAAGTGCTCCTTCAGCGTGTCCCTCCTGCGCGGAGAAGCGCTCCAATCCAATTCATCATGCAGCACCCGCCATCCGGCATCCGTAATGATCAGATGAACCGTCTCTCCCCTTGCCAGCAGCTCCTCGCATAGACGGACTCCATAAATGACGCCACTGGCACCTGTCATTCCAACAATCCATTTCTCCCTGGCCATCTTACATCACCACCAGATCGATTAAAGTAAAGACGAATACAACGACGCTCAATACGCCGTTCATCGTGAAGAAAGCAGTATTTAAACGGGACAAATCTTTCGGGGAGACAATCCAATGCTCATAGAAAAGAATTAAATAAGAAATAATGAGACCGGCGAAATACCACCAGCTTAAGTCGGTAATGAAAAACAATGCGCTTAGTCCGATCGCGGTGATGACATGGAACGCTTTAGCTATCCACAGGGCCTTAGCTACTCCAAAACGGCTGGGAATAGAATGCAATCCTTCCTCCCGGTCGAAATCCGTATCTTGGCAAGCATAGATGACATCGAACCCGGCTGTCCAGAAAGCAATCGCAATATAAAAAATAAACGCTGTCCAGGTAATCTCACCGGTGACCGCAACCCACCCGCCCAATGGGGCAAGGGCAATCGTCAATCCCAGGATAATGTGGCAGCTCCAGGTAAATCGTTTCGTATACGAGTAGAAAACAAGAAAAAAGACCGCTATGGGCAGCAGTTTCATCGCAAGCGCATTGAGTTGAGAGGCGGCAATAAATAGCAGGACAAAGGACACCACAATAAAAATATAAACTTCCTTCGACGTCAATAACCCCGCCGGTATGGCCCTTCCTGCGGTACGCGGATTCTTCTTGTCAATCGCTCTGTCGATCAGCCGGTTAAGGCCCATGGCGGCGCTTCTCGCCCCAACCATGGCCAAGGTAACCCATCCGATTTGCGCCCAGCTCGGAAATTCCCCGAACATAACAAAGGCTCCCAGCAGCGATCCCATATAAGCGAAGGGCAAGGCGAACAGCGTATGTTCGAACTTAATCATTTCAAGAAAAACTTTTACTTTATTCAACATTAAGGTTTCACCTGCGATTATTGGGTTTATCCCCTATATGTAAGGCAGCTATGCCTCCGGTTAAAGGATAGGTTTGGACGTTCTCCAGTCCTATTTCCTCAAAGATGGCCGCCAGCTGTTTATAGTCTGGAAAATGAACCAGGGATTCTGGAAGCCATTTGTACTGCTCATGCTTTCCGGCGATTAATTTCCCGAGAAGCGGTAGGATATTCTGAAAGTAAAAATAATAAATGCCCTTGAACGGCTGCCAAGTCGGCTTGGACAGCTCCAGTGAAACCACCTTGCCGCCGGGCTTCACCACCCGCTGCATTTCCCGGATGACCTGCTTGAAATCGGGGACATTCCGCAAAGCGAAGCCGATCGTGGCATAGTCAAAGGTGTTATCGTCAAATGGCAGCTCCATAGCGTTTCCTTGAACGAGCGAAATCTGCTTGTCCAAACCGAGCTTCTCTACCTTGGCCGCCCCGTAATCCAGCATATTGCGGCTAAAGTCCAGCCCGACAATCTCTCCGGTTCCGCTGGCTTGAGCCAGACTGATCGTCCAGTCACAGGTTCCGCAGCAGAGATCAATGGCGCTGTCTCCGGCTTGCACGTTCAGCTTGCGCATCGTAAATTTGCGCCAAAGCTTATGTTGGTTAAAGCTGAGAATGCTGTTCATCATATCGTACTTCGGCGCTATGCTTTCAAAAACGGAATGAACAAATTCTTCCTTCGATTTCACTCTGCCTCACCTCATCTTTCTTCCAACAATTGCGGCATGCCGACAAACCTGTAGTAGGTTTCCTGCAGCCGGAAGAGCTCTTCGGTTAAATTCGACGGCTCCAGCTTCCGGATGATTTCTTTCAGATGCTCCAATTGTTCGTCCAGCATCTGGGAGAGCTTGCCGGCGATATTATACTTCTGCAGCATAGAACGGATCAGTCCTCCGTCGGTTTTGTCCGAGGAAAGATAAGAACGCTCCTCCTTGGTTCCAAACTGCAGCAAATGCCAAAAGCCCCAACTGTTGCGAAATTGGTGCAGCGAATCCGCTCGGAACATTTCTTTCACAAGCACCTCGCACTTTGTAAAGCCGGTTAATATTTCGGGCCAAACCTTCAGATATCCGTCCGAGATCATCTTGTTGAAGGACAGGAACAACTGTGTCTTGATATTGACGGATTGCTGCAAATATTCCTCCGCCGTCAGCTTCAGCTGCTTCATCTGCAAATAGAAATTCATCTTCATGCGGTTAACCTCACAGATGGATAGAGACAGCTGCTTAATAATATCAATTTGTCCGGCCTGAGACAGAAGATTGTAAAATCTCGAACTGAAATAAGCGCCTGCCAGCACCTTTAGTTGGCGTGAACGCGCTTCGTTCTGTTCTTTAAGCTCATTCGATTCCGGAACCTGGTCATGCGTATCCAGACCAACCTGAACGAGAGATGTCACTAGTGCAAATAAATTTCGGTTTTCTTCCTGAATTCCTTTGGCATTTAAAAAGGCTAGCAGCAGTCTTGTCCGGGCTTCCGGAAAGTCAGGCAGGGAAGTATGACTCTGGATCATATCATACTCCATGTACGGCTTCGCCATTTCTTGAATTCGAGATTTCGTCATACGCCGCCTCCGAACATACCAAGTGCATGATAAATACAACATATAATTATAGCATAACCTGACAGAGATCGTACAATCAACCGTCCGGCCAATTATTACGAAAAAGTGAACGAAGGAAAACCGGACGGGGCAGGCGTGCAGCCGCTGTTCTAACGAGCCTGACGACGCCCGCAGGCGATCCTTACTTACGTTATGGGCTGTCAATTTACTTTTATCAGAATGGCCCGTCAGTAGGCGTATACATCCTTCCATTTCTGCGTATAGGTGATACGGTATCGGGATTGCAAATATTGCCGGACATCCTGGCCGCTCAGCTCCTTCAGCGCTTCTTGTCCCTGAACCCTCTCCTTGCGCGCATCCATCGAGACAAGCAGCAGGCCGTTTCGTTCGCGGCTAACGCTGGAGGCTTCCATCACCCGTACTAGCACCTGATCTACATTGGTATGGTTTTGCAACCCGAATTTCGACAATTCGTAAAGATCATGATACACACGGCTGGCTGTCGATCCGGCGGGAGCTCCCAGATCGATCGACAAGATCGAGTTATTCCAATCTACCCGGCGGATGTTAAGCTGTAGAGGAAGCATGGTCATTTTATCTACCAGATTCTCATCGCTCAAGCGCGTTGAATGATTTTCCTTGAACACCGCCAGCTCGTTATCATTCATCAAATTGAACCTCTCCCACTGAGGCAGAGTGCTGAGAAACAATGCTATAGCGGCAGTAATCAGACAAACCGACAGAATGGCGGCTGGCCATTTCATTTGAAGAGACCTCCCTTTACCCGCATAAGGATTTTCAGGCGAATTACCTTGTCTTCATAAATGATTGCCTACCACCATTGTACAATGAAAAAAAGCAGGCTATGCCTGCTAACTGCATTTAATCGTCCGTCTCCATGACTCCGAACTTCGTCATGATCGTTGCCTTGCCCCTCACTTTAACCGCCGATGTATGCTCGGTAAACTGGGCGATCATAACCTCACCCTTGTCCAGCTTCTCCGTGTGGTGGAACCGGGTGTCGTTCCCTCTCGTCAACCCGATAACATGCACTCCATTATCCTTGGCCTTAATAATAAAAAAGTCACCTTGATTATTCAAGATCGGCATCCTCCCAAACATGAAGAATCTCTTCTGTTTCCTAATGATGCTAAAAAAACAGGACAATGTCAACCGGGGAAGTGAATCTTCGACTTCCAATCGATCAGCTCAATCTAGTTAGAGGCATTGCATCAAAAAGAAGCGAAGTGCAGGACATGCTGTTTTCAAAAATAGCGATCAATAAAGCAAAACCACTCTCCCCTGTGTACAAAGTACACTGAAGAAAGTGGTTATGGAACATAAAATCGGAGTAACAGGATTTGAACCTGCGACCTCACCCACCCCAAGGGTGCGCGCTACCAGGCTGCGCTATACCCCGATGCATAAGCTGCAAAAATTAGTATATCGCCTCCCAACCGGTAAGTCAAGACCTTATTCCTTATTTGTTGTATTCTTCCTGTCGGGCGGCTTCCACTGCCGCAGTGCCCAATGATTCGAAACAAGGATAAACGGCTATCGTCCTTTGGGCAGGCGTGTTTAACGATGAAATGTAAAAAAAGCTCCTAACGGAGCCATCTCGAAGATGATTAACCCGGTATTAGAGGAAGCTTTTTATGCCAATTAGAAAGTTTGTTCCATTTTAATGCTTAATGAACTTAAACTTTCTAATGTGGTAAGAACAGATATAAGGTGAAATTTATACTTTTATAAGTTGAAAAAACCGTGCGCGACAAGGCGGCACGGTTTATGAAATCGGATATGTAAACAGGAGATTATTGAATTCCATCTCTCAGAGCTTTCCCTGGTTTAAACGCAGGTACTTTGCTGGCTGCGATATCGATTTCTTCACCCGTTTGCGGATTCCGTCCTTTACGCGCGGAACGCTCACGAACTTCAAAGTTTCCAAAACCTACCAATTGGACTTTATCACCGCTTTTCAGAGCTTCGGAAATAGCATCGAATACGGCTTCAACAGCCTTAGTAGCGTCTTTCTTGGACAGCTCCGACGTTTCAGCCACTTTAGCAATCAATTCGGATTTATTCATAGTCTTTCACCTCCTCCAACGATAATTAAATGTCCTTACTCCATGTGTTAACGGATTACTCGCAAAATATACGTATTTACAAGGAAAAACGAACAAATTTATAGTAATACACCTTTGTTGCATTTTCAAGTATTCTACAATCTTTTTTTAAAAAATAAAAATAAAGAACACTCCGGGGAGTGCTCTTTAAACCATGACCTGCTCTTATTTAAAGGATGATTGCGATCAAACCGCCAGAGCCTTCATTAATGATCCGGCCCAAAGTTTCCTGCAGTTTATAACGCGCATTATCCGGCATCATCGCCAATTTTCCTTGAATTCCTTCGCGTACGATGGAATGCAGCGACCGTCCAAAAATATCGGATTCCCATATCTTGAGCGGATTTTCCTCGAAATCCTGCATCAGGTAGCGCACCAATTCTTCGCTTTGCTTCTCGGTGCCGATGATCGGCGAGAATTCGGATTCCACGTCTACCCGAATCATGTGAATGGATGGCGCCGTTGCCCTCAACCGAACCCCGAAGCGAGAGCCCTGACGGATCAATTCGGGTTCGTCAAGCGCCATTTCCGCAAGAGTCGGAGGAGCGATGCCGTAGCCGGTTGTCTTCACCATTTCCAACGCTTCCGCAAATTGGTCATACTCCCTCTTCGCATGAGTGAATTCCTGCATCAATTGCAGCAGATGATCTTTGCCGCGGATTTCCACCCCGACGACTTCCATCAATATTTTGTCATACAATTCGTCCGGAGCGTACAAGTCGATCTCGGCGACGCCCTGACCCATGTTCATTCCGGCCAAAGCCGCCCTGTCAATAAAGTCATATTCCGAGAATTGCCCCACGACCCGGTCTACATCCCGCAGCCTGCGGATGTCCTGTACAGTCTCTCTGACCGAGCTCTCAAAGCTGGTGCGCAGCCAATGGTTTTCCTTCAGAACCATGACCCAGCTGGGCAGGTTGACGTTCACTTCGTGAACAGGGAATTCGTAGAGCACCTCGCGAAGAACGGACATACATTCTTCTTCGCCCATTGTCGCTACACTCATCGCCATAACCGGGATATCGTATTTGGCGGCCAATTCATGACGAAGCTCCTGTGCGGAATCACTGTATGGTTTCATCGTATTAATGATCAGGATGAACGGTTTGCCGACTTCCTTCAGCTCGGCGACGACCCTTTCCTCGGCCTCTACGTAGGAGGAACGTGGAATTTCCGAAATGCTGCCGTCCGTTGTAATGACAACCCCGAGTGTGGAATGCTCTTGAATGACCTTGCGCGTGCCGATCTCGGCCGCTTCCTGGAACGGAATCGGATCGTCGAACCATGGGGTCGAAATCATTCTCGGGCCGTTCTCATCCTCGTATCCCTTGGCCCCTTCCACCGCATAACCGACGCAATCCACCAGGCGCACATTGACATTTAACCCTTCCGTCACGGTGATTTGCACCGCATTGTTAGGAACGAACTTCGGCTCCGTCGTCATAATGGTTCTTCCAGCGGCGCTTTGCGGCAGCTCATCCGTCGCGCGCACACGGTCCGCCTCATTGCGAATATTTGGCAATACTCCTGCTTCCATAAACCGCTTGATGAATGTTGATTTCCCAGTGCGGACCGCTCCCACGACTCCTAGGTAGATGTCACCGCCGGTTCGTTCCGCGATGTCCTTAAAAATATCGATTTTCTCCAAAAAGATCCCCTCCTACAAGGTTTATTGACGAAGCACGCGCTTTGGACGAACCGGAGAACGTTCCCGGATCGGTTCGTGTGCGGCCACACTCGTACATACATTGGACTAGTACTACTATATGTACAGGTTTATGGATTATGACAACATTTAACCCCCTCGCTTCCTTTTCCTAAGGAGTTTTCGACCAACCCCCAATAAAAGAAGGCTACTTCTATCATATATGTGAGAGAGCAACAGGTTATTCTACAAAAAAAACTCTATAGTCATAGATCAATGACCATAGAGTTTATCGGAGCTTGGATTAAGCAGTTCGCGTAACAGCTTGCCTCTCTCAAATCGGGCATTCAGCTCTGTCCGAAAGAGTTTACCAATTTGGGCATACCGTCAATCCATTTATAAGGTAGGGACCACGCCGGCACAAACAAGGATTCCGCAACAAGAATTTCGCGCAGATCCGTATCGGGACCGATCGTTTCCGAACCTTTCTTTTCCATTACCTTCATTATATCGAGTGCATAATCAATATAGACGTCACCCGTATCTTCCACCAAAACAGGAAGCGTCTGGCCGGAATTCGGGCTCTGGATCACCGGCTTCTTCATCCGTAACTGCTCAAAATCGAGCAAATAGACGCCTTCCGCAACCTTCTCCCCCTTAGGGAGCTTTCCCTGCTTGTCCCTATAAGCGAATACTTCTCGCTGAATATCCACCATTTGCTGATACAGGGGCAGATCCATCAGCTTCACCTTGGGCTCTGTTTCAACATCCACCAGAACGTAGATGGCGGTTCCTCCGTTCTCGAACGAATTCGTCGGAACCATGCTCAGCAGGTTGGACTGAGTCAGTTTGTTGAAATCAATGAAATACTTTTCGTATATTGGCGTATCGCTTTCCTTATTTTTGATAGGCAGTACTCCGGTTCTTTCTTTATACTGGTCAACGGCATTCTGCACAATGACAATAAATTCCCCCGAGGCCGGAGCATTCCGCTTCTTCACCTCGCCGGAATACATGCAGCCGCTAAGCAGCATAACCGTCAGTATCAGCATCAGACCGGTTAACGGCTGCCTCCAGCGTCTAGACCAACGCAAGTCAGCTATCATCTCATTCATCCTTTCCGGGCATGTTCAGCCCGTCCTCCTCCTGCCTCTCGGCTAACAGCTTGCGAACCGCTGCCTTGAGCGGATCCTCCGGGATATGAACCTCTACATTCCCGGCTACTCTAGCCTGACATGCCAGTCGGAATCCATCCCCAATCAGGGAGCCAAGCTTCTGCTTCTCGTTCAGGTTAGCAGGGGTAAGCCCAGACTGGTCCGGCACCTTGACTTTGCACATCAGGCAGGCGGCTCTTCCGCCGCAGCGTGTGCGTATATGGGCCTTGGCCCTGCGGCCCGCCTCCAGCAAAGTCGTTCCTGGACGAACGTTAATCTGCCTCTCATCAGGCCAAAACCGTACCTCGTTCATCCTATCTTCCTTTCCCGGCTTTATGCGACGGCATATTCCTGCCGAGCTTATCGGAGTGGATATTACCTTATTTTCAAACTTCTGTCAAACGGCTGATTTGCTCAACAACGGACGGAGTCAACCGATTATCTTCCACAATACGTTCCAAGGCGGGAAAGTATTGATCGGGAGCCTGCTTCATTCTCGCGGCAATTGGCTCATACCGATCCTCCCTCGCCCGGAGGACGTTAAAGACCAGCTCATGAGCCAGCGGCATCAAACGTACCTTACATCCGCCCAAGCCAACCTCCGGGCTGTAAGGAAACAAAGCGCCTACATTGACATGATAGCTGCCGGCAGCGGTTGAAATCCGAAAATCCGAGACCAGCTCTAGCGGCATGCCCGCAATATGGAAGTGAGCAAGCCGGGAGGAATAAATTTCCGTCTCACTCGGCCCAAGCTTGTCCGTCGCGAAATCGTTAAGCAGAGAATAAATCTCCTCCGCATCCTTCGAATCTGTGTATACATCAATATCTCTGGGCTGCCGCGATAAATCGACTCCCTGCAGCAGAAGTCCGCTGCTTCCTCCAAGCAGCCACACGGTGTCGTGGCGGGCTTTCTTCAGCTTCCCGTCCATAACTCTGATCGCGTATTCTACATTATCGTCAAGCTTCATCGTATACCGCGCCTTCCGGTCTAATCTCCAAACTAAACTTCTCAGCAGATTCTTACGATGTTAGACAGTATAACCATCTCATCTATAGGTTTCCATTCTTTATTCCGCACCTGCAGCTGAAAAGTGAAATGACCGGGGTCTTTCAGCAAGAGCCCGGGTTCGATTTCAATCATTCAAAATAGGTGGGGTCCGGCGGGATCGGATTTCTCCTCCGTTTCCTGGTGCGGACTTCTAGAAATAGGTCTTGTTGGTAGCCTTAATCGGTCCGATTTCTTTAATTCTGGCCTGACAGCCGAGGCGGAACCCCTCATCGAATTCCTCCGGATCCAGACGGGCAATTTCCGCTTCCGTAGGTTCCTCGAGTAATTCCATTCCTTGCGAAATGTAGCACCTGCAGCGGGCACAAGTCCCCCTTGTACAGGAAAATCCCCAGTCTACATTATTTTTAAGGGCCAGTTCAAGAATGGACAGGCCCGTTTCAGGTTGTACCGTTTTCTTCCCAAAGCGGCCCACAAGCTCGAGCATTCTTCGATTACCTCCAATGTCAGTTAAATCATGGAAAGCAGCATGTACAGCAAAATCGGAACAAAAAGAAGAAACGCAATAAGAGAAAGGATAAATCGGACAAAGCCTTTGGTTTTTTGTCTGGCATACGTAATCAGCACGGTAGCGACCAGCATCAAGCCCATCGCAACGAACGATGCCCACATTTTATCCAAACTGCTCAAGATTTGATAACCTCTCTTTCCAAAATCCGCATCTTATGTATTATATCATTCTGCTAATTGTTTTTGTAATCCGGTCTAACCAACAAATCGGTGACAATTGTGTGGACATCCAAGCTGTGTACACGGCAGGGAAAATAAGAGCTCTTCGATTCCATGAGATTTAATAGCCCTGTTATTCCGCAAAAAATAAAGGACCGATTTCTCGGCCCCTATTCCTCAATCAAGATTATTTTTTGGATATCATTTTCATCAATTGCTCCAGACTGTTCGGATTCACTTTGCTGCTTTTTACCGCTTGAATAATATCATTCATAGTGGATTCCGACACTTTCACATTGACCAGAGACGATACTTGGCGGATCAACTGCCGGAGCTGCTCTTCGCTCTGCAAGGTGGACGGCTTCACTCCACTGGCCAGCTTCTGAATATCTCTCTCGGAAATGGATTTTCCGGTCTTGTTCTTGACCACGTTCAATATGTCTTTGGGGTTTTGTTTGCCGCTCATCCTTTCCCCTCCCTTAGTCCAGTCTTCGTTGCACTAAGGTATAATATGTACGAAAAGCGGCAAATGTGTAGGCGGGGTACTATCTAATTCCAGCGAAGGTGTCCGCTCTGCGCCACTTCTTCCATTTCATGCGTTGGAACGCGGCCCATTAAATCCTCTACCGCATCTTTAGCCTGTTTGCCATTGAACAATACCTCATACAAAGCCGCTGTAATCGGCATTTCGACCTGATATTTGCCGGATAGTGCGTAAGCGGCCTTGGTTGTCTTCACGCCTTCGACGACCATGCCCATAGTTTCCAGTACTTCTTCCAGAGCGGCTCCCTGTCCAAGCATATGGCCCGCACGCCAATTCCGGCTGTGCCGGCTGGTGCAGGTGACGATCAAGTCGCCGACACCCGCCAGACCGGCGAACGTGAGAGGACTGGCACCCATCGCCGCGCCGAGCCGAGCGATCTCTGCCAACCCGCGGGTCATCAGCGCCGCCTTGGCATTATCCCCAAAGCCGAGGCCATCCGACATCCCTGCTCCGAGAGCAATGATATTCTTCAGAGCGCCGCCGATTTCCACGCCGCTGACGTCCGGATTCGTATAAACGCGAAAATACGAGTTATTCAGCAAATCTTGAGCCGCATATGCGGTCTCCAGACATTGAGCGGCCACTACCACGGTTGTAGGGCTCTTCTGAACCACTTCCTCGGCATGACTCGGACCGGACAATACGACAATTCGGTCATGGTCGTATTCCGGCAGCTCCTCGCTGATGACAGTGGACATGCGCTTGAGCGAATCCGCTTCGAAGCCTTTGGTTGCATGAATTAATAACGAATCGGGACGAAGCCAAGGACGGATTTGACGAACAACCTCCCGCATGCCATGCGAAGGCGAGACCACAAGAACAGCCCGCGAATCCCGGACCGCCTCTTCGATGGAGGTAGTGGCTGTAATATTGTCAGGCAGCACGGTATCCTTCAGAAACCGGCTGTTGCGATGAGTCCGGTTGATTTCCTCCGCCTGCTGTCCGGACCGGGTCCACAGGACGACCTCGTGGTTATTCGAAGCCAGAACCGTTGCAAGCGCCGTTCCCCAGCTTCCGGCTACAAGGACCGTTGTTTTGCTTTTTCCCATCGTATTCCTGCTCCTTCCTTCACGATCCCAGCGGGATCATCGTTTGCTTCCCAGCTTGTTCTCCTGTCCGCGAATCAGCTTCATAATATTCGTCCGGTGACGGACAAAGGAAAATACGGCAATAAGCAAGCTGCCGATCAATACCGGTAGAGGTTCTCCCATTATCCATATAGAAATAGGAAGTAGGCCAGTAAAAATAAGAGAACCCAACGATACGTACCTTGTTATGAATATAGAGCCGATGGCAATAATTCCGGCAAACAGAGCGGGCAGGAAGCAGAGGGTCGCCGTCACGCCGATAGCGGTCGCTATCCCTTTGCCCCCTTTAAAGCCGAAATATACCGGCCAGTTATGCCCTGCAATAACGGAAAGTCCGGCCCATACCGGCACCCAATCGTTTTCTCCTCCGAGCCATCGTCCAATCCATACTGCGGCGATTCCTTTAATCACATCCAGAGCAAGCACAGCGATGGCCGGTCCCTTGCCCAATATTCTCAAAGTATTGGTTGCCCCGGCGTTACCGCTTCCATGCTTGCGGATATCGATTCCCTTCAGCAGCTTCCCCGCAAGAAAGCTGAAGCTGATGGAACCAAGAAGATAACTGATAATCAATGCTGCAAAAACTTGCACTCGCGCTCCCCCTTAACCTTATTCATCCGAAGACTTTTTGCGAGTAATGATTCGTACCGGAGTCCCCTCGAAGTTAAACGACCCCCGTATTTTGTTCTCCAAATACCGCTCATAGGAAAAATGCATCAATTCGGGGTTGTTAACGAATATAACGAAAGTGGGAGGCTTGACAGCTACTTGAGTCACATAATTGATTCGCAGTCTTTTACCTTTGTCGGTTGGCGGCGGATTAATCGCTACGGCATCCATAATGACATCATTCAACAGGTGCGTCGTTATGCGTGCCGCATGATTCTCAGCCACCTCAGACACAACCGGCATCAGCCTGTTCAGCCTCTGCTTCGTCTTCGCCGAAACGAAAAGCACCGGCGCATAAGGCATGAACAAAAAATGATCTCTTATTTTTTGCGTAAACTGCTGTGTAGATTTGTCGTCTTTCTCAATCGCATCCCACTTGTTGACAACGAAGATGCTGGCCTTGCCGGCCTCATGGGCGTACCCGGCAATATGTTTATCCTGCTCGATAATTCCTTCCTCCGCGTTAATGACTATCAGAGCCACGTCGGCGCGTTCTATCGCCTTCATCGCCCTCATGACGCTGTATTTCTCCGTTGTTTCATATACTTTGCCCCGCTTGCGCATTCCGGCCGTATCGATCAGCACATACTGCTGTCCGTCTTTCTCGAACGGGGTATCTATCGCATCGCGAGTCGTCCCGGCGACATCACTGACAATGACCCTTTCTTCACCCAATATGGCATTAACCAGAGAAGATTTGCCGACGTTGGGGCGGCCGATCAAAGCAACCTTGATAACCTCATCGCCATAAGGATCCTCCGTCTCCGGGGGAAAATGTCGGGCTGCGGCTTCCAGCATGTCTCCCAATCCCAACCCGTGAGCACCCGAGATGGCAATCGGATCGCCGAAGCCCAGGCTGTAAAACTCATAAATGAGCTCCTGTCTCTGGATATTGTCCACTTTATTAACGGCCAGCACAACCGGCTTGCCCGATTTGAACAGGATGCGCGCGATTTCTTCATCGTCCGGCGTGACGCCTGCCTTGCCGTCCACCATGAACAGAATGACATCGGCCTCTTCTATCGCTAATTCGGCTTGAACCCGCACCGATCTAAGGATCGAATCTTCTCCATCCAATTCTATACCGCCGGTATCGATGACATTAAAGGATGTTCCGAGCCATTCACCGGTTCCGTATAGCCTGTCTCTTGTAATCCCGGGTTTATCTTCCACGATGGCCATCCGGTCGCCCACGATCCAATTGAAGATCGTTGACTTGCCGACATTGGGACGGCCAACGATGGCAATAACGGGTTTTGCCATTCCATCCACTCCCTATACTCCATGCTTACTCTTTTTTATCCATTCTCCATCATAGCAAAAATGCTTATAAATGGCTAATTAATGTTTAACGATGATCATCGTCCCGTTCTCTAAATCATGGGCCATGGCATCCAGTATTTTCTCCAGCTTGAAGGCTACCGTCTGCAGCTCCTCTTTATTTTCCGTAATAAATAAAGGGGCTCCGCCCGCGTTGACCTTGTCTTTGTGCATCGTTATAATAGCCAGAATCGGCTTGATGTCCATCGTCTTCATCATCCTTTCCAACTAACCGGTGATGGCAGGCTTTCTTGTCTTTCCTCGTTTTTCCTGCTGTACTTGCCTCCGCAAATCCGGATTATATTTTCGCCTGGTTGGGCATCTTTATCGCACTTTCCAGCAGTGGAACGTTGAGGAATACTTTCTCCGCCTTTGTCCCGTCTCTGTCGATAGGCATGAGGAAGACGCCCAGCCGGCCATCGTTAATGTCCAGCTTCGACAAGGGGATAAGGGACGGCTCTCCGGAATCGCGGTAAATCCCCAAGATGGTTGACAAGTCATGCAGCAGCGCCTGCCGCTGTCCAAGATTGGCCAGAGCTAACCGGCCGTTGGTGCTTCTCGGAGTGGCGATCAACCCCAATCCTCGCTTGGCAATCAGCTTCTGCGATTCCTCCAGGCCCACGTTCATGATATAAATGTCTCCGACATACAGATTGGGGCCTTCCACTCTCACTTCCGCACAGCGGACATCCGCAATAGCGCCTACCGTCTTGCCCGACCGGAACCGGAAGCTTATGAATAATGCCAACAAACCGAACAGAACTCCCCAATACCAGGCGAACAAAACACTGAGCAGCGTCGTCACGAATGCGGTAAAAATAACCAGGTAATTCCTCCCTTCGAATACCATTGCAATGCCTTCGATATAAGATGCTCCCCGTGGTACGAGCTCCATCTCATCCAGCTTGGACAAGGTTTCCCTCTCCATATTGCGGACGTCGCGAAACTGCTGGGCTGCCAGCGAGAGAAATGTAACGGCCGTATAATCTTTGCCGAGCAAAGAAGGGACCGCTACAGCACCAAGGCCTGCCGCAATCACTCCCAACGAAATATGGATTATCCGGCCGTGAGGATAAGTAGGATATTGACGGTAATCTGTACGAAGAAGCATGATACGGGTCAATACTCCGTATAAAACTCCTATGATTACCCCGGTCAGAAATTGGTTCTCGATAATTAAGCGCATGCTATTCTTTCTCCTTCCGGGCCTCTGTCCATTGCTGGAACCACGTTCTTGTCATCAAAGCAATGTATCCCAACGCTGCCGTTATGATTCTCGCGCTGAAGGCAAACAGCCACCAATGATCCTTCATATGCCCGAAGCCGAGTCTATAACCGGCCAATGAAGCATGGGAATACATTTGCAGCAAACTGCCGGAAAGAATGCATAGAGTGATACAGGCCAATTGGGCAATCGGATTTCGATACAGGCTGATAACAAGCAAACCGATGAGCAAGCCCAACCAAAGCTGGGAGCTTCCGGGCAGCCCGGCCAAAGATAGCGATATTCCGTTCGCAAGGAAATAAAACAGGCCGAGTGTAAGTCCGCAGGCCATCAAGTAGAAGACGGATATCTCTTCGGGAAGGGCCAACAGCAAGAAGAAGAACAAGATAACAAGTCCGGCGTAGGGTCCGCTTATTGTCCATTGCCCGAGAGAAAACTTCACTTCGGAAAGGGCAAAGCAGCCGATGAAAAACAAAGTGATCGCTCTGGCGGAAACGCCTCTAAGCAGTGCATCCTTCCAACCGCTCACCAACAAGATAACGGTTATACAAATTAATATGTAGGACAAGTATCCCGGATTCATTTCGGCTCACCTGCGCTATATTTTTCCCTGACACTTGCAATTTTAGTATGGATCAATAGGCCGTTTCCCATCCTGCCCTTGTCCGAAATAGAAAAAAGCATCCTGGTACTGATCCAACTTTATGTCGGATCAGTACCAGGATGCTGAATGGCGAACTGCAAAGAAACAGACGGATCCGCAGACCCGTCTGTCGATGGTAGTATTACTTAAACTTGCTCAGCTTGTCGCCGAAACGCTCGCCGAGCGTCAGGCTCAGGCTTTGGTTAGGTTGAGCCACATAATCATTGGCAGAATCTTTCTCCTTGCGGGGCTTCTCCGATTTCGGCGGAGCGGCAGGAGCTTCTTCCGTTTCTTTAATGCTCAGGCTGACACGCTTTTCCGCAGGATTGAGGTCCAGAATTTTAACATTGATTTCCTGTCCTTCTTCCAGTACCTCATGCGGGGTTCCGATATGACGGTGAGCGATTTGAGAAATGTGGACAAGCCCCTCAACTCCCGGAGCAATCTCAACAAACGCTCCGAAGCTTACAAGACGCTTAACCGTACCGGGTACGATGGCCCCTGGTTGAATGTGATCGCCGAGCTGCTCCCAAGGTCCGGGTTGAACAGCCTTCATGCTCAGGCTGATCCGCTCGTTCTCCGGATCTACCTTAAGCACCTGCACCTTCACAATATCGCCTTCCTTAACAAGCTCGGATGCCTGCTCAACATGATGCCAAGCCATTTCCGAAATATGGACCAGCCCATCGATTCCGCCGATGTCTACGAATACGCCGAAAGGAGTCAGACGCTGAACGGCTCCTTCAATTTCCTGCCCTACTTCGATGCTGTTCAAAATTCTTTGCTTGTTGGCTTCGAATTCTTCATCCAGAACATCCTTCTGGGACAGGATGACTTTGTTCTTCTCGCGATCGAGCTCTTTCACTTTCAGGCGCAGGGTGCGTCCTTTATAGTCACTGAAATCTTCGACATAATGGCGCTCCACCATCGAGGCGGGAACAAAGCCGCGAAGTCCTACGTCTACGACAAGACCGCCTTTAACGACGTCGGCCACAGCGGCTTCGATCGTTTCCTGGCTGTCCAGCTTAGCTTGCAATTCATCCCAAGCCTTCTCGCTGTCGACAGCACGCTTGGACAAGACGAGCTTCTCCTTCTCGTCATCAATCGTTACTACCTTCAATTCCACCTCTTGACCTACTTCTACGGCAGCAGCCGCATTTTCCAGCGGAATGGAAGACAGCTCGCGCAATGGGATGATTCCGTCATATTTGTAGCCGATATCGACAAATGCTTGATCGTTATCTACTTTAACGACTTTACCTTGTACGGTATCGCCTTTTTTCAGTGCGGTAATGTTGGCATATCCTGCTTCCGCCTCTGCGGTTTGCTCCGCGTTGGCCTCCGTGTTTTCTTCAGGTGTGTTCTCATGCATTTTTGTTTCCTCAGACATTGTCAATTACCTCCTCGTTTAGCAACCCATATATGTAAAGATGGGCATGATAGACAATTTTTTAAAAGCTGTATAATTCCAAGATACCATGTCCATGCGCAGCAATCAATTTTTCGCCGAATTTTTATGATCGGCGATCATCGCGCGAATCGTTGTCATGATCTTCTCGGTCGCTTTTTCCAAATCCTCCGAGCCGCCTTCAGCGAATTCGGTTAGATCAACTGGCGCCCCATAAAGCACGATCATTTTAGAAAAAGGAGCGTAGCTGCCGACGATGCCGACCGGAATGACGGTCGCCTGGGCTTTAATAGCCAGCATGGCGGCCCCTTTCTTCCCCATTCCCCCTGCATTCTTGCGGGTTCCTTCCGGAAAAATCCCGAGGACGTTGCCGTCTTTCAACAGCTGAATGGACAGGCGGATCGATTCCTTGCTGACTCCTCCCCGTTTGACCGGGAAAGCCCCGAGCTTGTGAATGAGCCATCCGAATCCCGGAATGTTGAATAATTCCTGCTTCGCCATATAGTGGACCTTGCGGTTAACAGGTATGCCGACAACCGGAGGGTCGAAATTGCTGATATGATTGGCACACAGAATCACAGGACCGCTTTCCGGAATATTTTCCAGTCCCTTGGCTTCCAATCGGTACAGGACGGCAAAAATCCCCCTTAATAAGGCTCTGCATACACGATACAGCATTAATTACCTTCCCCCGTCACTTTAGATCGGCATAGCTTGAGCACCGCTTCAACCACCTCGTTCAAATCCATGTCCGAAGTGTCTAGAAGCACCGCATCTTCAGCTTGAACAAGCGGAGAATGTACCCGATTACGATCCATCTCGTCTCTTTGGCAAATTTGCTTCTCCAGCTCGTCCAGGTCGATTCCCGGCTGATTCATTTCCTTGAAGCGGCGTTCAGCACGAATTCTCGGACTTGCAGTTAAGAAAATCTTCACCTCGGCGTCGGGAAGCACTGAGGAACCTATATCTCTTCCATCCATGACGACCCCTTTGGCCGCGGCTATTTTCTTCTGCTTCTCCACAAGCAGCTGCCGCACTTCAGGAATTTGTGCAATGATGGATACGGCCCGGTTCACCTCTTGCGACCGGATAAGCTCTGTCACATTCTCTCCGTCCACATAAACCTGTTGTCCGGACTCGTGAGCGAACAATTCCAGTTTCATATTACGTGCGGTTTCGATAACCGCTTCTGTATCTTCAGGACGAATTCCAAGTTGAAGCGCTTTCCAGGTGATTGCCCGGTACATAGCTCCCGTATCGACGTAAATATAATCCATAGCTTTAGCCACGTGCCGAGCTACCGTGCTTTTGCCCGCTCCTGCAGGGCCGTCTAGAGCAACATTAATTTTCTCCAAAAGTAGTGCCTCCCATAAAATCTGCCAACCGCTTAATACTTTCCTTCTATATTGCACAGGTCCAATAGCGGCCCCGGGCAATAAGAAAGATAACAGACCGTTGACTATAACCCGGCAGATAAAGCTGGAAAAATCTCTTCTCTGCCCGATAATATAACCTGATCCGGTCATCCAAAACAGGCGCAAGAAGCCTGCCAACGCTCAAGATTATACCATAATCAAAGTCATCATTGCAAAAACATCACCTTTTACGGATATCGATCTGCTTTTTGAAACAATATCGGATGATGCTCTGTCGATCCCGTTCGGCGATTTCCGCAAACTGTACTATAATGATTGGTTTTCCGTTCTCTGACTCTGCTCGCCGCACCATATGGCCTGCAAACCGGACCTCTTCCATTGACTGAGGCAGCTTAAGCCGACCCTCCACTAGTCCTCCTTGGGAATAGGACAGTTCACCCGGACAACGGAAGGAAACTCCTCCACCGCTTATATCTTCCGTGATGGCACGAACCGCAGGCCGCCCTTGTACCTCCATAATCAACTCCAGCTGAGCGGGGACGCGAAGGAAGCTGCGCCGCTGAATTTTGCTCACTGTACCCGGTTCGGGTTTCTTCAATCTAATTAAGTCTATGTTATCTTTGCGGTAACCGAGGACGCGGGATGGAAAATAATATTTCATTCCTCCTTCGGCAATAAATACGATTTCCAATTCATCTCCTATATGTAGACGCTTTAAACGGCCGGTTGTTTCGTGAATAGGAATTTGGATATCCAGAGCATCGTCCGAAACATCGGCTATACGCGATTTATATTCTTGTCCGGTTCCATCCTCGCCACAGGACAGAATGTATAACGAAATAACTTGATTGATATCTGGAAGCAAGTCCTCCACCTCCCAATAGGTATTAATACCTAGTTCTATTATACCATTTTTTTCTTGACAAAAAAGCCCTTTACAAGCAAAAAAAAGAAGAAGCCCTGGAACTCAAGGACTCCTTCCCAATATTTACCGCCGGTTTTTATTGAGCTGCTACAACATCTTGCTGGCGCAGGGGCTCCACTTTTTCCTCAACACCGCTGTTTGCATTTATAAATATTTTATAGTTTGAGCCGTTAACTTTTCCAGTAAATTCATAGCTGAGCGTTTCCTGATCCATATCGTTGCGAATGAGACATAAACGGGTTCCCGTCACCTCAAATTGCGTATTTAACGATTTGCGTGCTTCTTCCTCGGTTAAGGATGGCTTCCCGATCTCCCTGTCCTTGTGCTCGAGAACATAATCGGCGGCATGCAGTCCAAGTACTTCCCCGTTGTCCAGGGCCACTTCAACAACCATCTTCTCGGGATACACCACTACGTCGTTAATCCGGTTGGCAAAGGTAAGACTCGCTACATTGGCATATTCGTCTACAGACACCGGAGCCATCGTAGAAAAGCCGTGATGATCCAGAAACTCCAATGCCGAATCGCGGGCTGCCCGAAGGTCTATCGTCTTCTCCGTAACTTCTCTCGGTGCCATATACCAGATCAACTGGCCGCCCTTCTTCGTGTAATCCAGGTGGACTTCCCGGTCGGTACCCGGCTTCACGCCGGACACGGAGAAGGTGTTCGCCTCGGTGCCGGCTCCATTCTCATTAACCTGCAGGCTTCCGTCATCCTGAACTCCAAGAAATTGTACGGCCCGTTGCTTCACCTCTTCCGCTGTCACTTCGTCTCCCGATAAAGCGGAGAACGACTTGTCCTGGTTAACGGTAGCCATCGTCGGTCCCCAATCCACTTCCGGATATTGGCTTACCTTCTGGTCCACCAATTGAAAACCGTCCACAATGACGTTGTCCAGCTTCTGCCCTTGCGAAGCTACCGCCACCTCTACATCCATCCAGCGCAGATTGTTGGCGATAATCTGATCCTGGACGCCTCGCAGCTCGTCTCTGATCTCTTTGGCCCTTTCATATAGGGTAAACAAAGCCTTCGATTCTTCCTCATTCAGAGGCTGCTTGGATAGATCTCTTACAGCAGTACGGTACGAAAATTTGGAGATATTGTCCAGAAAAAGAGCCGTTTTATTGAAGGGCAGCAGTGTTAAAGGAAGCTGGCTGATTTCATTCTGCGCCTGACTGGTAATTCTCCAGACATTGACAAGCCCTTTCCGGTACATATCGTGGGATCCGGAATTCACTGCGAGCGTATTGCCAAGCTCGGTATGCAGTTTATCCATGTGAGCGGTCAGGTCATGGAACGCTCTCTGGTATTGATTCTCCGCCTTGATTAATACCGTATTCTTCTCCCGGTTCTCCTGGTAGCCCCACACCCCCGTTCCGATTAGAGCAATGAGTAGTATCGGGAACATTACAGCGCTCAATCGCTTATACATACTTATATTCTCTCCTTTTAAATCAGCATTAGATGCACATAGCTTTCGTTAAAAGGAAAGGCTTTATTCATGCCCGGAGGGATAGATTAATCGCCCTACCCACAGGCTATGGAAGGTCAAAACAACAAAACAGAGGCTTCACAGCCTCTGTTCTCAGTCGTAATCCAGTATGTCGATATCAAAATCTCTTTCATTATCGCACAAACAACGTTTGAACCCGGTTTCGATCCGTCCCTTCTCCCGGTTTCCCTTCAGCACGAACCGCTCACCGCACGCTTTGCAGCGGATGCTTACTTTGACACGTGGATGCAAGCCTCATCCATCCTTCCCGAAAGGTATTCAACTAATTCTGATATCCGTCATTATTAGCTGAATGTGGACATTTTAACCTCTTCCTGCGGATGAAGGTGCCGACGGGAGGATCTGTCATTCGCTTTGCGCACCTTGCGCAAGCTTCTTACCCACAAAAATACCATAAACACAGCGATCAAAAACATCCAGTTGGTTCTCAGCAGCAGGATGTAATCGAATAACCCGTGATACAATATAGGGATACATATGGCAAATAGTAGAAAGCGTTTCTCTCGCTGTTGGGAAAACTTCGCTCTGCCCAGATGATATCCCATGGATACTCCGAACAGAGCATGACCCGAAACGGGGAGCAAAGCCCGAAGGAGCAAATCCGAGAATGTGACAAAATTCAACAGCGCGTAAAAAACATTCTCCACCGTCGCAAAACCCGCCGATACGGCAACGGAATATACAATTCCATCGTAAGGCTCATCGAAAAACGCATGCTTGTATAGAACGAAGTAAAGCACGAACCATTTAAAAAACTCTTCAACTCCGGCAGAATATACGAAGGAATATAATACAGGACTCTCTCCCAATCCAAGGACAAGCGCCCGCTGCAGCACCATGGTCGGAAACACGAGCAGCGCCCCGAACAAAAACATTCTGGCCACCATGTGCACAGGCTCGGGATCATACCGGTCCTTAAGATAAAAGTAAACTAGGAGTGCCATTCCTGGCGCAATCGCAGCCGTCAGAAGCGACAGCCAGAGCATTTAGACCCAGCCCCGGAATTTCGCCGCTTCCGCCATTTTTCTTGCTCCTACCATATAAGCGGCCAATCTCATATCTACTCCGCGTGTCTGATGCAATTGATAAACGTTCTCGAAGCCTTGAATCATAACCTCATGAAGCTTCTTGTAAACCTCTTCCTCCGTCCAGTAATAGCCCTGATTGTTCTGGACCCACTCGAAATAAGATACGACTACGCCTCCGGCACTGGCCAGAACGTCAGGAACAAGAAGTATTCCCCGTTCCGTCAATATTTTGGTCGCCTCGAGCGTTGTCGGTCCGTTGGCGGCCTCAACGACAATTCCCGCTTTGATCAGATGGGCGTTCTCATGAGTAATCTGATTCTCGATCGCGGCAGGAACAAGTATATCGCAAGGCTGTTCGAGAAGCTCTTTATTCGAAATCGTGTTGCTGAATAATTTGGTGACTGTCCCGAAGGAATCTCTTCGATCGAGCAAATATTCTATATCCAGGCCCTTCTCGTCATAGAGCGCGCCATATACGTCTGAAATACCGAGCACTTTGGCTCCCGCTTCGTGCATCATCTTAGCCAGGTAGCTTCCCGCATTGCCGAATCCTTGGATAATGATCCGGGCATCCTTCACATCTATTCCCCGCTTCTTGAGCGCCTGATCGATCATGATGGTAACCCCTTTGGCCGTCGCCGTTTCCCTTCCCTGCGAGCCACCAAGCACAATCGGCTTTCCGGTAATGAATCCCGGAGCGTCAAATTCGCGAATCCGGCTGTATTCATCCAGCATCCAAGCCATGATCTGGGAGTTCGTCATCACATCGGGCGCCGGAATATCCTTGGTCGGTCCGACCAATTGGCTGATGGCTCTGACATAGCCGCGGCTCAGCCTCTCCAATTCGCCGAACGACATCTCTCTCGGGTCACAGATGATACCACCCTTACCCCCGCCGTACGGCAAGTTAACAATGCCGCACTTCAGACTCATCCAGATGGACAGAGCCTTCACTTCGTCCTCGGTCACGTCGGGATGAAAGCGAACTCCTCCTTTAGTGGGGCCTACGGCATCGTTATGCTGCGCCCGGTATCCGGTAAAGACTTTAATCTTGCCGTCATCCATCCGGACGGGAATGCGGACGGTAAGCATACGTAACGGTTCTTTGAGAAGCTCGAACATTTCCTCCGAATAACCCAGTTTGGTCAGTGCCTCTTTCACTACTACTTGAGTCGAATGCAACACATTTAAATTTTCTGTTCCTCCCATGGATTCCACTCCGTTCAAAGAATGATCGTGCTAAGCCGCCCCGCGGCCAATCACCGTCGTCTCTATCCAGCAGTCGCTGTTACTAGCATACCACCAAGCCTCAGGATGTTTCCACAAAATCAACCGGATTTCGACATTTTTTCAGGCTTGTCCACACAGGATGACGGGTCGTGTATAGGATTTGGAATGATGAACGCCCGCCGGTATCTGCCTGGTCCACGAGGATAATAAAGTTCTATATGGATCGAAGCCAAGTCTGGTTATACAGCGCTAAGCCCCGGGATTCCTGACGCAGCAAAAAGCATCCGTCAAAAACAGAAGTTTTTGAAGATGCCTGAAATATTTATGTCACTTGAAATGAGTACACAAAACTTGAATGGCGTCCTGCCGGATGACTGCTTTCCCGTATTCCTCCAATACAGCCGGAGTTACCGAAGCTGCGTCCCCATATTCCGACAAAACAGCAATAATCGCCTGGTAATTACTGTCTTTCTCATCCATTCCTGCAGGATCAAGCTGAAGAATCCATTTATTCTGGTAAGAGTAAAGCGTACCGCCGTCCTTAACGAGCGGGTTAATCACCTTCGCCATTCTGAGCAGCTCTTCAAAGTCATGGAAGACGTAGGAGATCGTATCGCTTTGCTCCAGTGTTACCTCCATCTCATAGATATCTTCCTCTTCATCCAAGAGAGAGTCCTGGGAATCGGAGCCGTTCATCTTCCCTCTCGTAACGATGACCACCATTCCTTGGGCAGGCAGTGCGAACACTTCTACAGCAAGGGGACCTGTCGCGTCGAACCCGAGTTCCGAATAAGCCTGCTCCATCATTTCGCTGAACAGTTCATGAACCTTGGGAATTTCTCGCCACATATCTTCCTTCTGAATACCGCGTTCGGTCAAATCGTCAAAGGTTAGGAAAATTCTTATTTTATCCGAACTTAACCGCTCAATCTTCATATAGGACCCCCCTTCTACTTTCACATCTGTCGTTTGGAACCCTAATAACAGATTATGAAAAATATGATTAATTGTGCTTTGGATTGTATAAAAGTTTATAGCACTATTATTATAGCATGTTCTTCTTCTTTATGGCCAATTTGTTGCAAAAAGATTGAGGGATAATAGTTTATTTCGGCAGCGTATTCCTTTCTTTGGTTTTACAATTGGGAGCCTAATAAATGATCTATAAAAAAGCTTTACTAATTATGTATTCGCTTCTTCGATTTACGGCCGCCCGGAAAATAAACCGTACCGTCTGAAGGCGGCATGCAGAATCGTAAATATCAGGAGTTAAATGGTAATTCATCCCACAAACACATTTGAACTTATACTTTCAATTTGGATAAAAAACCTAGCGGGACAACTTACCGCTAGGCCTGTGCTCATGAAGTCAGATTAAGAGCGAATAGGGCTGAATTCCGACTTTTGGTTCTGATTATGCTCCAATATTTCCTGCACCGTCGCTGTAAGCTCGGGATCCTTGCTAACAATTTCCTCAACGTCCTTGAGCTGATACTTGGACGTTTGCGTATTATCAGCGATGCTGCCGGCAGTCTTGGCTTCAGGCTGCTTTGGTTCGCTCGAAGCTCCGGTCTGGCTGGTTGCTGAAGCAAATCCGAAAACTTTGGAATTGGACATCATCTTCTGAGCTGAACCGGCAGCTTGGACAAGTCCGGACCAAACTTTATCGCGGTTGCGGCTGACATAGATGGCTGCCGCTGCTCCTGCAATTCCACCCATTAAAAAAGTGGCCATGCGCATTGATTTCGCCTCCCTAATAGTTACTTGATTCCGGTTCACAATTTATTGTTTGCCTGCTATATCAAACTTATCGCCGTGAAAAACAGGAAACCTCCGCCGGGCTGGGATTTCATGCCGATCTTAGTTACAATAGGGTGTATCCGGTTTACTTTTACGCAGCGATTTTAACTAATCATGGGAGAGATATTTATGAAAAAGACTTGGATAGTTCTTACTCTGGGGACGGTTCTCCTCACGGCTTGCTCCGCTCCTTCCGCCGCGAACGGGCCGTCTGCTTCACCTGCGGATCCGATACCGTCCGCTACGCCGGTTCCGTCTCCGGAGCCGCCGGCAGATCCGACACCTGAGCCCGTTCCGGAGGCTCCTGCCATTGCCTATCGGATGAAAGACAATTACGCCCTGACTCCTTTAGATCCCGATGGAAACAAGAAGATGGTGCTGCTGACTTTTGACGATGGCCCGAAGGATAAGGAAATGATTGAATCCATGCTGGACACCCTCGACAAGCATGAGGCCAAAGCGATTTTTTTCGTCAATGGCTATCGGATTAAACAGAACCCCGAGCTGCTCCAGTTGATCCACGATCGGGGGCAAATCATTGGGAATCATTCTTGGGACCATATTGATTTGAAAAACGAAAGCAAGGAAACGATTGATCAGCAAATTGAAGACGTTCAGAAGATTGTCGCCGAGATGGTCGGCAGTGCGCCGAAGTTTTTCCGCCCTCCGTTCGGTTCGGCGAACGACTACGTGAAGGAGAAGGTGAAGGAAGAAGGAGCGCTCTTCATGACCTGGTCCAACGGCTCCCTGGACTGGGACGCATCGGCCAAGAACAAGCCGGAGGTCGTTATTCAAAATGTTCTGGACCAGCTTCATCCGGGAAGCAATATTCTCATGCATGAGCTCCCATGGACCGTTGAGGCGCTGGACACCTTGCTGGACAAACTCGAAGAGGAAGGCTACGGATTCATTGATCCCCGCACAATAGAAACGGATAGCCCTTGAGAGGCTATCCGCTGCCTGATGGCGGATTGCGGCGGAAGACAAGTCCGTTACGCCGCATCCTTCTTAAATCTTATTATACAGCCCATCACCAGATCGATTAGGAAATGGGCGATGATCGGGGTCCACAGCGTCCCGGTATGGATGAAGATCCAGCCCAGGCCGTAGCTGATGCAAAACACGAGGCCCGTCATCAGCCAATGCTGAAGATAGCGGACATGGATAGCCGCAAAGAGTATGCTGGTCCAATAAGGGCCCATCCAATGCTGCAGAGCCCCTCTAAACAGCAGCTCCTCACAAACCGCCACTATGAAGCACAAAATTAGAATATGCCATAGGGGCCTCCTGCCAAACATCTTCTCATTAATCCCGCCATCATCCGTCACTTCCTCCGGCACCCAGCGGGAAATCAGCATATCCGCCGCCAGGACAACCAACGCGAACCCCGCTCCCCAAAGGACGGCCTGAATAGGATCCGTAATACTCAGCAGGGACGACAACCCGTTGTTCTTCTGAAACAGGATAAGAATAAGAGCCAGCAGCAGGCACGCTAACTGAGTGAAATATAAATTTAGCAGAATCACCCGGTCATCCAGCCTGCTGATATCGACCTGCCCTGCCTTCCATTTCTTAAATTTTAGCTTCCACTTTTTCATAGAATCCCTTTCGCGCTGTAACAGCTAGTCGTAAATAAAACCGCGGAGACCGGAAACTGCCGCCATCCCCCCAATTACATTAACGACATTCTCCAATCCGTTCTGCAGCAGGTAGCGGACGACCATCTCGCTTCTGACACCATGGGCGCATACAATATAAATCAGATTATCGGATGGAAGCTCCTTCATTCTTTCGGGAATACTATTCATTGGGATGTGTACCGCTTCCTCCAGGTGATAATAATCCCATTCCTCCTGCTCCCTGACATCGACAATAAGATCTGCAGCCAATTCCCCCGCCTTTAGCTTGCGGTCGAAATCTTCCGGTGTTATATTATGGTGAATCATGCGGATCTTCCTTTCTGCCAATGAGCTTTATGAAGCTTATTTGAAGGATAACGAAAAAAAAAGACGAATTCAAGCGGACAATGATTGCTTTTGCCGAGCAGCTTACTATAAAATAATAAACGGTAAGTTTCGGTAAAAGCCTTACATTCCAGTAGGAATGGTTAGAGTTTAAGGAGGAAAGAACATGTCAAATTTAGTCGTAGATGCTTTCATTGAAATTCCAACAGGAAGTCAGAACAAGTACGAGTACGATGAAGACAAGGGAGCCTTCATTCTGGACCGGGTGCTGTATTCTCCAATGCATTATCCGGCCGAATACGGTTATTTGAAGAACACACTGGCGCTGGACGGGGACCCGCTGGACATTCTCGTTCTGACTTCATTCCCGACGTTCCCCGGATGCGTAATCGAAGCCCGCGTGATCGGCGTCCTCATTATGACGGATGATAAAGGACCGGATGAGAAACTGTTAGGCGTTCCCGTGAACGATCCGCGCTATGACGGCGTAAATTCGTTGGAGGATATCCCTCAGCACAAGCTTAAGGAAATCGCCCATTTCTTCGAGGTTTATAAAGATTTGGAAAATAAGAAGACCGTTATCGAAGGCTGGAAGGATGCCGCTTTCGCCGCCAATCTATACCAGGAATGCCTGGATAGACACAGCGGGAAGTAAAGCGGAAGCCGGCCGGGAACAAGTTGACACAAAATTGTCTTTAATTAGTTGTTGACCTTTGCGGACTTGCATGGTACATTATGAAAAAATCAATAACGCAACATAACAGTGATGGAACCAAGCGTAAGGAAGCCTTCAGAGAGCCGATGGTCGGTGTGAATCGGCGGTGATAATTATGCGGAGCATTCCGGAGTTGCTGCGCTGAACAACGAGCGGATGAGAAGGATCCTATTCCCCATCATGCTTCGAAGTAGGTGCGGTCGGCAGAAGCCGTTATCTTCAAGGCCAGCGAATGGCCGCTGAGGCTGTCATGCGCAAGCATACAGCGAATAAGGGTGGCAACACGAAAGTTAACTCTCGTCCCTTCTGTACGGAATCCGTATAGAGGAGATGGGAGTTTTTTAATTTAAATACACGGCTGCTCCCAACCGCCGGGTATCTTACTGACTTAGAGGAGGACAATCAACCATGTACAAAGTGTTAGTTTCTGATCCAATCAGTGATTTGGGCATACGCCAGCTAAGTGAGGCTGACGATGTTATCGTAGACAAGAAGACGGGGCTTTCCGAGGATGAGCTGACAGCCATTATTGGCGAATACGATGCACTTCTCGTCCGCAGCCAGACCAAGGTTACCGCTAAAATCATGCAGGCGGCCGCCCGCTTGAAAGTGATCGGACGCGCAGGCGTCGGTGTGGATAATATCGATCTGGAAGCTGCCACCCAACGGGGCATTGTCGTAGTTAACGCTCCTGACGGTAACACCATTGCCACTTGCGAGCTTACATTCGCCATGCTCATGGCGGTTGCGCGGCAAATTCCGCAAGCCTATAAGAAGACCGTCTCCGGCGAATGGGACCGCAAATCGTTCGTAGGCGTCGAGCTGAGGAACAAAGTGCTCGGAGTTATCGGTATGGGCCGAATCGGCAGCGAGGTGGCCAAAAGAGCCAAAGTATTCGGAATGGAGATTGTAGGCTACGATCCGTTCCTTACCCAGGAGCGCGCCGACAAGCTCGGAGTCAAATTGGCCACGGTGGACGAAATTGCCTCGCAGGCTGATTTTATTACCGTCCATACTCCGCTGACGAATGAAACCCGCAACTTGATCGACCGTCCGCAATTCCAGCTTATGAAAAAGGGAGTGCGCATCGTGAACTGCGCACGCGGCGGAATTATTAACGAGCAGGCGCTGGTGGAAGCTATCGAGGAAGGTATCGTAGCGGGAGCGGGCTTTGACGTATTTGTAGAAGAACCGCCGGCTCCGGACCATCCGCTGTTGAACCATCCGAAAATCGTAGTCACCCCCCATCTGGGTGCTTCCACGGTGGAAGCCCAGGAGAACGTCGCTATCGATGTTTCGGAGGAGGTGCTGCATATTCTGCGCAACGAGCCGTTCAAGAATGCGGTGAATATGCCTCCTGTTCCACCGATCGTGCTGAACAAGCTACAGCCGTACTTCGCGCTGAGCGAGAAGCTGGGCCGTTTCCTGGGTCAAATGACGGAAGGCCCCGCCCAGGAAATCACGGTAGGCTTCACCGGCGAGCTGGCCGACCTGGATACGACCCATCTCAACCGTTACATTGTCAAAGGCCTCCTCTCCAATCACCTGGGCGGAGATGTCAACATCGTCAATGCGATGCATATGGCCAAGCTGAGAGACATCAAAATTGTCGTGCAGAAATCGTCAGCTTCCGAAAGCTTCACTAATCTGATTACCGTAACCTTGAAGACGGATAAAGAAACCCGGACACTGGCGGGAACCGTTCTTGAAGGCTATGGCGAGAGAATTGTGAAGATTGACAAGTATACGGTGGATGCATCTCCGGAAGGCGCCATGCTTCTTATCTCGCATAATGACAAGCCGGGGATGGTCGGTCGGGTCGGAACGCTGCTCGGCATGAACGATGTCAACATCGCATCCATGCAAGTGGGACGGAAGGAAGCGGGCGGCTCCGCAATCATGGTTCTGGCCATTGACAAGCACGCTTCGGCGGAAGTCGTCAACGAATTAAGCAAACTGCCGGAAATTATGAAAGTAAAGCAAATCATTTTGTAAAACGGCACTGTTTGTTTCACGTACAACAAGATTAGTCTCGTTTTTTCAACAAAATCAGGCCTCTTCCACGAATGGAAGAGGCCTGATTTCGATTAATGGCTTACGATTCCGTCGGAAGCAGGATGGAAAAAGTCGTTCCCTGTCCAACGGTGCTTGTCGCGGAAATCGTTCCGCGATGCGCGTCGACAATGTTCTTGACGATGGCAAGCCCGAGACCGGTGCCGCCCGCCGCTCCTCTGGTCCTCGCCTTGTCGGCTTTGTAGAACCGCTCGAAAATATAAGGCAGCGCGTCCGGCGGGATACCCTCGCCTTCATCCTCGATCTGGATCCTTACAGCCGAGGCTTTCATATACTCCGCTTTATCGCAGCGTAGAGTAATGGTTGAGCCTTCCGAGCTGTGGCGAATGGCATTATCCAGCAAGTTCGTCAGAACTTGCTCCAGCCGGTCTTCATCCGCACTGCGGAGCACCAAGTCATGACAGCGCAGGTCGGTTTCGAGCCGAATTCCCTGATCTTTGGAAAGCACAAGAAACTTGCGCTGCACACGCTGGATCAGTTCCATAATGTTAACCTCGCGGAGGTTCATCTCCATGTGGCCGTTTTCCATCCGCGCCAAGTCCAGCAAATCTTTAACAAGTCGCCCCATCCGCAAGGATTCGTCATGAATTACCTGAGCGAGCTCCTTGCGTTCCTCCGGCGATGCCGCAATGTCATCCACCAGAGCCTCACTGTACCCTTGCAGCATGGACAACGGAGTTCTCAGCTCATGGGACACATTGGCTACGAAATCCGTTCTCAGCTTCTCCAGGCGGGTTTCTTCGGTAACGTCACGGATCACCGCAACTACTCCCCGCACCTGCTCCTCCGAATACAGCGGAGCCATGACGACGGACCAGACACCGTTCTTGACATGGAGCCTGGAGCTGATGCCTTTCGTCTCTTTCACCACTTCATTAAACAGCTGGCGCAGAGGGTCCGGAATATGCCCTTTATAAGGGGCCATAGCATCTTCTTCCTGCTCGTCCCAATCCAGCCCGTTCCAATCCTCCATCATCATCTCGCCATGCGGATTGATGAATATGATATTTCCTTCCGGATCAAAGGAAATCACCGCGTCTTCCATACTGTGAAGAACGCTGGCCAGATTTTGCTTCTCATGGTTCAAATCCTTGATCGTCCCCTGAAGCCGGTCGGCCATCAGATTGAACGTTTGGGTCAGCTCGCCGATTTCATCGTTGGAGACGGGAGGAACTCTTTTGTCATACTGGCCATAGATGATGGAGTCGGCCGCTTTCTTCAGCTCGGTCAACGGCTTGGTTATCCGGGTAATAAGGAAGAAGGCGAAGAAGGTCGTCAGCAGAAAGCCCATTAAAGAAACGAGGGCAAACAGCCGCTTGACATATACTTGAGTATCCTCGACCGACTGCATGGATTGATAAACGATCATGACCGAGTACGGCTCGGCCTGCCCTTCGATATACAAGGGCATCGCCACATATACATATCCTCCATGCCATGGGTTCATCGAGACCGAAAATCGCTTGCGAATCGTTTCGCCCGCAAATGCTGCCTCCAGTTCTTCGGGCTTCAGCACTTCCTTGAGCTTGATCATTTTGTCGCCCGCCATGAACAGCGGCTCGTCCATGCTGATCGCCCCCCGTTCCAGAAGCTTCATCCCGGAATCCTGGGTTTCGAGCAATTCGGACAAGGCCTCGAAATAAGGGTTGTCGTTATGGTGGGCAGACGCTTCGGACGCGATCTTATTAGCAAGCCTCAACAGGTTCTCCTCTTGATTGCTTACATTCGGAAAGCTGGTATCGATGTAACGAAATAAGAAGAATCCGAGAATAAGAAGAACGACGGCCACCAGTCCGATAATCGTCATCCAAAGCTTGCCTACCACGCTCTTAATGATGAACACTATTTAGGCACCTCAAGCTTGTAACCGACGCCCCACACGGTAGTAATCATGGAAGCCGCCTCGGGGGAGACTTTGTTCAGCTTCTCCCGCAATCTCTTCACATGGGTGTCCACCGTCCGCAGGTCACCGAAAAATTCATAGTTCCAGACATCCTTCAGCAGCTCCTCACGGGAGAATACTTTATCCGGGGAGATAGCCAGGTAGTGCAGCAATTCATATTCTTTCGGAGTCAGTGTCACTTCCTGTCCTCCTGCCGTCACCCGGTGGGCATCATGCTCGATCACCAGATGGGGAAAGACGATATTATTGCTCGAGTTGGCATCCTTGGACAAGTAAGCCGTTGCGGACGAGCGTCGCAGTATCGCTTTCACCCGGTAGATAACTTCCCGCGGGCTGAAAGGCTTGACTACATAATCGTCCGTTCCTACCTCGAAGCCCTGCACCCGGTTGGCCTCCTCCCCTTTGGCTGTCAGCATGATGACTGGGGTCGATTTCACCTGCCGGAGTCTGGCGCATACCTCAATTCCGTCAATTCCGGGAAGCATCAAGTCAAGCAGGATCAGATCATAATCGTGATCCACCGCCTTCTGCAAAGCGATCTCCCCGTTCTCCGCTTCATCAATCTCGTAACCTTCCTTCTCCAGATACATTCTCAGGAGACGGCGAATGCGTTCTTCGTCATCGACCACCAGGATGGTTGTGTTCGTTTCTGACATCGGTTGTCACTCCTTCCAGCATGTTCCTCGGCCGTAATGTCGGCCATTCGCTCCCATATATTATACACCGGCATACGAATGAAGTCCCGCAATGATCAGGTTAACCCCGACAAGCGTAAAGACAACCACTATAAAGCCAAGGACGGCGAGCCAGGACGAAGGCTTGCCCTGCCAGCCTTTGGATAAGCGCAAATGCAAGTAAGCGGCATAGAACAGCCAGGTGATGAGCGCCCAGACTTCCTTGGGATCCCAGCCCCAGAAGCGGCCCCAGGCCTCATGCGCCCAGATCATGGCGAAGATCAGCGCCCCCAGCGTAAAGACGGGATACCCGATAGCGACCGCCCGGTAACTGATCTCGTCCAAATCATCCGGATCGAGCCCCTGCAAAGACGGGGCGATCTTCGCTCCGAGCGGCTTGCGCAGAATCAGTCGCAGCAGTCCGTACAGAATTAATCCGCTAATGAAAGACCAGATGACCGTATTGAATTTGCGCCCCGCATCCTTGCCGTTCATCCAGGAAGGTGTGGAGAACAGCGGCTGCTTCATCCCGAGGAAGGGCTTCATCTCTACCGTCTCCATGCCGTGAGGCTTCACGATCGGAGGCAGGACATATACTTCCTTCTGGGTAGTCACCTGCTCTTTACCGGCAGCATCTACGGTCGTTACCTGCTTCTGAAACTCGGCTTTATAACCGGCTGCGTTAAAACCGAACGTGGCTCCGACGAAAGCAATGATCATGATAAGTGAGAAGATAGTGAATTCTACCCCTCTTCTCTCCCAGCGGCCAATCTTCGTCTCCGACTTGAAATCGACCGTTCTCAGCAGGTGCATCAAGCCTCCCGCGAAAGCTACCGCGAAGAAGGCGTCCCCCAAAGCGGCCATGGTAACATGAATAGCCAGCCAATAGCTTTGCAGTGCCGGGATCAGCGGTTGAATTTCCCGCGGGAAGATGGAAGCATAGGCCATAATGACGATTGCTACCGGAATGGTGAATACTCCGATAACCGGCTTCTTGTAAATTAAATAAACGATTACAAAAGCAATGATAATCATCATCGCCAGACAAGTCATAAACTCGTACATGTTACTCGTCGGGATATGCCCTCCGGCATACCAGCGGGTGAAGAAAAACAGCAAATGCATGACCAATCCGGCAACTGTAACAATAAATCCCCGTTTGCCCCACCGGCGGGAATTTTCCTCAGGAGTGCGCCCGCTCCATCTTCTGCCTGTCAACCCCATGACGAACAGCAGGAAAGCAACAGTATACAGAATGAACGCGATCAAGAGATAATTGCCGCTATAGGAGCTGATGTTGTCTAAAAGTTGGCTCACGATTTTCTCCCTCCATAAGTATCTAACGATTTCGCGTCGACGGTCACACCGACCTTGCCTAACGCTTGGGCCACTTCATTGCGAAGACCGATCCAGTTCTTGTTCGTATGAGCGCCCAGGTTAAGCTCCCTGCCGTCAATTCGAAGCCATATCCGGCGGTGCTGCCAGTAGAAGTTCATGATGAGCCCAATCATGGATATGGCGGACGCCACCCAAATATAAGGCATGGCTTTATCGACACGAACGTTTAAATAACTGGTAAACTCGGCAATCTCGACATTTTCCATAGAGCCTGCGGAAATCTCTATTTTCTCGGCGATCGCACCGTTAATGTCATCCTGACGGAACGTTTCCTTATCTATCTGGCGAGGGAAATAGATGAATACCTCGCCATCGGGCGCCAAGTCGGGACCGGTAATCGTAAAGATGAAAGCCGGCTGATTGGGATTGGGCGACAGGGAAATCGGCGTCCCTTTGTCATCCAGTCCGAAATCCGGATAATATCCTTTCACCTGCAGGTGGTAAGGACCGGCTTCATAACTTGTCTCCGGCTCCAGCATCGACAATTCGAAGGGGCCGTACGATTCCCCCGTCTTTTTGTTCGTGATCGACGGCCTTACCGACAGTAAGGTAGGCGTCTGGGCGAAATCGAACTGATACATCAGCAAGTCCTTGTATTCCAGCGGCTTATTCACTACAATATCCTGGCGGTGCACTTCCTTCAATTCCGGTTTTGCAAATGGATCATCGTCGCAATTAGCGGTACATTCATACAGAATTCCTTTCGTTTCAAACTTCTTGTAAACGTTAATATCCTTCTCCCGGAACTTTTCCGTCATTTCTTCCTGGTCATAAAAATCGACGGTAAATTTCTCGTTCTTAAAATAATATGGCGTATCCGGAATCCGGACCGTCTGCCCCTCGAGAAAACCCATGTACTTGTCCATATGCCAGCCCGGAATCCCTCTCATAAGAACGGCAAGCAGGAAAATAATGAGGCCGATATGCAAAATGTAAGGACCCCAGCGGCTAAATCTGTATTTCTCCGCCATAAGGGCTGAACCGTCCGTATGGACCCGGTACCTCTTCTTGCGCAGCTGTGCAGCCATCTCGTCTACCCAAGCGGCCGCCGCCGTTTCATCTTCGGATGAAATGGGCAGTTCCGCAGAATAAGAAACCTTCTGCCGTTTGATAAAAATAAGGTGCTTGCGGATTTTCTGCTTGCTGAGCGCTCTGTACAGCGGAAGAACGCGGTCCAGACTGCAGACTACAAGCGAAGTCCCTATCATAAACAGCAAGGTGATAAACCACCAGGATTCATAAGTATGGGACAAGCCCAGCAAATAATAAATATGGCCGAGAGTGCCGTAGTTTTCTTTGTAATAGGTCGAAGGATCAAAATTGATAAATGTACTTTCCTGAGGGTATATCGTTCCGAGAATCGACAGCAAAAGAGTAATAATAATCAGATAGACTGCTATCTTCACGGAAGAGAAGAAATTCCAGATCCGGTCAATCCAGGACGGATTGGTCTTCTGCGACCTTCGCGCGACCCCGTCGTATCTCATCTCCAACGGCGCGTTGCCCGCGTCATCCATTAAAGGCTTCCCGCAAGATTCACAAAGTACGGTCCCCACATGATTCTGGTGACCGCACTCGCATTTCGTATTTTCAATCACCTGTTGCCACCTCCCGAAGCCAATGCTGATCTTTATTGCCGAGTATATAGCTTGGAGACGCTGTGTTCAATGAAAGGCTCGTCCATCATCCCGACCTTGATCTGATCGATCGTTCCGTCCGGCTTAACAAACACGGTGGACGGATACTGGGTGATTCCGTATTGTTTTCTCACCTTCTCATCGCTGTCGAGCAGGATCGGAAAGGTCACCTTGGCCTGATTGACGAAATTCTGCGCCTTGAGCTTGCTCTCTCCGGCGTTAACCCCTAGGACGATAACATCGGATGAAGCCCATTTCTCGTATTGCTTCTGCAGATCGGGCATTTCTTCGCGGCAGGGCTCACAGTAGGTCGCCCAGAAGTTAATCACGATGGCCTTTCCTTTCCAGTCCGCAAGACTCCGTTCATTTCCCTCCAGATCCATAAGCTTGAACTGGGGGGCGGGGCCTCCGGGTTCAGCCTTCAGCCCGCTGTCATTCACAGCAGAATATACGGTCCATCCGCCAAGAACAATAATGGAGCTCAGGATGATCATCTGCATCCATCTTCTATATTTTCCCAAACCGATCACCTTCATCCCGCAATAGCTAAACTCCCCCCTAATTATATCTAAAATGAAGGGAGCAGCTTATTTGCTATTTTGAACATTGTGTGACCGTAAAGCCGCGGCTTTCAACGCTTCCACCTCATGTTTGTCCAGATGGCGGTATTTCCCCCTGGGCAGTCCCGCAAGCAGTATCGGGCCGAATTGAATTCTCTTCAATTTGAGCACAGGAAAATGAACCGCCTCGAACATTCTTCGCACCTGGCGGTTCCTGCCTTCATAGATCGTTATTTGAATAACCGTCTGATTCTTCTCCGGATCTATATCATGATATTCGACTTCTGCGGGCGCCGTAGGGCCATCATCCAGCTCTACCCCCTGCTGCAGCTGCTCCAGAACCGTTCCGTGCGGGACCCCCTTCACCGTAGCCAGATACGTACGCGGCAGGTGATATTTAGGGTGCGTCAATAAATTCGCGAATTCGCCGTCGTTGGTGAGCAGCAGCAAGCCTTCCGTATCGTAATCCAATCTTCCGACCGGATAAACCCGTTCCTTGATGCCTTTAAGGAAGTCCGTGACCACCTTTCGCCCCTCGGGGTCCTTAACACTCGTTATGACTCCTCTCGGCTTGTTAAATAGCAGATACATTTTCTTCTGAAGGCGGATGGCTCGTCCGTCCACTTTGATCTCATCCTGCTCAGGATCGACCTTCACGCCCAGATGGGTCACTACGGCATCGTTAACCTCTACCCTTCCGGCGGTAATATATTCTTCACATTTTCTTCTCGAAGCTACACCCGCTTGGGCGAGCACTTTCTGCAATCTTTCCATATATGCCTTCACCTCAAAACTAATGATAACCATCCTGAAGTGAAATCACAAGGGAGTCCCAGGGAAAGTACGTTCCCGGGCAATGCAGGTGATGCCCATATAGCTGTCTGGAGGAAAATTCGAATTGTTCGTACAAACGAAGAATAAGGCGCTGGATGACAAATAACTGTTCCTGCACCTGCGGAGTCTGTCCGGAAGATTCGATATGGGAAAAGTCTCCTTCCAGACAAAGATGAATGTAATGGGGATCTGTCGGGGTGAAAGAAGAGATGATATCTCCATCCGATGTAACCAGAAAATCATAGCCTTTGCCGTTAATGGAGGAGCAAGCCGAATGATGAATGATGATGCCGGAATACGGCCGCATGCCGTTCACCTCTCGATGTAAGAATGCTTTAGTATATGAGAAACGCATGGATTGGGTCACCCGAATACGAGATAGCAGACCAGGATGGAAGCAATAAAGCCCACCGCATCGGATATAAGGCCTACCTTGAGAGCGTAACCCGCTTTGCGGATGCCTACGGCACCGAAATAAACCGTCAGCACGTACAGCGTCGTATCCGTACTTCCTTGAATAGTCGAGGCGATACGTCCGATCAGCGAATCGGGCCCGAACTGCCCCATTAAATCAGCGGTGTATGCGAGCGAGCCGGAGCCGGTTAAGGGGCGCAGAATGGCCAAGGGCAGAACTTCGCCGGGCACCCCGATATAATCGAGGGCCGGGCGGATCAGCCCGATCATCATATCCATGGCTCCCGATGCGCGGAACACCGAAATCGCAACCATCATCCCGACCAGCTGCGGAATGATCGACACCGCTGTCTGGAAGCCGTCCTTCGCCCCTTCAACGAACGACTCATAGACGGGCACCTTTCGGTATGCGGCAAATAGCGGAATAAACGCAATGATTACCGGGATCGACCAAGCTGAAATCAGGGTGAGGATGGAATACAAGACGGCTCATCCTTTCAAGACGAATTAATGCTGCTGCGGCTTCTGTACCAGCGGTCGACGATAATTGCCGCGGCTGTAGCAATGGCGGTAGACAGCAGCGTCGTGCCGACAATCTCCGCCGGATTGGCGGATTGATAATTGAGGCGGATCGCGATCAACGTAGTCGGAATGAGAGTGATGCTGGCCGTGTTGATAGCGAGCAGAGTGGCCATTGCCGGGCTGGGAGAGTCCTTGTCCGGATTAAGCTTCTGCAGCTCCTGCATCGCTTTGATGCCCATGGGAGTCGCCGCATTCCCCAGCCCGAGCAAATTGGCGCTCATGTTGGACATAATGTAGCCGAGGGCGGGGTGATTGTCCGGCACACTGGGAAACAAAAAGCGGACGACCGGCCTCAGCATGCGCGACAGTATCTTCAACAGGCCGGCATCTTCGGCAATCCTCATCATCCCCAGCCAAAAGACCAGAATGCTGATTAAGCCGAAGCAGATCGTCACCCCGGATTTGGCGCCGTCAAAGACGGCTTGGGTAACCGTCTCTATTCGGCCGTTGATGGCTGCGACAATAAATCCGGCAAGGATAAAAAAGAGCCAAATCCAATTAACCATCGTCCCCCTCCTCCTTGTCCTTCGGACTGAATCAATGGGATAAAGTAAATAAGGCGCTCCATACCTGCTTGAGCCTGTAGATAAATCCGCCGTTTCCGGATGCGGGACCGTCCTCTGTAAAGCGGAATGCGGAACGAACGCTTGTCGCCAATTGCGGGCTGCCTTCCGCATAGATGGGCACCGTACCAATCATTTGGCCGTCCATCAGAAGCTTCAGAATTCCCCTCTCGCCCAGCCGGTAAGAGGCTGTCCCTTCCTGCAGAAGCTCGGGCTCCATCGCAATCCGGGCTGCCTCCTCATCGGTCATCGGGTAATTGAAGGAAGCACCCAGCACCAAGCCGTCTCCCGCTTTATCCCCTTGCTTGACCAGCGGTTGAAGCGGATAATGCCGGAAGCCGTAATCAAGCATATTGCTGTGATCCAGCCAATCGTTCGGGTCGTTGAGCGTCACCGCGGCCAGCTGCTGTCCGTCCCGGGTGGCCGAGGAGATAAGCGTTCTTTTGGCCTGCTTCGTATAACCGGTCTTTACTCCGTCGGCACCGGGATAGATGTTCAACATCCGGTTTTTGTTATTCCATACGGCGTCCCATTTCTCCTCGGGTCTGGGCACCCTCTTCGTCTTGGTCTTCACGATTTCCTGGAACACGGAGTTTTTCAAGGCATAGGCCGTCAGCTTGGCCATATCATTGGCCGAAGAATAATGCCCTTCCATGTCCAGTCCGTGCGGATTCATGAAGTGCGTGTTATCCATGCCCAGCTCCTGCGCCTTCTGATTCATAAGAAAAGCAAAGCCCTCAATCGAACCGCCGATATGCTCGGCGATTGCCACTGCCGCATCATTCCCGGACCGCAGCATCAAGCCATAGAGCAAATGATGCAGGCTCATTTCCTCTCCAAGCTTTAAATATAGAGAGGAGCCTTCTTTGCCGAAAGCACTCTGGCCGATCTTGACCATATCGCTGAGGTTTCCGTTCTCAATAGCTACGATAGCCGTCATTACCTTCGTCAGGCTCGCAATTTTCATGGGCTTATCCCCTTGCTTGCTGTACAGTATTCTTCCGGATGTGACGTCGATCAGGGAAGCCGCCTCGGCGTAAGTGGATAATGCCGGCGGCTCGGCCTTAACTGCAGCGGGAGTAACTCCCCAGCCGGCCAGCAGCGAGCCGATGACGATCCATAAGACGATGGTTCTTCTCATAATTTCCCCCCCAATGGTCTTCAGCCGTTACTTGTCCGCAGACATATTTGGTTTATATATATGCAGGGGGTTCGGGGAACATGTCCGGCTTCGTGAGATGGGTCAGACTGCTGCCTTCCTTTCATAGGGGGGATACCGTTTTAATCGGGCTGATTTCCCTGTCTTTTCCCGAAAAGACATCCACTTTTCGCATGTCCTCAACGGGATTGGCTTGATCCTCGCAAAAAAGCCATGCAGCTACTGCATGGCTTTGGTACAAACCTGCGACCCTAAGCTAACCCCCATACAGCATGTCCGTTTTCCTTCCTGATAAAGGCCAAACAAAAAAACCGCGTCATCCGACTGCGGCTTTACTCATGATTATGCGGAACTATTAAAACAATTTGGACAGTACTTTCTCCACCTTGGACAAATGCTCGTGCATGCGCTGAGAAGCGGTCGTTTCCTGCTGCTGTAAAATAGCCTCATAAATATCCTGATGCTCCTTAATGAGGCGGTTAGCCGTAGCTCTTTCTCCATAAAACCAAAGCAGCCTCGTCTCTTTAATGGTTTCCTCCAGCTTGTGAGTGAGGGATTCCATCATCTGCAGGAGCAGGGAGTTATGAGACGCTTTGGCAATCGCCAGATGAAAACGGATATCGGCTTCCTCCTCCTTCCGGTCGTCACCCGCATTCTCCTTCATGCTTCGCATAATAGCGGACAGCTCGGCCAGATCGTCTTCTGTCCGATAGCGGGCGGCGAGCGTAGCACAGCCCGTCTCCAGCACTTTGCGCACTTCCATCATCTCCTTCAACGAATCCGCCTGATGGAATAAGGCCGGGAAGCCCCCTTGAACGCTGCCGGACTCATCCCCGGCCGGAAGGGTCTGGCTGACGAAGGTTCCTCCGCCCTGCCGGATTTCCAGGAAGCCCATAGCCTTCAGCGCGCTTAACGCCTCCCTCAGAGTCGAACGCCCGACTCCATAATCCGCCGCCAAATCTACAACCGACGGAAGCCGTTCCCCGGGCTTAAGCTCTCCGGAACGGATTCGCGAATGTATATCATCCATAACGATTTCGTAGCTCTTTTGCACCTTGACTTGTTTTACACTCATTTGCTTGGTTTCCTCCAGCCAATCTTTCATAACAACCATATACAATGATTTAATCATAAGCTATAATGATGGAAAAGTCATCAGATGACCTGATTAATTTTTATCCCGGGGAGGATACTCTTATGCTGGAGCAAAATGTTCGCCGGCAGCTCATCGACATCGTCGGCGAAGCCTATTTTAAAGACGATAATGAGGCGTTGGTCACTCATTCCTATGATGCAACCCCGATGGTCCAGGCCATGCCCGACGCCGTCATTTATCCGGAAAATAAGGAGCAGATCGCGCTAATTTTGAAGCTTGCCAACGAGCATCGCATTCCGATCGTAGGCCGGGGGGCCGGCACCAATCTCTGCGGAGGGACGGTTCCCGTCGAGGGCGGGATTGTACTCGTTATGAACCGGATGAATCGGCTCATCGAGATCGATCAAGACAACTTGACCGCCACCTTCCAGCCAGGATTGAATACGAAGCAGTTTCATATGGCTCTCGAAGAGCTTGGCCTGTTCTATCCGCCCGATCCGAGCAGCATGGTTATCTCCACGCTCGGCGGCAACATTATGGAATGTGCCGGAGGGCTGCGAGGGCTCAAGTACGGGACGACCAAGGATTACGTTCTTGCCTTGGAGGCCGTGCTTCCATCCGGGGAAATTATCCGAACGGGCGGTAAGCTCTACAAAGACGTGGCCGGATACGATTTGACGAAGCTGTTGGTCGGCTCGGAAGGAACCTTGGCCATCATTACCGAAGCGACCGTCAAGCTGCTGCCGGCACCGAAGTACAAGCAGACGATGCTTGCTATGTATAAAGATATCCATGCCGCCGCGCGAACGGTTTCCAAAATCGTCGGTAACCGGATCATTCCCGCGACGCTGGAATTTCTGGACAACGCCACGCTGCGGGTTGTAGCTGAATTTAACAAGCTGGACCTGCCGCTTGATATGGAAGCTATTCTGCTTATTGAGCAGGATGGGGACGACGAGGCTTCCATTCGCCGGGACATTGAACAAATCGTCGATATTTGCCGCCAGGAGGGGGCAGCGCAGGTACAGATGGCCCGTGATGCAGAGGAAGCTGATAAGCTAATGACCGCTAGGCGCAGCGCCTTATCGACATTGGCGCGCATTAGGCCGACTACCATTCTGGAGGACGCTACCGTCCCCCGCTCCAAAATTGCCGAAATGGTTCTGGCGATTAACGAAATCGCTCGGAAGTATAACGTTCATATCTGTACGTTCGGACATGCCGGAGACGGCAACCTTCATCCAACCTGTACAACCGATGCGCGAAATCATGAGGAAATTGAACGGGTGGAGCAGGCGTTCGCGGAAATTTTCGAGGCAGCGATCGAGCTGGGAGGCACGATTACCGGAGAGCATGGAGTTGGAATGGTCAAGGCCCCCTACTTGGAATGGAAGGTCGGGCCCGTTGGAATCGAAATTATGAAAGGGATCAAGCAGGTATTCGATCCCAACAACATTATGAATCCCGGTAAAATCTTTGCCAGGGAAACACGCAAAAGAGTGGTGGTGCAAAAATGAAACCGACAGCAGAAACCCGGCATACGTCAGCTTCCACACCTTCAGCCCCAATCCGTCCTGAGCATTCCGGGCCACCTCAGAAGCCAGTGAAAACGGTTAATCCGTTAGCGGAGGCGCTGCAATTGAAGCTCGACTATGAGGAGCTGACGAATTGCATGCGATGCGGCTTCTGCCAGCCGGCCTGCCCCACCTTTAACGAAACCGGTCTGGAGGCCGCCTCCCCGCGGGGCAGAATCGCCTTGATGAAGGCGGTGGCGGACGGCTTGATGGAGCCGGATCAAGCCTTCAAGGACCAGATGAATTTATGCCTGGGCTGCAGAGCTTGCGAGCCGGTGTGCCCGTCCGACGTCAAGTACGGGCATCTGCTCGAACAAGCCAGAGAGGCCATCGAGCAGCATACCCATCATCCGCCCCATATCCGATTTGTGCGAAGCGTCATGTTCAAGCATATGTTCCCTAAGCAAAGCCGGATGAAATTGCTCGGCAAGGGACTCAGGTTGTATCAGAAATCCGGCCTGCAGTGGCTGGCGCGGAAATCGGGAGTCATGAAGCTGTTCCCGGAATCCATGAGCCAGATGGAAAAAATACTGCCGGAAGCGAGCGCCAAGGGAGTTATTGAAACATTGGGCACCGTCTTCCCGGCAGAAGGCGAGAAAATAGCGCGAGTCGGCATGTTCCGCGGGTGCATTATGGATGTGCTGTTTACGGAAACCAACATTAATAGCGTCAAGCTGCTGGCGAAGGCCGGGTTTGAAGTAATTCTTCCCGAAGCGCAAAATTGCTGCGGGGCGCTTCATGCCCATAGCGGCGAGATGGAAGCGGCTAAGGAGCTGGCGAGGCGAAATATAGCGGCCTTCCGGGATGCCGGAGTCGATTATATCGTATCCAATGCTGGAGGCTGCGGGGCCCTGTTGATGGAGTATAATCATTTACTTCATGACGATCCGGAATGGGCCGAAGCGGCTCATTGGTTCGCGGAAAGAGTTGTCGATATCAGCGACCTTCTGTTCCGCCGGGGCCGGCTGCCCCGCTTCCACGGCGGTCATGCGGACGACGGGCCGGTTACCGTCACCTACCAGGACTCCTGCCACCTTCGGAACGTCATGAAGGGTGGCATCGCCCCCCGGCAGTTGATTAAACGCGCAGGGAACGTGAATTTCGTGGAATTGAAAAATGCCGACAAATGCTGCGGCTCCGCCGGGATTTATAATTTGGTCCAGCCGGACATGGCCAATGATATTCTCGAGCATAAGATGGAGCACGTGAAAAAAACCGAAGCCCGCTACCTTCTTACCAGCAATCCCGGCTGTCTGCTGCAGATGAAGCTCGGCATTGAGAAGGAGAAGCTAGGCTCCTCCATGAAAGCCGTTCATATCGTTGATTTCCTGTATGAGCGTATGAATGAGGATACAACCGACAGCGGATCCTAACCGCAAACCGGATGCCGGTCCAATGAGAAAACAGAATAAACCGGTCCAATCATAAAGGAAGAAGCCTTCGGAATCACTGTATAAGTGGAATGAAGGCTTCTTTTATACATCTTGCCGTTGGAAAACGAATTAGGTCGCTAGACTTTTCACAATGAGCACGGAAAAGGAACGCCCATTGACCTTCGAAAGGCCCCGCTTGGAGCCTTATCTTATCATTAGGAAAGCATGTTTTGACCTGCAGTTTGCTTTTGGCCTTGCGTTGTGCTCGTTGTTGTAGTGGAATTCGGAGAAATAGCGGTGTTTGCAGCGTTTGCCTTCATCATGCTTTGAATTTTCTCTACAACCTGCGGCGCGGAGTCGATCAGGCGCTCGAACAAGTGGGTTTGGTTATCCAACGGAACAATCCGCACCCCTTGCTGTCCGACAACGAGAAAAGCGATTGGCGTTATCGAAATTCCGCCCCCGCTTCCCCCTCCGAACGGAAGAGAAACCTGTGCATGGTTAGCCTCATGAGGAGTCCCCGGCGTTCCGGCTCCCTGATCGGTAACAAATTCACTGCCACCCGCCGCAAATCCAAAGCCCACCTTGGAAATCGGCAAGATCACGCTGCCATCCGGAGTTTCCACCGGATCGCCTACGATCGTATTGACATCCACCATGTCGCGGATATTTTCCATGGCCGTCTTCATTAGGCCTTGGATAGGATGTTCTGCCATGTTTTGAATCCTCCCTTCACTTTCATCGTGCGAACCAGCAGCATTAGTCCTGCAACCATAGCATAACCCAGGCGAATTTTCGCTATGCACGTAACTTCCGTGGTAAATAGTGTCCGGTTATATTGTGGCTGAACCTGAATTTCGGGCTCCGTTTGGAGTCGGACATGTCTTAACAGATAACCGAGTAGAGTCGATTTCACGCTCCAGAGAACTCCCGTCAACAGGGCGGTTTCCGGGGCATCTCCTGCTCCGATTCGCGTTATCCAGACCATCTGGCTTATTTTGAAGCGGGATAGAGTCGATTTCATCCAGGCCGCATAATTATCCACTTGGCTGAGGAATATTTTAAATTTGCGGTAAGCTTCCTGAATCTTCTCCCAATTGATTATTTCCTTGGTTTCGTTAAGGTGTTCGCTGCTTTTCTCATCCAGCCCCTTGGTCTGAACCTTCAGTCCTTTGTCCAAACCTTTAAACTTGATAACCGGCACTTCGTATCTTAACCGGATTATTCCGTATAGGGCATGAAGTTGAATATAGAGTCTATCGTTTTCCTTGACCCGGGAGGCGAATATTTTCACGGTCAAATGACTGAAGGAGACAATAACGGCGATGATGATCAGAGCAGCCGCTAATAGAATCCAAAAAACAAGCATGGGCAAGCCTCCTCAAATATAATCCCCCACAAAGTGACGTATGCCTTCGAAGCGTATTGCAAATAATTTGCGGGGAGCCCCGGAAAATTTCAATAATACCTAAAAAAACCCCGATGCGAAGAAGAATTCATCCCGAATCCATCACATGGAGTTTAGTATGTGCCTACAATATGAAAACATTCGTTTTACTCTTTATATTCTGACTTGATATCATCGAAGGTGAGCTGCTCAACCTCCAGCTTCTCGAACAGCAGTCTCGTTTCTTCTTCCAGATCGCCGCTCTGCCCGAAATGATCCATCTCCGGCAACTGTTCAATGCTCTTCAAGCCGAAATAATCCAGAAATTGCTTGGTCGTGCCATACAAAATGGGTCTGCCTATCGCCTCGGCCCGCCCCACCTCTTCAATCAGCTCTTTGGCCACCAAAGTATTCAGAGCGCGGTCGGATTTGACTCCCCGGATCTCCTCGATTTCCACCCGGGTGATCGGCTGTTTATAGGCAACGATCGCCAACGTTTCCAGTGCGGCCTGGGATAGGGAAGTTCGGGACGGCGAATAAGCTAGCCGTTCGAAAAAAGGAGCATGCTCGGGCAAGGTCGTCAATTGGTACGAACCCGCCATCTCCACGACTTGGATCCCTCTCTGCCCGGATTTGAATTCTTCCTTCATCTGCTCCAGGACTGCCGTCACCTGCCTGACATCCTGCTCAAGCACCTCAGCCAGTTGCTTTGCATCCAGACCCTCGTCCCCTGCCACAAAAAGCAAACCTTCAATAGCTGATTTCATCTGTTGTGTATTCATCGATTCCCTCACTCTCATCCTCTTTCGCCTGGATGACAATATCCTCAAACAGTTTGTGCTGATAGCACTGTATTTTTTTCATCTTCATCAGCTCAAGCAAGGCGAGGAAAGTAACGACGATATCCTCCCGGCTGTACCCCGTTTCCAACAATTTGGAAAATAACACTTTACCCCCGCGATTGCCCAGTATGGATACAATTTCAGTAATCCGGTCTTTGACGGATATTTCATCCCTGCGGATCTTGGCGACCCGGTTCCGTTCGGCCATCTTACGGAGCGCTTTCTGAAAGGCCCAGACCAAATCGGCGACGTGAAGCCCTTCCACCGGATTAACCTCCACCTTCGGAATGAAGGCCGTCAGGTCCTCCGGCTCCCTGGTATAGATCAGGCTGCGTTCCAATTCCCTGTCTTTCAAGTGCTCGGCGATTTCCTTATATTTGCGATATTCAATCAGCTTCCGGACCAACTCCGCCCGCGGATCTTCCCCTTCTTCCTCCTCCATTCCGTCCCAATCGAGCTCGATCACGGGAGGCTTGGGGAGCAGCATCTTGCTCTTAATGGACAGCAGTGTGGCGGCCATGACGAGAAATTCGCTGGTCACCTCCAGCTCAAGCTCCTGCATGGTGGATAGATAGTCCAGATATTGATCCGTTATTTCCTTAATCGGAATGTCGTAAATGTCTACCTCGGCCTGATCGATCAAATGCAGCAGCAAATCGAGGGGGCCTTCGAACGTTTCCAATTTGAAAGTGATCTTCATTCCTAGTCCCCCTCATCATACCGAATAACCTTTCATCAGCCATTGATTGACCAGTTGAAACAGCATTTCAAGCAACCGCTGCCCTGCCGGAAGCGCAAGAAGCGCAATGAGTACGAGCAGGCCCCATTTCTCATACTTGTCCAGATAGGCCGCCGCCCGCTCACCGGCCAGATGTCGCAGCAGCTTCCAGCCGTTCAACGGATAAATAGGCAGCAGATTAAGCAGAAATAGCATAACATTGACGATATAACAGTAGTGCAGAATTCCCTTAAACAAAGCCCCTGCCCATGAGCCCCCACCTGCCGCTACCGGAAGCTCCAGAAACAGCCAGCCGAACAGAAGCGCCAGCACCAGATGCAGCAGCGGCCCGGACAATGCCCACAGCGCCAGCTTCCCTTTGGCGGATTTCCCGAAGTGATCCGGATGGACCGGCACCGGCCGGTTCCATCCGTAGGGGCCGAACAGCACCATGACCGTTCCCAGAGGGTCGAGATGCTTGCCCGGATTTAAGCTGAGGCGGCCTTGCTCCCCGGCGGTTCTGTCCCCGAGCCAGCGGGAGAACAGGGCCATCCAGCAGCCATGCAACGTAACGGCAAGCAGGAAAGCTACCGCCCGAAACAACAGCGTATCCAGATCAATGTAAGGCCCGAAGTCCATTAGGCCTGCAGCTGCTTGACAAGATTGACCATTTCAATAGCGGTCGTTGCGGCTTCCCAGCCCTTGTTGCCGGCTTTGGTGCCCGCTCTTTCCACGGCCTGCTCTATGGAATCGGTAGTCAGTACGCCGAACACCGTCGGAATACCGGTCTTTAGGTTGATTGCGGCCACTCCCTTGGAAACCTCGCTGCATACGTAATCGAAATGAGGCGTAGACCCCCGGATCACAGCACCCAAAGTAATGACGGCATCATACTTGCCGCTTTCCGCCATCTTCTGGGCGATCAGCGGGATTTCGAAAGCGCCCGGAACCCAGGCGATCTCGATCTCCTCCTCCAGCACCCCGTGGCGCTTAAGAGCGTCCAGAGCCCCCGACAGCAATTTGTTGGTGATAAATTCGTTAAACCGGCCTACCACGATTCCGTATTTTGCTTCTTTAGAAACTAAATGTCCTTCATACCATTTTGCCATGTTTGTTCGTCTCCTCTTCTGTATCGTTTATAAAATGAAGCAAATGACCCAATTTTTCCTTCTTGGTGTGCAGATAGCGGGTATTGCTTTCGTTCTCTTCCATCTGAATCGGGACTCTTTCCACCACTTCCAGGCCGTAGCCCTCCAGACCTTTGATTTTGCGCGGGTTATTCGTTAACAGCTTCATCTTGCGCACTCCCAGGTCCTTCAGAATTTGCGCTCCGATTCCATATTCGCGCAAATCGGGGGCAAAGCCAAGCTTGAGATTGGCGTCAACCGTATCAAGTCCCTGCTCTTGAAGCTTATAGGCCTTCAATTTATTGATCAAGCCGATTCCGCGGCCCTCCTGCCTCATATAGAGCAGAACGCCGGAGCCTGCCTCGTCGATTTGCTTCAATGCAGCGGCAAGCTGCGGTCCGCAATCACAGCGTTGGGAGTGGAAGACGTCGCCGGTCAAGCATTCCGAGTGAACGCGGACAAGCGTCGGCCGGGAGCCGTCAATCTCCCCTTTGACAAGTGCGACATGCTCCTTGTTATCCACCTGATTTGTATAGGCGACCGCGGTAAACTGCCCGAAATCGGTAGGCATCTTCACCTCGACTTCGCGTTTGACCAGGTTTTCCTTCTCATTGCGGTAGCGAATCAAATCGCGGATCGTAATCAGCTTCAGGTCATGCTCTTTCGCAATCCGGGCCAAGTCCGGCACCCTGGCCATCGATCCGTCTTCCTTGATGACTTCGCAAATGACCGCTGCCGGGGACGAGCCGCACATCACCGCCAAATCGACGGCCGCCTCGGTATGGCCCGCTCTGCGCAGCACCCCGCCCTTCTTGGCGATCAGCGGGAAAATATGCCCGGGCCTGCGGAAATCCTCCGGCTTCGCCCGCGGGTCTATCAAGGCTTGAACCGTCAGAGAGCGCTCATGCGCGGAAATGCCCGTAGTCGTCTCTATATGGTCTATCGAAACGGTAAAAGCCGTACCGTGATAATCCGTATTATGATTGACCATCGGCGGCAAATTCAGCTCGCTCGCGCGCTCCTCCGTAATGGGCGCGCAGACAAGCCCTCTTCCTTCCTTGATCATGAAATTGATGACCTCGGGAGTTGCCCGTTCCGCCAACGCGATAAAATCGCCCTCGTTCTCCCGGTCCTCATCGTCTACCACGATTATTACCTTGCCTATGCTTAAATCATAAATCGCTTCTTCAATTTTATCAAATTGTACCGGATCCGCCATAGCGTATCCCCCCTTTTCCATTAATAAAATCCGTGATCGGCCAAAAAGCTTTCCGTCAATACCGGTTTCCTACCGGCGCGGCCCGCTGGCTGCTCCCGGAAGGATAACAGTCTCTCCACATATTTGCCCAGGATATCGCATTCGATATTGACCGCTTCTCCCGGCTCCTTGTGCTGCAGAACCGTTTGCGCAAGCGTATGAGGAATTATCGAAACGGTAAAATAGTCGCTCTCCGCCTCGACGACGGTCAGGCTGATCCCGTCTATTGTTATCGAGCCTTTGGGAACGATGTATTTCATAATGGCCGGCTCCTCCGGCTCCAACCGGAAGACGACGGCGTTATCTTCCCTGCGTCTTGACGAGATAACCGCCGTCGAATCCACATGCCCTTGTACGATATGTCCGCCGAAACGGCTCTGCGCGGACATGGCCCGTTCCAGATTGACCCGTTTCCCGGGTGCGAGCTGATGAAGAGTCGATCTGCGGAACGTCTCGGGCATGACATCTGCGGTAAAAGATGCGTCGTCAAAGGCAATGACCGTCAAACAAACCCCATTGACCGCAATGCTGTCTCCAACCTGAATATCTTCCAGCACGCGTTTGCTTTCAATCGTTAAAATCATGGCCTCTCCCTGCCTGGAAATGCGGCGCAGGGTTCCGATTTCTTCCACAAGTCCGGTAAACAATTAACTTCCTCCTTTCCGATCTCTGCTGCATCTATTTATTTCTTCACCGGATATCCAACGATACAAATATCCTCATCAAATCTCTCCACCTTAAGCCTATCTATCGTGACGGCCTCGCTCATACGGTCAAAGCCGGGAAAGCTGAAATTGCCGGGCGCTTCGGGGCCTCCTATGATTTTCGGGGCATAGAACAGATAGCATTTATCAATGAGGCCCTGTTCAAGCATAGCCCCGTTCAACCTGCCGCCCCCTTCCAGCAGAATCGAACCGATTTCCCTCTCTCCCAGCATCCGCATCGCCAGCTCCAGATCGACCCTCGGACCGGGGCCTGCTTCCAGCAATACAATTCCGCGCCCCCGAAGCTCCTTGCGCTTCTCTTCGGGAGCGGCAGAAGTCGTAACGATAATCGTTTCCGCTTCTCCGTCAAGCACTCTCGCATTCGCAGGAACCCGCAAACGGGAATCGATAACGATGCGGACCGGATTTAGAGCGGGTACAGACAATCTCGTGGTTAACTGCGAATCATCGGCAATTACCGTCTCCACCCCTACCATAATTGCCTGATGGCGGTGCCGCAAAGTATGGACAAATTCGCGCGAACGCGCATTCGTTATCCATTTGCTGTCACCCGTTCGGCTGGCGATTTTACCGTCCAGGGTACTGGCGGTCTTCAGCGTGACAAAAGGCCGCCCGGTCACAATAAATTTATTGAAGGCTTCGTTCAATTCCCTCGCCTCGACCTCCAGAACCCCGACCTCGACTTCGATTCCGTGGCTTCGGAGCCGTTCCAGCCCCAATCCGGCCACCTTGGGATTCGGATCGGTGCATGCAACGACAACACGCGCCACTTTGGACTCGATGAGCCGTTCGGTGCAGGGAGGCGTCCGGCCATAATGATTGCACGGCTCCAGGGTCACATAGGCGACGCCGCCTTCGGCCTGCTCGCCCGCCATAGTCAATGCATGAACTTCCGCATGGGCCGTCCCCATCCGAAGATGCGCCCCGATCCCGACGATCCGCCCCTCTTTAACCACCACGCAGCCCACAACCGGATTGATGGCCGTCTGTCCTTGAGTTCCGCGTGCCAGCTCCAGCGCCAGCCTCATGTAATACTCATCATTCAGCACATTCATATCCTTCCTTCTCTCCTCTAAATCCCGAATACGGAAAAAAGCCCCTTGAAAACCGGGAGCCGGCCGCTAGGTCGACAAGCCTCGTTCTTCAGGGGGCGGATTAAGGTACAAGGAAACAAGCAAATAAACGGATCTCACCGGCTTATTTTCACATCGTGGCGGATGCATGCGAAACAAAGCACACTGTCGCCGTAAAGATTAAAGAGGGGGCGTTGGGCGTCCTCCCATAAGAACAAAGATGCCTGATAAGTAATCAACGACCTGTCCTTATATAAGCACACCTGAAACCGCCTCTTTAACACATCGTCCAACATGTGAAAAAAAGCGCAAGGCCGAGCCGGCCACTTGCTTCTTTCTCCTTCTCCCATCCAGACTATACTGTCGGTTCCGGAATCTCACCGGATCCACCGTCTGCGCTCCGCGAAAGAGTATCATAGCAGCCGGGTCACGGACTTGCCCGCAGCCGCCCAATGGCCGCCCGGGATCACCGCCGGTAGGGAATTTCACCCAACCCCGAAGGAAATTGTATTCGATTATTAATTTCAGTTACTTAAGCTTCGCTTACTTTCACGCTTTCCATCTTGTCTCTTCCCTGGAAAGCATCCACATGCTCCATTCCTTTAACCACTTTGCCGAAGACGGTATGCACCCCGTCAAGGTGAGGCTGCGGAGCATAGCAGATATAGAATTGGCTGCCGCCCGTATTCGGACCTGCGTGAGCCATAGCAAGAGTCCCGCGTTCATGCTTGTTGGGATTAATTTCACAATTAATCGTATAGCCCGGACCGCCGGTACCCGTACCGTGGGGACATCCTCCTTGAGCAACGAAGCCGGGGATGACTCGATGGAAAACCAGACCGTTATAGAAACCGGAGTTAGCGAGCTTCTCGAAGTTCGCTACCGTGTTAGGAGCGTCCTTGTCAAACAGATCGATGACGACTTCTCCGCCGTTCTCCAATGTAATGGTCGCTTGCTTAGCCATAAGGTCACTCCTCTCTCACATAGTAGACTACTCTTACATTGTAAACGACTTGGTCCAAAAACGCCAGCATCGGGTTCCGATGCGAAGCCGGCATATTCAGAACCGGGCTATTTTCACGCAAGACGGACGGGATACCAAGCCTGCAATAAAAGGGGAGCATGGACTGCAAACGTCCATGCTCCCCTTTATTGATTTAGACCGTTCCTGCCGCCTTCTTCTGAAGCCGCTCCGGAATAACATCCAAATCCGTCAGATCGTCCAACGATTCCCGTTTGACAACCAGATCGGCCTGTCCGTCTTTGACGAAGACAACCGCAGGCCGGCGAATCCGGTTATAATTGCTTGCCATGGCATAATTGTACGCCCCCGTACATGATACCGCCAGAATATCCCCGTTCTGTACCTTGGGCAGCTCTAAATCCCAGATGAGCATATCTCCGCTTTCGCAGCATTTGCCGGCAATCGATACGGTCTCCGCGTTCGCATCCTTCCCCCGGTTGGCAAGCATGGCCTCGTATTTCGAATCATACAAGGCCGGACGCGGATTATCCGTCATTCCGCCATCTACGGCCACATATTTGCGCACTCCCGGAATTTCTTTGACCGTGCCGACGGTGTATAGAGTCGTTCCCGCATCTCCGACGATACTGCGTCCCGGCTCGATCCAGATTTCCGGAAGCGGATAGTTGTGGCTGCTAAAATAGGTTACAATTCCGTCTGTAATAGCTTTGACATAATCCCGCAACGGCAGCGGCGTATCCTCCTCCGTATATCGGATGCCGAAGCCTCCTCCCAGGTTAACTACGCGGAAGGTGACGTTCAGCCCGGAGCGAACCTCCGTTGCGAAGCCGATCATCTTCTCGACAGCCAGCTTGAAGCCGTCTACTTCGAAGATTTGGGAGCCGATATGGGAATGAATTCCGAGCAGCTCCAGATTAGGCTGTGCCACAGCCTCTTCAACTGCGCGATAAGCCGAACCGTTTCCTAAATCGAAGCCGAATTTGGAATCCGTCTGGCCTGTCGATATATATTCATGGGTGTGAGCCTCCACACCCGGGGTAATCCTTAACAGAATATTGACCTTCCGCTTCTTCTCGGCCGCGATCGCATTCAGCATATGCAGCTCGATGAAGTTATCCACCACGAAGCAGCCGATGTTCGCGTCTATCGCCATCTCAATTTCCGCGGGCGTCTTGTTGTTGCCGTGGAAATGAATGCGCTCCGCCGGAAAACCGGCTTGCAGAGCGGTATACAGCTCTCCTTCGGAAACTACGTCAAGAGACATGCCTTCCTCTTCCGCAATACGGCACATGGCCATAACGCAAAAAGCTTTGCTGGCATAAGCAACCTGAAATTTCAAACCGGACTCGCGAAAAGCATTAATATATTCCCGGCATCTTTGGCGAATCAACGCCTCATCCATAACATACAGCGGCGTTCCGAAGCGGGCCGCCAGGTCTACCGTATTGCAGCCACCTATTTCCAACTGCCCTTTATCATTAATTTGACTGGTACCATGTAGAAACATAATCGATACTTCCTCTCCCAATAGAATATCTTTGCACTGATGCAGAGAACCAGACTATAGATAAAGCAATAAAGTTGACTCTACGGAAGCAGGAATACAAAACCAAACCCCTAAGACACTCCATTGTCCCTTGCTTCCTAGGACACTTTACTGCAGATAATATATAACCTTTGATTATTGGCCGCAGCATCTCGTACCGGGACAACAAAAGTAAATAAATGGAAACTAAATGATGTATATTTCCCTATACTATAAGCCATTGGACCTGATTGCTGCGATTATTATTCTTATAAAATTTATCATACTCCCTCTTAGAACACAATCCAAAAGAGGCTTATTGGGGACCTTAGCCTGATCTATATCTTTTTTCAGCGGGATAAAAAAAGCTTCTAACGAAGCCTTTTCGAGGATGAATAACCCGGTATTAAAGGTAGCTTTTTATGCCAATGAGAATCTTACTTACACCCATCTTAACTTTGTAAAAGCTTAAAGCTTCTCATGTGGTAAAAAAAGCTTCTAACGATGCCTTTTCGAATCCCTAAAACAGAAACCATTCCAGCAAGGAGCCAATGACCTTCCCGAAAATCATCGCCATCAAAAACAGGATGACATATTGTCCTAATCCGAGCCGTTTGGCCAGAATCGGCAGAACATTGATAATCTCGGTCAAGGCCGCCGCCAGCATGCCGACGAAGCCCCCAGCGAAAAAACCGAGAAACACAGCAGAAAAAGGAGTCATGGCCGCCTGCCAATCGAAAAAATCGGCAAACGTCCAGTATAAAGCCCCGCTAATGACGGCCCCTTCATACCAGTGAATGTACCGGTAGGATTTAGTCACCTGCGCGAGCCTCGGAATGATATCCAGCACGACCAGAAAAGCAACCATACCGCTGCCGACGGCCAGTCCTCCCGCCAGACCGATCAGGATCTGCAGGAGACTAACGAATACCGTCATCATAAGGCGCCGCTTCCTTGCCGCCCATTTTGGCATATTCTTCGGTAATAATATACTGGTTCATGCTTTCCTGGTACAGAAACATCTCCACCTCAAGCGGACTGGGCTCTTCGTTAAACTTCTTCTTGAACAAATGGTTGAAAAACAAAACCATTCCCACCCCGATCCCAAAAGAGTACGGAATCTGCAGCAGGTACGGTTTTTCAGTGGTGTTCCCGGTTAACAATTCGTAAATTCTCCGATGGACTGCAGGCATACTGACATCGACATGAAAGTTCATAATCGCCAACCCGGAGCCGATAAACAGCAGCACCCACACAAAAGCGATCACGAGCGGATGGGCTCGTCGCTCATCCTTAGAAATTTCGACCAGAACATGGGGTTCGCCATAGAGTTCGATTTGCGCCTCCGGAAGCAGCTGTTTTACTTTCCGGACTACGTGAATCATATCGATAAGCAGCATATTTCCGTCTTTAGGCTCCGGGAAACGGATCGGCAGGTCCTTTAGCCTCCCTTCCCATTCCGGTTCCGCAACGATTTGTGCAATCTGGCCGAGCACGATCGATTGTCCGGGCCTGCAGCGGATTCTTTTTCTAAAACGGATATAGATGACAGAATGATTGCGGCGTTCCATCTCGTCTCCCTCCCTTACGAATTTCCGTTCCCTGGCTTGCTTTATTATGTGAAGAACGGCGGCTCGCTAATCATTCCCAGGAAAAGCTAAGCCCCGGCCCTGGTCCTTTACACTTCACGAAACGGCAAAAAAGCCTTCGGGCCTATTCCATAGGCAATAGAGAACAAAAAAATGCGGCGAATCACGGAACTTTTACGCCACAGCCTTCGGCTCGTTCCTCTTCGCCACATTTTTATTTATCCCTCCGTACAATTTGGAGGTTTTTATCTTTAATTCATTTTAATTCCATCCGACGACAGATTAAAATATGTTTTGCTGCCGGGCAAAACAATTACTGCGCAATCTGATTTTTAATCGATTGCAGTATTTTTTTCTCCAGCCGGGATACCTGCACTTGCGAAATCCCCAGCCTTTCGGCCACTTCCGATTGTGTTTGGTCGCGGAAATACCGCAGATAAACGATCAACCGCTCCCGTTCGTTGAGCATTCCGATCGCCTCATTCAAGGCGAGCTTCTCGAACCATTTATCCTGGGATTCATCCGAAATTTGATCCATTAGAGTAATGGGATCGCCGTCATTCTCAAACACGGTTTCGTGAATGGAGGATGGCGGTTTGTTGGCTTCCTGGGCCATGACGACATCTTCCGGATCGATTTCGAGCGCGTCCGCCACCTCTTTGATCGTTGGCAGCCGCCCCATCGTCTTGGATAGCTCATCCTTCATCTTGCGTACTTTATTAGCCAATTCCTTGAGCGAGCGGCTGACCTTCACTGTCCCGTCATCACGCAGAAATCTTTGAATTTCACCTATTATCATCGGAACCGCATAGGTAGAAAATTTAACGTCATAGGATAAATCGAATTTATCCACCGACTTCAGCAAGCCGATGCAGCCGATTTGGAATAAATCCTCCGCCTCATATCCCCGGTTAAGAAACCGTTGAACGACCGACCAGACGAGCCTGATATTACAGTTCACCAGCGTATCCCTGGCAATCGGGTCGCCGGATTGGCTGAGGGCGATGAGCCGCTTTACTTCCGCATCGTCAAGATAGCTATGAGAGGCGTTCTTTAAATCGACATTCATATCCATTACCCCTAATCAAACGGCGCATTTTTTTGATTCTATCCGCTTTGTCATTGTAACCGTCGTTCCGCTGTCGACTTGCGTGGCAATTTCGATATTATCCATGAAATTTTCCATAATGGTAAAGCCCATCCCCGATCTTTCCAGCTCCGGCTTTGATGTATACAGCGGCTGTCTCGCCTGCTCCAAGTCGGTTATTCCACGGCCGTTGTCCTCTACAGAAATTCGCACGGTATCTTCCTCGATGGAACAGGTGATGGTGACTATCCCTTCAGGCCGTCCGTCATACCCATGGATGATCGCGTTCGTAACCGCCTCGGATACCACCGTCTTAATATCCGTCAATTCGTTCAGTGTAGGATCCAGCTGCGAGACGAACGCTGCAACCGCTACTCTGGCAAACGATTCATTCTCCGACCGGCTGGCAAATTGGAGTTTCATGTAATTGCTGCTCATGATACAACCTCCAAACTAGAGATCGCCTGTCTCTCGTTTTCTTCGATGGCCAATATTTTAAACAAGCCCGACATTTCGAAAAGACGATAGACGGATGGGTTAACCCCGCAGACGATCATTTTACCGCCCTTACCGGTAATCTGCTTGTAGCGCCCGAGAATAACGCCCAGCCCCGAGCTGTCCATAAAATTCAATTGCTCCAAACTGAGAATGATGTGATTGACGTCTTCATTGGCGATGGCTTCTTCCATGCGTGTCTTGACAATATCCGCCGTATGATGGTCGAGCTCCCCCGCCAGTCGGACAATGAGAGCTCTTCGCCCATGTTCCATTTCGATTTGTAGACTCATCTGTTCATTCCTCCTCCATCTTGCCCATTCAATTCTACGGGCTGCCGGGAAAATCCTGCCTCCCCGACAAAACTAGAAGAAAAGCGATAGAAGTAGAAGGAATGCGATAGAATCCGACAAAGCTTGGCATTTTGGATATCAATCGAGGAAGAATAACCCTCCCATGGTTCGCTTAAGCATATCCCACCAGTTGGCTTTGCCGATATCCATCGGAGAATAAAGCGGGAACTCTTTAATCTGCTGGTCTGCCTTGTACACAACAATCTTTCCGATTTCCTGTCCGGATTTGATCGGAGCCTTCAGCTCAGTATTTAACCGCACCTCATGCCGGATGCCTTCGCTTACTTCGCCCTTCTTAAGCAGCACGCCATACTGATGCTTGGCGGTCAGAGGGATTAGCTTGTGCTTGCCTTTATTGACTTTCAGCTCGCCCAGGCTGTCTCCGGCTTTGATGATAGGATAATTCGTATACTGTGAGAAGGCGTAATCGAACAGCTTGGTCACTTCCGCATTGCGGGTTTTCGTATTTGGTTCTCCGAGAACGACGGCAATGACCCGGAAGTTGTCTTTCTTCGCAGTGGCCGACAAGCAGAATTTGGCTTCGCTTGTATAGCCCGTCTTAAGACCATCCACTCCTTCGTAGAAGCGGACCAGCTTGTTCGTATTGACCAGCCAGAAAGGCTTGGCCGTATCTTTGCGCAGGTAATCCTGATACATTCCGGTAAATTTCGTTATTTCCTCATGCTTCATCAATTCTCTGGACATGATGGCAATATCATGAGCAGTCGTATAATGCTCGGCCGCAGGCAGTCCGTTCGGATTGACGAAATGCGTGTTTTTCATCCCTAATTGCTTGGCTCTTTCATTCATTTTTTGCACGAAGGCTTCTTCGGAGCCGGAAATTTTCTCGGCAATGGCTACGGAAGCGTCATTCGCCGAGGCCATCGCGATTCCCTTAAGCATATCTTCCACAGTCATTTCTTCGCCGGCCTCCAGAAAAATCTGGGAGCCTCCCATGGAAGCCGCATATTCGCTGGTCCGCACCTTGTCGGTCATCTGCAGGCTGCCTTCGTCCAAAGCTTCCATAACCAGAAGCATGGTCATGATTTTAGTAATGCTTGCCGGGGGCAGCTTCTCATCTTTATTCTTTTCAAAGATGATCGTACCGGTATCGACATCCATTAATATAGCGGATCGGGCGCCGGGGGTTAAATCGATGGCCCCGCTCTGTTTCTCTTCGGCATTGGCGACAGGCATTAAGGCCGTAAATAACAAAGCCGCTCCCAGCGCACTAGAAATCCATTTTTTCAACATGAACATTCCCCTTCCTGGTTCTGCATGGCTCGAAGAAATCATTGTTTCTCCCATTGTTGACCAAAAAGACGCAAATTATTCCAGAGAAAGACCGAATTCAGTCACAGAGCGTTCATTTCTGAAGTGATCTGGATCACACGCGGGTAAACTATGAAACGTTATACTGAAATCAGTTCAATCCCTTGAAAGGAGAAGATACATTATGCTTAGTCAACAGACCATAGAGACGATTAAAGCCACCGTGCCTGTCCTGCAGGAACACGGAGAGGAAATCACCGGGCGTTTTTATAAACTGATGTTTGCCAATCATCCGGAATTGTTAAACATCTTCAACCACGCCAATCAGCATAAAGGAAGACAGCAAGCGGCTCTCGCACAGGCCGTGCTGGCCGCCGCGCAAAATATCGATAAATTGGAGGCCATTCTTCCCGCCGTTATCCAGATCGCTCATAAGCACCGGAGTCTGGGCGTGCTTCCGGAGCATTATCCGATAGTCGGCAAGCATCTGCTGCTCGCCATTCAAGATGTTCTCGGGGAGCTGGCTAGCAAGGAAATAATTCAGGCGTGGACCGAGGCCTATGAAACGATTGCTCAGGCGTTCATTCAGGTGGAGAAAGGAATGTATGAGGAAAGCTCCCGGCAGCCGGGAGGCTGGGAGGGCTTCCGGGAGTTCAAAGTCATCCGGAAGATAAAGGAGAGCGAAGTGATTACCTCCTTCTATCTGCAGCCTGCCGACAATGGGGAACTGGCTTCCTTTGAACCGGGGCAATACGTCAGCGTGAAGCTGGAGATTCCGGGGCAGCAATATACCCATATCCGCCAGTACAGCCTGTCGGATAAGCCGGGAACCGGTTATTATCGGATCAGTGTCAAGAGAGAGGATGGGATTGACGGAAAACCTGACGGAGTGGTCTCCCATTACCTTCATCATTCTGTTCAAGAAGGAGACATATTGGCGCTTAGCGCTCCGGCCGGCCACTTTACAATGGATCGCCAATCGGAACGGCCGATCGTGCTGATCAGCGGAGGAGTCGGTCTGACCCCGATGATCTCCATGCTGAATTCGTTGGCCGCTTCACCTAATAACCGTCCGACGACGTTCTTCATCCATGCCGCCCGAAATTCGTCCACTCATGCCATGAAGGAGCATGTTGCCCGTCTGACCGCCGAGAACGACTGGCTTCGTTCCTATGTTTGCTATTCTCGGCCGACTGCGGAAGACCGGAGTAACGGGTTGTATGACAAGGATGGAAACATCGATCTTCCTTGGCTGCAAAGCATAGTTCCGGGAACGGACTGTGACTTTTATCTTTGCGGACCGGTGCCCATGCTTCGTACGGTTTACCGTGCGCTGGCAGAATGGGGAGTAGCCGCCGATAGAATCCACTATGAATGCTTCGGGCCGGATATTGCTTTGGCCAGCGAGGTTCGGACGGAAAGCGTCCGCTGATGAATCACCTATATTACCAATAAAAAGCCGTCTTAAGACTCCTGCTGTTCATTAGCTGGTTTCTTAAGACGGCTTATTTACAAGCTTTCCGTTTCGCAATAAAACGTTCTCTATCTTGGCAATAGGAACAGCTTGAAGGTTAATACTTTTTCCGCTTATATAATACCGACAAAACAGGTATCTGGCTACCATCAGAGGGAATGCTTCTTAAGTAATCTATTAACGGTTTCCCTACGGATACCGATCCATTGCCCGATTTCCTCTTGGGTCAGAACGTCACTGACCGGAACCTCTTGAATATACTCGGCGAACCAGTTCTGGAACATGCTCAGCCGATCCGAGGGAGAAATGGTGGTCAAATGATCCATTCGCTGCTGCATCATTCTTAGCTTTTGCTGCAGTAAAAGAGCGACCTCCCGGTACTTCTCCGGATTGCGCTCCAGCTTGCCATACCATTCCTCCGCCGGAATCGGCTCCACCTCGCTGGTTACGATCGCCACAGCCGTTCCGTGATACGGATTTTGGGAGATTAAAGAATGATGGGGTATCGTTTCCCCTGGAACAATGATATTCATCAACAATTCCGATCCATTCTGATGGACCCGGACGATCTTCAGCATCCCGCTCTTGAGATGATACAAGGACCCTGTCTCCCCTTGACGAAACAGCACCTCTCCTTTATGCAGCAGCAATGAAATCCCTCCCAATCTTTCGGCCAAGTCGTATCTGAATTAAGATCAACATGGAAAGACCAACCTTGCGGTTGGTCTGTAGGAATCCATGTTGTTGTCGTGCGTTATATTTTAATATGAATCGGGTGTCCGAGAGCGACCTCCGAAGCTTCCATCACAATTTCGCCTAATGTAGGATGGGCATGAATCGTCAGGGCGATGTCCTCGAGAGTTGCCCCCATTTCGATAGCCAGTCCCAGTTCTGCGATAATGTTGGATGCCTCCGCACCAACGACTTGTGCGCCAAGCACAAGACCATTTTCCTTGTTCGCAATCACTTTAACATATCCTTCCGTAGCGTTCAAGGACAATGCCCGTCCGTTAGCGGCAAACGGGAATTTGCCCACGGATACGTTGATTCCCTTTTCCTTGGCTTCGGATTCGCTCATGCCGACGCTGGCAATCTCGGGATCGGAGAATACGACCAGCGGAATCGCACGGTAATCTACAACGCTTGGCAAGCCGGCAATGGATTCTGCCGCCACTTTGCCCTCATACGAAGCTTTATGGGCAAGCGCCGGACCGGCAACGATGTCGCCAATAGCATAAATATGCGGAATGCTGGTTCTGCCTTGCTCGTCAACTTCGATCATGCCGCGATCCGTCATCTTGATTCCGATCAGATCCAGACCAAGCTCGCCATCGGTGTTCGGACGGCGGCCTACTGTCACCAGTACGTATTCGGCAGTAACCTGCTTTTCTTCTCCATTAACCGTAAATGTAACGGTAGCGTCCTTATCCGTTTGTTCGCAGCCTTGGGCCAGAGCGTTGGTATGAATATCGACGCCGGATTTCTTCAACTTGCGGGACACCAGCTGTGTCAAATCCTTCTCAAAACCTGGGAGAATCGTGTCCGAACCTTCCAGCACAGTTACCTTGGTACCGAACTTGGCGAACGTTTGGCCTAACTCGATTCCGATGTAGCCTCCTCCGATAACGACCAGGCTCTTCGGAATTTCACCGAGCTCCAGAGCTTCGGTAGAGGACAGGATACGCCCCCCGTACGGGAATGTCTTCAGCTCGATCGGACGAGAGCCCGTCGCAATGATGCAATGCTTGAAACGGTAACGGGGAGACTCGCTTTCGTTAAACAAGCGTGCTTCGTTCTCGTTGATGAACATAACTTCGCCGTTAAAGGTCTGAACCTTGTTCCCTTTAAGCAGGGAAGTGACTCCACCGGTCAGCTTGTTAACGACCGAGGACTTCCATTGCTGAACTTTCGCGAAATCAACCTTGATTCCTTCCGCCGAAATTCCGATATCGCCATTCTGCATCGTTTCATATTGATGGGCTGCAGAAATAAGCGCTTTGGATGGAATACATCCGCGGTTCAGACAAACGCCTCCGAAGTCAGACTTATCGGCGATCATCACGCTTTTACCTAACTGGGCAGCGCGGATGGCGGCTACATAACCGCCAGGCCCCGCACCAATAACTAGAACATCAATATCGATAGACGCATCTCCGACTACCATAGTTATTACACCTCCATGACCAGCAGCTCAGGATCGGACAACAGCTGCTTGATATAATTCATGCAATTTTGAGCGGTGGCTCCATCAATAATGCGATGGTCGAAGCTAAGCGACAATGCCATAACCGGTGCGGCTACAATCTCGCCATTCTTCACTACCGGCTTCTCGGATATCCGTCCGGTTCCGAGGATCGCCACTTCCGGGAAGTTGATAACCGGGGTGAAGAACATTCCTCCGGCAGAACCGATATTCGTGATCGAAATCGTGCTTCCCTTCATCTCGTGGGGTGCGAGCTTGCCTTCACGTCCGCGGGTGGCCAAATCTTTAATTTCCGAGGCGATCGTCCAGACATTCTTACGGTCTGCATCGTGAATCACCGGAACGAGCAAGCCGTTATCCGTATCGGTCGCAATCCCGATATTGTAGTACTTCTTGTACACAATTTCGTTCTTCTCTTCGTCGATCATCGCATTCATGACCGGGAACTGTCTGACCGCAGCCACAAGAGCCTTGACGATAAACGGAAGGTAAGTCAGCTTGACGCCCCTCTGCTCGGCGAGTGCCTTGCCTTTCTGACGCAGCGCTACAAGCTGGGATACGTCCACTTCGTCCATAATAGTGACATGAGGTGCCGTATATACCGACTTGGACATGGCGTTGGCGATCACTTTGCGGATACCTTTGAACGGAACGCGTTCTTCGATCCGGTCTCCCGCTACAACGGTCGCAGCCGCAGCACCTGCTGCCGGAGCAGCCGCCTCTGCCGGCTTGTCCGCGACAGCCTGGCCTCCGCCCGCTGCGAAAGCTTCCACATCCTCGCGGGTGACTCGCCCGTTCTTGCCGGTAGCCGGGACATCGGCGATATTAATACCTTTCTCCCTGGCCAGCTTGCGAACGCTAGGCGTTGCCAGCACCTCCTTCGCAGAAGCCGCCGGCTTGGCGTTCGTACCCTGTCCGGCCTGACCCTCGGAAGCATCCGCCTTGGCCGTATTCTCCACGTTGTCAACGACCGCTTCGCCTATATTATCTTCTACTTTTTCTTCAGCGGTTCCTTCCGTATCGCCATGATCCGGGGGAAGATCGCCTTCCGCATCGATGACAGCCACTACCTGACCGACTGTACATACTTGCCCTTCCTGTACTTTCACCTCAACGACGGTACCGTTAACCGGACAAGGCACCTCAACAACCGCCTTATCGTTCTGCACGTCCATAATGATATCATCGTCTGTTATTTTATCGCCAGGCTTGATGTGAAGCTTGACAATTTCACCTTCGTGCAGGCCTTCCCCGAGCTCAGGGAATCTGTATTGAAACATGGCCATGGCCCCTACCTCCTTGATCGTTATGCATGAAACTAATTCCGTTCGCCCCTATGTAGGGTTATTTAAACATTCTGCTCGGCTTCCTTGCCCATTCCGACTTCCTAGGTGCATTCCTGTGCAAGCAAGCGAAATTTAGACGCATCCGCATTCCTTCGGATACGTCTCTTACTGATAGAAAGGCTGACTTGTCCAATCCGGTTAAAATTCAAGAACTTCATTAATCCCTGCAATAATGCGAGCCGGATTCGGAAGCCATTGATCCTCGATAAGAGCGAAAGGATATACGGTATCCGGAGGCGCTACGCGCAGAACCGGCGCTTCCAGATGAAGAATCGCTTTTTCATTGATCTGCGCGATGACTTCTGCAGCTACGCCGGACGTTTTCTGTGCTTCCTGAACAACGATAGCGCGGTTCGTTTTCTTAATCGACTCCACAATGGTATCGATATCGATCGGCATGATTGTCCGCAGGTCGATAACCTCGACTTTAACCCCTTTCGTCTTCTCCAGCTCTTCCGCCGCCTTGAGCGAAGTATGAACCATCGCCCCGTAAGTAATAATGGTGGCGTCCGTTCCTTCGCGCACGACCTTGGCCTTTCCGAGCGGTACGGTATACTCTCCTTCCGGAACATCTTCCCGGAAAGCATGGTACAGATTCAGATGCTCCATGAAAAAGACCGGATCGTTGTCACGGATCGCCGAAATAAGAAGACCCTTGGCATCATACGGGTTGGAAGGCACAACGACCTTAATACCTGGAGTTTGTACAAGCAATCCTTCCAGAGAGTCAGTATGCAGCTCGGCCGCCTTGACACCTCCTCCAAAAGGAGTACGGAATACGATTGGTGCATGGTATCTTCCGCCGGAACGGTAACGCATGCGGGCAGCTTGCACACAGATTTGGTCCATTGCTTCAAATATGAAGCCGATAAACTGAATTTCGGCAATCGGCCGGAAACCTTGCGTTCCCAAGCCGACCGCCAATCCGCCGATAGCGGATTCCGCCAGTGGAGTATCGAACACCCGCTCTTCACCGAATTCTTCCTGCAGACCTTCGGACGCACGGAATACTCCGCCGACTTTACCGACGTCTTCCCCGAACAACAGAACGTTGGGATCGCGTTTAAGTTCGACGCGCATAGCGTCTCTGATTGCTTCTTTCAAGTTCATTTGAGCCATGACTAACCCGATTCCTCCTTAGAATACCTAATCAAGCTGTTATATATTGCGTAAAGGCCTGTTTCCGGTCTTATTTTTTATTGTAATAAGCTTTCTGCTCTTCTAAATGCTGCGGTGTCGACTCGAACATGCTGTCGATCAGTCCGGGCACCGTCATTTTCTCGATTTGCTCCGCCTTCTTGATATGCTCGGCAACTGCCGCTTTCGCTTCGTCTTTGACTCGGGCATCGTCTTCCTCTGTCCACAGGCCCTTCTTGTTCAAATATTTGCGCAAGCGTTCAATCGGATCCTTCTCGCTCCATACGCCTTCCTCGTCCTTGGTCCGGTATTTCGTCGTATCGTCAGACATCGAGTGAGGACGGAAACGGTAGGTCAGGCCTTCGATCAGCGTGGCTCCTTCCCCGTTCCGGCCGCGTTCGGCTGCATCGCGTACGGCTTTAATAACGGCGAACACGTCCATTCCATCCACCTGTACGCCCTTGATTCCCGCAGCTACTGCTTTATGGGCAACCGACTGAGCCGCAGTTTGTTTGGAGAATGGGGTCGTAATGGCATAACCGTTGTTCTGGACAAAATAAATGACCGGCAGCTTGAAGACACCTGCGAAGTTCAGGCCTTCGTAGAAATCGCCTTCGGAAGAACCTCCGTCTCCGGTATAAGTAATAACGACATTTTTCTTGCCGCGCTTCTTCAATCCCATACCAATTCCGGTCGCATGCAGGATCTGGGCACCGATAATAATTTGGGGCATGAGCACGTTGACTCCTTCCGGAATCTGTCCCCCATGCTGATGGCCGCGCGAATACAAGAACGCCTGATATAACGGCAGGCCATGCCATACCAATTGAGGCATATCGCGGTAACCGGGGCAAATATAGTCTTCTTTATCCAATGCGAACTCACTGCCGACCATTGTAGCTTCCTGACCGGATACCGGCGCATAGAAACCGAGACGGCCCTGACGTCCCAAATTGACAGCCCGCTCATCCCAGGTTCTGGTGAACACCATTCTCCGCATCAGCTCTTTCAGCTCATCATCGCTCAGCTCGGGCATTTCCGCTTCATTGATAATTTCTCCATCCGGGGAGAGGATGGACAGCGGCTGAACTTCCTCCGACTGTACTTCATAAGCCTTGCTAACCTCGGAAGCTTTATTCATTACGTGCACCTCACTACTCATTTGCTTCGCACCTCGCTAGTCAATAATTGTTACGAAGAGTAATCTGTTATACAATTATTATATTACTGTCTCACTAGAATTTCCACCAAAATATAAAGTTTGTTCGATTTATAGGCTTTACTGTTTTTAAACAGTTGAAAAAAAGTTATATAACAGATGGCCGGCTAATTCATTAAAACCCCATCTAATAGCTTAGCCTCAATATTATATCATTTACCTCCCCGTTGAAAAAAATAAGACGGGAGTATAACAGGAAGGATGAATGTATCATGACCAATCCATCTATTTACCATCGCACTATCCTCAAGAAACAAATTTATTCGGCTTCCCTTCAGACGGAGAGAGAGATCTGGGTGTATTTACCTCCCGGCTATAACGAGCTGCTGACCTATCCGGTCGTTTACTGCCAGGACGGGGTCGAATTTTTGAATTATGGCCGAATTGCAACAGCAACGAATCAGCTTGTCCTAGAGGAAGACATGGAGCCCCCTATTATTGTTGGAGTACATGTCGATCTGAAAAACCGGACAGAGGAGTATTCTCCGGACGGAGAACGCTTCTCGGCTTATTGCCGTTTCTGGACGGAAGAAATGATGCCGGAAATAGAACGAAGCTTCCCGATCCGGGCTTCCGCCGAGGAAAGAATACTGGCGGGGGATTCGCTGGGGGCCACTGTCAGTCTGCATCTGGCCCTCGATCACCCTCATCTGTTCCGCAAGCTGATTTCCTTGTCCGGCGCCTTCTTGCCACCTACGCGGCAGCGCCTGACGGGCGAATCGGATCTAAGCGGGCTCGACATGTATATGTTGATCGGTCTGCAGGAAACAGAAGTGAAAACTCAGAGAGGGACCTTCGATTTCCTGGAAGCCAATCGCCTGGCCAAAGAGCTGTTGACAAGTAAAGGGGCTAATGTTTATTACGAAGAAGACGAAGGAAAGCATCTATGGGGATTCTGGCAGAAGAAGCTTCCCTCGGCATTGTATCACTTTCTGGGCTAGAACGATTATCATATACGGCGGGAGCTGCGATTATTTAACGATCGTATCGGTTTTTGAGCAGTGTCATGGTCTGTTCGATTTCCGGATTCAGCAGCTCCGCCGGTCCGATTTCCCTTAAACATCCTCCTGCTTCACGGACAACCTCCACCGTTCGCTGAGCGAAGGCTTCTGCTGAAGGCACATTCGCCAACTCCGCCAGGCTGCCCATGCTCGTGTCGCTGACTCGGGGATAAGCCAGGGCGGAATCCCCTCGGGAGGCGATCTCATAGAATCTTCTGGCGACGGAGGCGCGGTCTGTTCCCCTGCCTTCTACAACGACGAAGGCTTGGATGACGAAGCCCCGGGCTTGGCGCCGCTGCGCTATCCCGCAAAATTTCCGCCCGCCTATCGCCAGATCGTAATCCCCGGGGCAATAGGACCCCCGGATTTCCCCATCCTGCACGGAATCGGTCCATGGCGAAATGACTTGGCGGAGCAGGGAAACCATGAAACGAAAATCTTGATGGAAGTCCATCTTCCCTTCCGGGTTGGGTAGAACAAGAGACAGGTTCACCACGCCGGCATCCAGAGGAACCGCCGCCCCGCCCGAATTGCGGACGGCCGTGTCATAGCCTTCCCCTCTAAGCCAGTCCATGGCCTGCTCCGCATAAGGAAGCTTCCTGTCCCTCAAGCCGACGACAAAAGCCCGGGGATGCCTCCATATATGGAGCAGCGGCCCCGATTTCTTCTCTATTTGTCTGCACATAACCTCATCCCATGCAAAGGGAAGCAATATCGGAAAAGAACCGCCGGCTTCCTTCGCTTGGGTATGAATAACCGTCACTTTTTTCAGCCAATCCGGCTGCAGCTGTATTTGTTCTTTAATGTTCAACCTTTTCATCCCGTTCTTTTGTAAAATAATTCGCTCGGCGCAAAGCTTGTACTTCCAGTTACCCAACAGAACTTGTGATTCATTTGTCTGACTGTATGTTTTTTTTCGTATAAAACGCACTCGTTCGATCACTCTTCGCGCATTTGTATCTCTACTGACTACGCTAGGTACGGTTACGATGAAGATACTGAGATTCTTTTTTCAACAGTCTGAGATTTTCCATCCAGTTTCCTCATATTACCTCCAGGGAGTAAACTAGCTGGATGATCTCCACTAAGCTATTCGCCCCCTACTGCCAAACCTTGTCCCCGCTTTGGACCCCGTCCTTGGTAACCACGGCATAAACGAGAGGCTTGGGCTCGACCGGCCGCTCCGCCAGCCTGAAGGCGGCAAGAACCTGCTTCCCGGCCGCTTCCGCTGCTTCAGCCCGGCCTGCAGACACATGAAGCTCCGCTAACGTGTCTCCCCGGACTACCCGTTCCCCGGACCGCTTATGAAGCACGATGCCTACGCCTAAGTCGATCTTGTCCTCCTTCGTGGCCCTACCGGCCCCCAGGTTCATAGCCGCCAAGCCGATTTCCTCCGCGGCGACACTCTCGATCCAGCCCTCCCCATCCGCATGAACAGGGATGATCGTATCGGCCGCCGGAAGCTGCTCCGGGAAATCGACGATATCCGCTTTCCCTCCCTGGGCTGCGATCATTTCCTTCAGCTTATTACAGGCCGCACCGCTTGTAATAGCCTCTTCCAAAATACCTACAGCCTGGACATAATCCTTCGCCTTGCCCCCCAGCAGTAGCATATGCGCGCCCAGCATCAAGGCGACCTTCCTCAGCGGAGTGCCGGTCTCTTCTCCTTTCAGCACCCGGATCGCTTCCTTCACTTCCAGAGCATTTCCGATGGAGCTGCCCAACGGCTCGTCCATACCGGTAATGACCGCTACCGTTTCGCGCCCTACCTGCGAGCCTATGGCAACCATCGCCTCGGCCAGCTCAATCGATTCCTCCAACGATTTCATGAAGGCGCCATTGCCGGTTTTGACGTCCAGCACTATAGCATCGGCACCCGAGGCAATTTTCTTGCTCATCACCGAACTGGCTATCAGCGGGATGGAGTTGACCGTCGCCGTCACATCCCTCAAGCTGTACAGCTTTTTGTCCGCGGGTGTAATATTCCCTGTTTGGCTGATAACGGCAGCGCCAACCCGGTTGACCTGCTCCACGAATTGCTCCTTGCTCAATTCCACCCGGTATCCGGGGATCGACTCCAGCTTGTCGATGGTGCCGCCGGTATGGCCCAACCCGCGCCCGGACATCTTGGCCACAGGAACTCCCGCCGCTGCGACAAGCGGAGCAAGAATAAGCGTAGTCGTATCCCCTACACCGCCAGTGCTGTGTTTATCCACTTTTATCCCATGAATGGCGCCGAGATCCATCTGATCCCCCGAACGGGCCATTTCCATAGTCAAATCAGCGGTCTCCCTGGCGTTCATCCCTTGGAAATAAACCGCCATAGCCCACGCCGACAATTGATAATCCGGTATGGACCCGTCTGTGCAGCCCCGGATTATAAAGGCGATTTCCTCCGAAGTCAATTCCCCGCCGTCCCTTTTCTTACGGATTATATCGACCGTTCTCATTGTATCCCTCCGCAGCATATATTTATCAAGGCATAGCCATCTGTGAGTTCATCCTTATTATAAACGATTTTCCGGCTGGAATCTTGCACAACACTACAACACCGCTCCAACCGGGTAACCCGAAGGGATTAATCATTCTCGAAAATTTACCTCACATTAGTCAATTGTCAAAAAAGATACGAAGTGATTTTCATGAGATGAGCGTCTATCTTTCAATTGTGTCAAATTCGTGAACAAATATCAGATTAATTTGAAATCATCGTAAAATTGAAAACATTTTGTTACTTTTATCCGTCTATATTCATGTAAGCTTTAAATAAGCTTTTGGTTTAGACCATAAGGATAAGGGTTAAAGTAAAGATAAGAAGACTTTCTAACGGAAAGATTTCCGAAGATTGTTCTTTCAGCGCTATAGCAGCTTTTCACGCATGCACTTGATGCACAGATCTTTGTTCATAAAGGTCTTCCGATTAACATATGCTTGTACAAAAAAAGACACAAGCAGGTGCATGCTTGCGTCTAATCGCTTAGTATCCATTACAATACTCTCTTGGCTCCGACATAGCGCGGACCCCAATATTTGCTGTTAAGGCTATCTACCTTAACACCAGAAGACGTTGTAGACGAAATAAATTCGTTATTGCCAATGTAAACTCCGACATGCGAGATAGAGAAGTTCTTGGTGATCGAGAAAAAGACAAGATCCCCTTCCTTCAACTCGCTAACCGAAGTGCCTGCCTCATCGTACATACTCGCAGAAGTACGAGGCAGCTCAATTCCCTCGCTTGAAAACACATAACGGATAAATCCGGAACAGTCAAACCCGCTAGGCGTGGTTCCTCCCCACTGGTAAGGGGTTCCCAGATATTCCCTTGCCTTCTCGATAACTGCCGGAGTGGTGTCGACTACCTCTTCGGCGGCTTCGGGAGGAGCAGAATACCATGCCGGAGCATGATACTTTCCATCTGCCGCAATAATTGCTATATAATTAACGTCATCCCATTGCAGCATATAACCGAACGCTCCGGATAGGAAACGCACAGGAACATATACCTGTCCGTCAACAAAATCTACTTCGGAGTCCAAAGCTACAGGTTCGTCGTTCACAATCGCTTCTTTAGAGCCGGTAACCAAAGTGATCCTCCGGCTTTCGTTAAATACCTCAGTCGTTACTTTGTCCTGCTCCTTGGACCAGTTCAACTGGTAACCAAGCTTCTCGGCAACCGGACGCAGCGGCACCATTGTCGTCCCCGTGGCATCCAGATAAGGCTGTCCCTCTTGGAAAACGACCAATTCATCATTTATTTGTACTTTCACATCAATATTCGATTCAGCCGCATCAGCCTGATGCGAAACAAATAATCCAGATAACAATAACGCGGAAGATAATGCCAGTTTCTGGCCAAAATGATTGAGCCTCAGTGTTGCTTCCTCCTTATGCCTCCGGAGTTAGTTGTCGGGTTCGGGTCGAGGATTCCCTAGCTAAAGCGTGCACCCGCAATAGCATTCACCCCATAGTGATCCCCCGTACCAGCTTGTAATAGAGCTGGATTCGGCATTTTTTTCTTTTCTTTTCTTTTTTAAGCTACCACATGTTGGGCCGTTGCACAATGCAAAATTTGTAAACTTTCGATTTTTTGTCACGAATATGGGAAACCTGTGAACTCGTGAACCTCCCCCACTTACTCGCTATCGCGAGTTGAAGTCGGGGCTTCTTACCACGGGCAACTTCATGTACCTATTGTAGATAGGGTTTTGCCCCATCTACTCCATATCCAAGTACGGGGTATCTGTGAAGTTGTCTTAGTAAGCAACCGATGTCTCTTGTAGA
>NZ_JBQCLK010000005.1:0-90293 GCF_051966115.1 Paenibacillus sp. SAFN-117
TTGCCCTTCGGTGTGATAGCGCAGGCTGTAACGGTTTTTTTGTGTACGTCAAGCCCGCAGCAGTGTGGATAAACTACTTGCATAAACGTACATCCCTTCTACGGCTGTAAAATTCGAGGCTGGTGCAACAACCATATTCGGGTTAATCTACCTTGCGTGCTTGCCAAACGGCAGCGACAATCTGTGGTGCACCTGGTCGTTGTGATCAGTCTACCTGACGGGTTCGAAACACCATAGTTGTACGACCTACCTTCGCCAGCCGTAAAATAATTATAGCGTACAACCCTATTTTCATCATCTGATGGTGCCGCGGTCAGAGGCATGGGGGTCTAACTGGAAATCCTCCATCTATATTTCCTAAAAATGATGATATAGGACGAAGTATTCCATTTTAAATGTAGTTTTTCCAGTTAGTCTAGCGGCTTTCTACCATTCAATAGAATTTACCTGTATAAAATCCAGTTACATCGTCGGAATCACATCGAGGGAATAAGTAATTGGGTTGCCTAGGCGATTTTTAGTATAAATAGTTACCGCCCTAAATAGATTCACGAAAAAATAAGCTCGGCCACAACACCATAGTGATCGCTTGGAACTTTGTTCGCTATCGGTGTTGGCTCTGTTCCGAAAAGGCGCAGGCTTCTGACCACGGGCTCCGGATCTTGATACTGCGGGTCCTGCCTCAGCATAATCCAATCCACACGAGCAGGCATTTGCAGTGTATGAAGGCCGTTCCAGCGAGGATTTCGGGCAAAATCGAGGGTTGGTTGAGCCTGCAATCCTGTTCGCCATTGCTCATATTCGGCGAGATCCAGCCATTTAGCGGCACGGCCATTCAGCGATTGGCGCCCCTGCAGAAGCCTATGGATACTAGAATCGGGCAAATCATTGAAATCACCGCATAACCACTCCACAGTGTCCATTTCGGCCATAGAGTCGATCCAATCCAGTACAGCTCATATTTGAACTTCTCGGGTGAGCACACACCTCCAGTCCAGGTGAACATTCGTTATGCCGATGCGAACCGAATTGACCTGCAGGATAGCCCGGTAAGCGCAATAAACCGAAGGATTCGAATCGCTATCCCAAATCGCTTTTTCCATCACAAAAGGGTGTTTACTTAGTATCGCCAGACCTTCCCCGGCATCTTCCAGATCCGGATACGCCTGAAAGGTGACATAGGGATATCCCGTCTGTTCAGCGATATAGGCAGCAATCGGTTTTGACGAATAACCGGGGGTCTGTGTGGCAGCCTCCTGCAAAGAGATAACATCCGCATGAACCGAACCGATTTCTTCGCAGAGGGCGGCCAGTCTGCTGCTTAGCGTTCTTTCGTCGTTCCATATATTATAAGTAGCGATGATCATGTAATCGCCTCGTTCCTCAGCTTGCTCCAATAAGCCCAAGCTTCCAAATATTCTGGCAAATGTGAAGAATGGTACTTTAAGCATGTCGCAATTCTACAATAAAGCTGAACCAGCACCTCTTCCACCAACGACCGGTGATTATCCCACTGCCACAAGGAAGGGTGTAAGGTACGGGCCGCTTGCCGAAGTGTATCCATAGTCAAGTCGTCGGGAGACGAGCAAAAGGCGAAGAGAAAATCATAATGCGGAGGTCCGACCATTGGCGCTGGGTCGATGACGCCTCTCAGTACGGACGAATCAAAAATAAAATTATGTACCCCACAGTCCCCGTGCAGCAAATATGCCTGCAGATTGTCCGATCGGTATATGGCTTCAGGAAGCTGCTTAACCCAATCATGGTCGTCTTGTGGCAGCAAGCCTCCTATTTGATCACGAGCTTCCAAGATTCGCTGCTGCAGGAACGACGGCCATGAGTCGGCAAGAGGCTCATCCAGCCACCCCCAACCTTGGTCAGCACTGTCGCGTTGATATCGATTTATGAGCGACTCCGCCAAGGCGGACAGCCATTCTGATTTGGACCCCATCTCTTTATTGGCGGTTCCTTGAATATACTCATAGACGAAGAATTGATGAGCCGGATCGACAAAATGAAGCTTGGGGAAAATCAATCCTGTGTAGGTATGAAGAAAGCTTGCCACTAATTCTACGTGCTTAGGATCATCGATTTTCAGAACATATAACGGTTCGTCACGAAAGCCGACAGTGTATACTTTGCCCGCAGTCGTACCCGACATTTCCCGGTCCAAAATACATGCCGGTTGAAGAATTCCTTGATTCTTCAACTGAACGAGTATCGATTGCGCTTGAACATCACTCATCCACACCCTACCTTCCTTTGCTTCTGTCCAACGATCCTATCCTTTCCTATCATTGTACTTCTTCCCCGAAATTTTCAGATAGTAAAGATTGAACATAATTAAACTATCCTGTTCGAAACAGTTTTTTCGCAAACACTCTGCTCTTCTTACACTCTCCTTGCTCCTCCACTCAGGGGTATCGGGATAATTCATGATTTTTTTAATGATTAGTTTGTCATAAAGTAAGTATGAAGTCTTGGTAGCCTTCAGGAGTCGGTTTTCCGTCGGACACCTTGAGCGTTAGTTGCTCTGGAAAAGCCATAAAACTGACCTGGGTAGTCTTTCGACATACCGGGTAATCGCCCTCTTTGTGGCTTAGTATGGTCTTCATGGTTTGTTCGGACAACTGGCTTTGGGACAGCAAATCTTCGAGGGCAAGGTGTCGTTTATATCCTTCGGAGCTATCATTTCCGCCAACAATTCAGGAGCCGATTCATTCAGTCGATTGATCGTTTCTTCTATCTCTTTCTCTTGCCAATTCTGATCCGAATGCAGCAAATAACCGACAATTCCGTTTACCAAAGGCTTTAGTGATTGACCGTGCTGGAAGCCAATTTCATAAGGTGTCCCACGCAATGTAATTTTGAGCATTTTGTCCCCTCCATCAAACATTTCATATTCATCCGTAGTTCACATACGCTCAGGTGCAGGAAGACCGAGAACCGTTAATGCGTCGCCGATGGTTTCTTTGAATTTGCAGGTGAGCCAAAGCCTGAGCGCTTGTTTATCGCTATCCGCCTTTATTATAGGGCAAGCGGCATAGAAATTGTTGAACAAGGTAGCCAGCTCATGAGCGTAATTACATATCATATTTGGAGACAGTTCCTTACTGGCTGCATATAGCGTATCCTGCCAAGCAGCGATATGTCTGATTAATGAGTATTCCGCTTGCTCCATAGAACGGATTTCTTCCGGAACCATCGGTTGCATATTCAATTCGCGTTCGGCTTTATTTAAGAGGCTAGCCGCGCGAGCGTAAGAGTACATCAAGTAGACACCCGTATTTCCGGTTACTTCTGTCGCCTGCTGCATGTCAAAAACAACCTCGGTCAACAAGCTGAACCGAAGAAGATAGTAACGGATGGCGGCAGCGGCGATCATCCGGCTCGCTAGCCCGGTTTTATCCGAACGTTTGTTATCAATGATCTCTTCCATAAGATCAAGTAAATCGGAGATCTTGATCCCTATTCCTTGTCTTCCCGACATAGCATAAGAGGCTTTGCCATCCGATGTATCTATGCCTAGTTCCTTCGCGGCCCCCCGGACTTAATGAAACCACACCATAGCTGACATGACGAAGCTTCTCGGCTTGTTGGGTGTACCCCAGGATTTCAAGAGCTTGTTTCACCATGGCCTGGGGATATACTTGTCTATGGTCGATTACGTTGATGACGATATCCGCTTTGCCAAAGGAGGAATGGATTCCATGACCATTCGTCGTCCACAGTTCTTCCGAAAAGCGTTTATACAAGAAGTCCTTTTCCAGCAGCCCGAACTTCCATAGATGATAAGCGATATCTTTAGCGGTATAGGTCAAAATGCCGTTGGAACGGACCAAAACTTTGTCCATACTGTGTTCGGACTCTTTAGCTTCCGTTTCGGACGAGGGCTGTTTTAATACCCAGCATCCCTCCAGCTTGCCGGAAGTTTCCCGGTAAAACTGCGCCGTCTGCTGCAGTAAGCCGAATGCCGCCGCCCAGAACCCACCCCTGACAATATGGCTCTCCCAGACCAATAAATCATAGTGAATGCCAAACTCGCTCATCTCTTCGAGGTGTTCGCGTACAATCCGTTCAGCTATAAGAAATCCGATCCAGGATAAGTTCCCATTCCCCTCTTCCAGAGAATGAAGCACTTTAGTCCTTTGTTCCAGCAATGGGGTATTTTTTTCATACTCTCTATTAACCTCCGAGTAAATATCCCAGCAGAAGTCGCCAAAACGCGAGTGCTCTTTCTTATGGGGAACATTCAAAATACCTACAACCGTATCGGCAAGCTGATTCCCCAGGTCATCGATATAATTATGCACTTCGACATTAAACCCGACTCTTTTCAAGAGTCGTACAAGGGTATCGCCAATGCAAGAATTTCTCAGGTGACCGATGTGGGCGGATTTGTTCGGATTGATGGAAGTATGTTCAACAATGACCTTCTCACCATTATTCAGAGGCAGGGTGAATTCGCGGTGAGCCCATTCCTTCCAATCGATATGCATATTGATAAATCCCGGAGGAGCGACCTCGACGCGATGAAACAGGTTCTCGATATTCCCTTCCTCTTCCAGCTTGATTTTCAACATGTTTGCAATTTGCAGGGGTGCTTTACGTAAACTTTTGGCAAGCTGCATCGCAACGTTCGTTGAATAATCTCCATGTTCCAGATGAGCAGGCTGTTCGACATAAATGTTTACGTCATCGCTGTAGTCGAGACCGGCTTCGTCCAAAAGACTCCTTACCGACTTTGCGATGCTGTTTTGAAGCTGCTGACTGATCAACATTTAAAACCCTCCTCCTAAACTAAAAATAAAGCCTCCATCCCTATAAAAGAGACGAAGGCTTATGCGTTCGCGGTACCACTCTTGTTGTTAAACGTGTCGTTTAACCACTCCATAAGATAACGGTCTTGGCCGTGACTTCCTACTTACCATTCAGAAGCCATTCTCGCGGGTCCGTTTCCCTGCTCACTCCGTACCGGCTCTCACCTCTTCCGGCTCTCTTTGACTCGAGTCAACAGGTACTCTCCCGGTCATTAAATTTTGTGATATTTTGTAAAATAGTATATCTAAACCTTAATAAAGTCAATCTCCCGTCCACAAGCTCGAACCGTGTGGTTCGCCTTGTCATCAACCGGTCAGAAGGCTTTCTGCGAAAGCAACGTCTTTAATAAGCTTCGGATATTTTTCAGGGATTGAGCTGTCTTCCGCGCTCCAGCAGGCACCCATTGCCGTCTCCACATAAAGGCACTGCCTTATAATTTCATTTGGAAGGTTAAGGTTTTGTTCCAGTATGCCTATGATATCGTTAATTTTCTTAAACAATTCCGGAGTGATTTCATCGCCGAATTCATTTAATATAAACCGCGGAACATCAAATACGGGATCGCCTATTACGCCTTTAGGATCGATAATGAAATATTGTCCGTCCCGGCCGAGCAACAGATTATCGTGGTGCAAATCTCCATGAAGCAGCATCTGTTGTGAATATATCGAGGAAACCGATAAGCAGATCTCTTTTGCTTTTTTCATATAACCATACAATTCTTTACAATCATGCCGCGTGCTCATGTATTCTGTGATCCTGCCGACCCACTCTAGGTAAGTCGGGTATATTTCCGCATTGGCGGGCATAATGTGCAAGCCTTTATATATTGAGCAGAATACAGCTAGTCTCTTATCCAGTGAGCTCTCTTTTCTTAAAGGAATTCCCGGACGCACATCCTCTTCAAGGATGACGCCGTTGTCAATATCGGCATCAAACGCTTTGCAAAATCGTCCGCCGTTATATTCACATAAAGTGCTATACTCCGTAAAGATTTCTCGAAAAGCAGGGTTGCCTAATTTAAGCACTGCATTCCCGAAGGTTTCCGAGCAGCATCTAAAGATCAAGTTTGCGGAATAGGAAGGGATAAACTGAAAAGAGGTCAGCCTCCACTTGTCTGTATATTCTTCGATATCCCTAAGAACTTTCGCATAGAACTCTTGGCCAAAACGGTTAATGATATTTTCGGTTTCCTTGGGCTTGAAGCTGTAATGCTTGTTCATAAGAGCATCACCTCCGCTCCTGATCAATCAGGAACTTATTTCCATCTTTAGACTCAATTCTAACCTTTTTCAGCATGGAGTTCTATTGCATCCTTATTCCAGTTTAGAAAATCCGTTTGCACGGCACCAGCAGAAATTGAAAACAGATTTTCAAGGTAGCAGATACTTTATAGCGTGGAAAGTCCTTACTTCTTTCCAAATCAAGGAGTCCTTAAAAAATCCGTTAGACGAGTCTTCGGCTTAGTTAATCGGGACTGAGTCATTATAATTAATTACATATGACCTTAAGTTCAGTTTTTTTGCATCCAGCCATTTTGCATACATGTCGTAATATACCGGTCCATATAATAAGTTTTCCGGTAGTTGAGCAACTAACATAATTTCTTCAATCTCATAGCTCGGTAATTCGTATAATTCGGTAACTTTGACGAAGAACATCATGCCATAACTACCATTCATCAAATATACTGCAAACGGTGTTAATTCAAATTGTACCGCCCCTGTTTCTTCATATAATTCTCTACTTGCAGCTTGAATTAGATCTTCATTCTTTTCCCTCTTACCCCCGGGCAATTCCCATTGTTGACGTAGCTTATTCCGTATAATTATCAACTGGTTTTGATATTCGGCAATCATGACAACATATTTAATTTCATTAGAATTTATTTCATCAAGACCAAACCAAGTACACTCCATGATAAGCCCCTTTCGCCGATTCTAAACAGGGTAAAATCGTAATCGTCTAAATTATGAACTTTATGTTCAAATACGGCAATTACTACTATAATAGAACGTTTGTTTGCAAAAGACAAATTTCTTATTTCTGACAAGGGATTATCTACAAAGCTTATTCTCCAAGCGTAAGAGTTACAAATAAAGGCCTCGTACGGATTTATTTCATTTTATCCGTATTCTTCCTCTGTCAAATCCATATGGACACTCATGGCGGTTCGGCTGCCGTCAGCTGCGGCGAACACTACTTGGGAGGGTCCGATGTATGAGGCATCACCGGCGGCATAGAGTCCGGGAACCGAGGTTCTTCCCCCCTTATCCGTCTTGATCCCGCCCATATCCGTCCTTTCACAGCCCAATTGCTCAATGAATGGCGCGCTTTGAACAAATTTGGGGGATACGAAGCCGCCGGTTCTCGGAATTTCGGTCCCATCAGCGAATCGAATACGCTCAAGCCGCCCGTTGTGCCCGATGAACGACATAATAGGCTGCTCCATGATCGCGATTCCCCAGGATTGAAGCCGTTGTTTCTGCTCATCCGACAAGGTAGCCTTCCCGTTCGTGCAGACGATCAAATCCTTGCTCCAACTGAGGAGCAGTTTGGCTTTATGAAAGACGTCCGGATATTCGGAAACGACGGCGAGCGGTTGGTCCCGCAGCTCCCAGCCGTCACAATAGGGACAATTGAACAAACTCTTTCCGTATAGCGGATAGAAGCCTTCGATCTCCGGAAAAACTTCTTTCACGCCTGTTGCCAAGATCAGCTTTCGTGCTTGAACACGCTGTCCTGACAAATCGCATATTTCAAATCCGGATTCGATCCTGCCCACCGAGGCCACCTCGATTGGTAAATGTTCGACAGTAGGGTAACGGAGCACCTCCTCATAAGCAATGCGGCGGAATTCGGCCGGAGTTACGCCGTCTCTCGTAATAAAGCCGTGAGACGCATGCGTAACGGCATTCCTGGGCTGATTGTTATCGATCAAAGCCACACTTCTTCTTGCCCTGCCTAGCACTAGGGCCGCATTCAAGCCTGCAGGACCTCCTCCGATAATCGCGCAATCGTAAATCGTCATGAAATTCATCCTTTCTTATTGATTTCGAAGATATTAGAGACTCTTAATGTCTGTAATAAGAACAAGAAAACATGCTTTACCTCAACGAAACACCATCTTTCCTAAAAATATAAAAAGCTCACCTTAATCCTTTCAACTGCTTCTGGGCCAGATCGGCTAATTTTGTTTCTCTAAGATGCGACTCCATCTTCTCTTCGGCTTCCTTCATGACCGCTTGTATCAAGCACTCGTCGCTGTGGACGAAACCACATTCAAACATGGAGGCGGTGCCCTCAATAGCGTGGATAATATCCAGAAAAGTAATGTCGTCTTTGTTGCTGGACAACCGATAGCCGCCATTAGCGCCGGAAATCGATTCGATCATCCCCGCTTTTACGAGTCTCGTCAATATTTTGGATAGATAGGTCGGTGAAACGCCTTGGGACTCCGCCAGTTGCTGAACCCCTACCGGCTTGACCGGAGAAGCGGCAACGAGCATGAGCATGGTGTGCAGGGCGTAATTCGTCGCTTTTGTAAATTTCATGGAAGCACCTCACCTCATCACAGACTTATTGGGTCTATAATATCCTTGAATTTGCCGTTGTGTCAAGCTGTCTTCTTTTTTTGTAATATATCACGAATCGCTTCAACCTGCAGCTAAGCAACCATAACCATACCTATTCGTATGTTTAGTTAATGATTCATTATTTCCAGCATTTACAAAGGTCAAATTTGCTCGGTCATCCTCACTTTTTGCAGGATTTTTACAGCACTATATTGAAATTAATACTACTGTTTAATAGTCGGATGTTGGATGGCTGGATTGGCGGAGCATCGGCGGCCACCCGCCCCGAGTGTTAATCGTTCTCAGGAAGCGATACGGTTTCGCTTTTCACTGAAATTACTTATTCTAAGACAAAGGGCGGCGGATTGATATGATTAATATCCATACATTATTGTTAAACGCCTTTATTGTCCTTATTTCCATATTTCTTTATCAAGTCTTATGTCTGGATAGAGAAAAAGAAAAATACAAATCGTTCATAAGCCTGCTCCTGTTTTCCGCGACCAATCTTCTATGTATGACCTTCCCTATCCACATTTATTCGGGATTTTTCTTTGATTTGCGGTTCATTCCGGTCATCTTGTGCTTTTTCTACAGCGGGTATCGCAATCTGGTTATTATTACGGCAGTGCATCTGCTTTACCGGTATCTCTTAGGAGGCGGCGGATTCTATGCTTCTATCGAGGTAGCCTGTATTCTTATGCTTGGCTTGATGATTGCGGGGCCTTTTCGCGACTCTTTTTCCATACGCAAGAAAATGGCAATAGCTACTTTCTTTACGCTGTTCTATTCCATAATCGTCAGCATCTCCTCTATGGCCACCTTGGGACAATCAGAAATCTATATACGGTTTTTCCTTGAGTACATCGCCATTAACCTGATTACTATATGGATGTCTGTCTACTTACTTGAAAATCTGATAGAGAAATCCCGTCTGAAAAAAGAGATTCGGCAAGCAGAGAAGCTGTCCTTATTCGGCAATCTTACCGCCTCCATTGCACATGAGATCCGAAACCCTCTGACGGTAGTGAACGGTTTCCTGCAGCTATTGATCGAAAATCGGGGGACGGAACAGCAAAACCGGGAGTATCAGCAGCTGATGAAACAGGAACTCGAAAGAGCTCTATCGATCATTACCCAGTATTTGTCCATTGCGAAGCCTGACCCCGATATCACCGAACCGCTTGAACTGGGGAAAGTCATCGCGCAAGTCACGAGGACCATGTCTCCCTATGCCAACCTTAACAAGGTTGAAATTCACAGCTTGATCCCGCCTGGTCTTCATTTGGTGGCCGACCTGGCCAAAATAAAGCAATGTTTTATCAATATTATGAAAAACGGAATTGAAGCCATGGAGGACGGCGGCGTTCTCCAGATTAACGCTGTGAAGAGGAAGAACGAACTCGTCATAGATATTACTGATCAAGGGGTCGGAATGACTCAGGAGGAAATAGACAGACTGGGTATGCCGTTCTATTCCACGAAGGAGAAGGGAACCGGTCTTGGAACGATGTACAGCTACAGCATTCTTAGAGGAATGGGAGGAAGAGTGGAAGTGAATAGCAAGAAAGGAGCGGGAACGAGGGTGACTCTAATCATCCCTGTCCCGCAAGAGTCTCCTGTTGAATGATATATCTTGAGCAGTTGTCTGTACGAAGGTTTCCCATTGCCCCCATTCCTTTAATTATCTATACTGGTAATATCATACTGTTGACCGTACCTCTATCTGGGGTTATCCGTATCTGCTTGTAGGCGTAACATTTCCCGGCTTTCAAAAGAATGGGGAGGTGCCTAATGAGTTGGAGTAACTTTAAGTCCAAACTGCTGCTGCAGTACATTTGGTCCTATCTCTTAATCTTTCTTATTCCTCTAATTATACTTACCTTCTTCATCTACCATAATGCCGTCCAAAATTTACGCGCCGAGATCGAGCATTCTTTTGTCAACCAGTTGAACCAGGTCAAGCACAACATCGATGCGCGTATGACCGAGCTTCGGGAATTGCAACCCGGATGGCTTACGATGAACGACTGACTCCATATATGGTCAGCCATCCTTATTATTCCCGCGACGCCATTCTAACCCTCGAGAAGTATAAAGCGAACAGCTCGATCCTGGAAGAAATCTTCTTGTATTTCCGCAAAGATAACGTTATCTACTCATCCCGCGGCCTGACGAATCTTGATGTGCTGTTCGATCAATCCTATTCATTCAAGGACTGGAGCAAGGAAGAGATCATCGACGATTTGAATAATGTCGCTTACCCGGTAGTACGCCCGGCGGGTTCAGTAAACACCAACGTGCATCTTGAAAAATCATTGCTGGCTTATCTAGTTCCGATCATGCCGAACCATTCTTATCCACATGGCACAGTCCTGTATTTAATGGAGGAATCCCGGCTTACGGGACTGATGGACTCCATCCTTAATGATTTTAAAGGGAATAGCTACATATTTGACCAGGACGGCCGAGTGCTTGCCCGAAATAACCACGGTGCTCCCATACCAACGGAAGAACTGCACGTCCTCCCGGAATTGAGCCCGGGCACCCACAGCTTGAAGCTGAACAACCAATCGCACTCTGTTGTGGCCGTCAAGTCGAGCTTCAATGACTGGACCTACGTGACCGCTATACCGAGCGACCAATTTTTCAGTCATGTTTTCCATATCCAGACCTTCTTTTTGCTTGCCTTTGCCATCGTTGTCTTGGTCGGGACATTCGCAGCCGTTATCCTCGCCAAGAGGCAGTATCACCCTATTCACGATTTGCTGGAATTTGCCAAGCTGAAGGCGGACTCCACCGCCCCCGCTCTGACGAAATCCCCCAATGAACTGGATTGGATTCGCCAGATGCTGCATAACTACAGTACCCGTGTCGATCTTCAGGAGCCCTATGCCAGGAACCAGTTTTTGCTTATGCTGTTGACGCACGGGTTGCCTGAGGAACAGCAAGCGGGGCAGCTCTTGAAGATGTTCGGCGTGCAATTGGTTGGTGACCGTTACTTCGTCATTTCCATGGCTTGGGACGAATATCCCGGCTTATCGGAGCCATTCCAGGATCGCCAGAAAATTATCCATCTGTTGACGGAAGTGAGTATTCCCGAATATAAAACGCTGGTTTATGGCGTTGAGCTACCGCAGTCCGATCAAATTGCACTCATTATCTGCATGGCTGGAACAACAGATCACGGCCATTCGCCGAATCGGCGGATCGAGCGGATCGTGGAAGCCTTACGTGCTATCGTGATGGAGAACTCGCATCTGATTCCGTCCTTCGGGATCGGCAAGTGCTATTCGAGCCCCGGGATGCTGAACCAATCCTATATTGAAGCCTCCTCGGCGCTGGAATACCGCATGGCCAGCGGCAAGGGCAGCACGACTTACTTCGAGAAGCTCTCCGATACTCCGCATTCAACCTACTGGATTCCGAAGGATGCGCTGCTCAAGCTGGTCCAAAGCTTGAGGCACGGCAACGAAACCGTCGCGATACAAATGATCCGTACAATCTTTGCCAACATCAAGTAGCAGAAGCTGTCATTAGCTTTTTTGCGCTGCATTTGCTTCGATCTCCTGAACACCCTCCTCAAGACGGCGTCGGAGCTGGGAATGGCCGAATTTGTCCGGGATATCCCGAACATGACCTCCTTCGAATCACTGGAGGAACTGGAAAATAAGCTGGGAATGTTCGCCGCGCAAATTTGCAAGCAGGTCGAAATGAACACGGAAACCAAACAGCACTCGATCATGGATGAGATCATCGCTCAGGTCGATGAGGAGTACACCGACTACCAGCTCAGCCTGGATAAGCTCGCGCAGAAACATTCTATCTCGTCCTCTTACTTGAGCCGCGCCTTCAAAGAGCGGACGGGATGCAATTTCTCGCAATACGTTTGGCAGCGCAGAATGGAAGAAGTGAAACGACTGCTGCTGACGACCGGCGATCCGCTGAAGGATATTATCGCCCGGGTCGGCTATCTGGACGCGCCTAATTTCATTCGCAAATTCAAGAAGGTGACCGGATATACACCAGGGCAGTATCGAAAGTTGCATACGGCACGTGAAAAGACATTGCTATATGCAGATGATGAATAGCCGAATCTTAATGCTTTATTTCGAATCCCAACGGTCATAGGCGGCCTGGTAGATTTCCACAACCCGATCCGCTCCCATTTTCTTCAATTGATCGCTATACTTATCCCAGTTGCTGAGCGGCTCTTGGCCCGTAACGAACTTCGCTTCCATCTGTTTCACATAAGTATCGAGATCCGAGCGCAATCTGGATGTTTCCTGCTGCTCCTCCTGTGTCTGGTATACTTTTGGATAAGGGACTTTGGCGTACGGCACCAGCTTCTCCAAGGTTTCTTTATCCAGCCAATCATCGAATTCGCCTCTCAGTCCTTGGCTCACCTTGGCATCCGCTACTCCCGGCGTCACAATGCCGTAGTCGGGAGTCAGCGTTGCCCTGTAGTCTTCCCGGTCGCCACCGCCAGGAACGGGCAGCCATTCTTTGATCTGCTTCTCTTTGTCCTTATACTTCCATAGGATTCCTTCCGGACCTTGGCCGAACAACGTCGCCCCTTCATAAGTATACAGGTAATCGATCCAGCGCATGGTCGCTTCCGGGGACGGATTGCTGCTCGTAATCGCGAACGCACCCGTTGACAGGCCGGGATGCTTGCCGTAAACCGGGGCATCGACCATGTCGCTCTTCACAGGCAGCATCATCGGATCGTCCGTGCCCGGCTCCCCGCCTAACGTGAAGTATGGATGATAGTCGGAGAACAGCGCCACTTGATTGTTTTTCCCTTTGGCTTTCTTCTGATCGTCCGTTTGGGAGAAGGTTTCCTTATCCAGCAGGCCTTCGTTCCACAGCCGGTTCAGAAAGGTCAGATAGCCCTTATATCCTTCTTCCATCGGAGTATAATGAACTTTACCGTCTTTATCGGCATAGATCACTTCGCCGTAGATTCCCCAGAAGCCCAGCATGAACATCCGAATATCATCCAGCTTGACGGACACGAGCGGAATTTCGTCCTGCTTGCCGTTGCCGTTCGGATCTTCTTCCTTAACCCTTTTCAGATAGGTGTACAGCTCTTCCGTAGTCTCCGGCAGTTTATCCATGTTGAGCGCTTTCAGAAATTTGCCGTTATACCACATAGGGCCCCGATACCAGACAGCGGACAGGTCGATGCGCGGCAGGGAGTATATATGCCCATCCGGCGTCGTAATCGATTTGCGAATGTCCGGGTGTTTATCCAGCACCTTCTTAATGTTCGGTGCGTACTGGTCGATCAATTCCTCCAGCGGCACAAGAAGCCCCTGTCCCCCATAGTTGACTTCCTCGGCCGACGTAATCTGTGCCGCATAGAAAATATCCGGCAAATCTCCGCTGGCGAAGACCAGGTTCTTCTTCGTATCGAAGCTGTCCAGCGGGGCATTGCGGAACTGCAGCTTGATGCCCGTCAGCTTCTCCATTTCCTGGAATACGACCATATCCTGCCAGTTCTGAATTCCGACATCGGGTCCCATCATCGTTAAGGAGAGCGGTTCGTTCACGATCGGGAATCCTTCTTTATTAACATGGCTTCCCGAGACCGGATCCTTATGCTCCGGGTTGTCTGCTCCCTGCTTGTCGGGTGAACTGCAACCCGCCAACACTGTCATGAGCATTGTCGCAGCCAGCGCAGCCGCCCGCATGTTGATAAGCTGTTGCATGCTTGCTTCCTCCCTTATTCTGTTCATGATTTGAAAAGCATCCGACACCAAAGCAATTGTGTGAAGAATGGGGTTCCAGATCAAGGAATCAGCCTTTGACCGAACCGATCATAACCCCTTGCACAAAGTACCTCTGCACAAATGGATAGACGACGATAACCGGCAGCGACGATACAATAATTACTGCATATTTCACGAGCGCGGCTACTTCCGCCTTGTTGTTCATAGCCGCTGCGACCGATGAATCGATCGCCGCTCCTTTGGTCATGGCGGACATCTCCTGCAGAACGAGAATCTGGCGCAAAATCATTTGCAGTGGGTATTTCGTTTCTTCGTTCAAATAAATGAGCGCTCCAAAATAGCTGTTCCAATGCCCGACCCCATAGAACAAAGCCATAACGGCAATGATTGGCGTCGACAGCGGCAGGACGACCTTGACGAACAGTCTGAGATTGGTGCAGCCGTCGATGTGAGCGGCCTCCTGCAATTCCTTCGGAATCGTTGATTGGAAGAAGGTGCGGGCGACGATGATATTCCATACGGACGCAGCTCCCGGCAGGATGAGCGCCCACATGGTGTTGACGAGCCCCAAATTTTTGACAAGCAGGTATCCGGGTACCAGACCGCCGCCGAAAAACATGGTAAACAAAAACATCCCCATGAAGAAGTTTCGTCCGATAAAATCTTTACGGCTCAATGCATAGGCCGCGGGCAGCGTGACAAACAAATTGACTGCCGTCCCCACCAGCGTATAGATGATTGTATTTTTGTAGCCGGACCATATTTTGGCGTTCTCGAATACCCTCATATAGCCTTCGAACGTTATTCCCTTAGGAAATAACCACATCTCCCCCGAATTGACCAGCTTCGGATCGCTGATCGATGCGCTGATAATATACAGAATCGGGTACGCCACAATGATGAAGGCCAATACAAGATATATATAGTTGAAGACGATGAAAATTTTATCCGCTTTCGTTTCTTTCACGGCGGCTGCCATACAGCACCCCCTCCTTTACCACAAGCTGGTTTCGTTGGTGCGGCGCGCAATTTGATTGACAGTAACGAGCAATATGGCATTAACTACCGAATTAAATAAGCCTACTGCCGTGGAGAAGCTGTATTGGGCATCCAACAGACCGGAACGATAAACGAAAGTGGAAATAACATCCGAAGCTTCCATGTTAAGGGGGTTCTGAAGGAGTAATATCTTTTCAAAACCAACGCCCAGAATACTGCCCATGTTCAGGATGAGCAAAATCGTAATGGTAGGAATGATGGCCGGAATATTGATATTCCAAATTCTCTGCCAACGGCTTGCGCCATCCATAATGGCCGCCTCATAAAGCTGTGGATCCACCCCGGACAGGGCAGCCAGATAGATAATCGTTCCCCATCCTGTACTCTGCCAGACGCCGGACAGGACGTACACCGTCTTGAACCAGGCCGGATCGGTCAGGAATGCCGGCGCATCGATTCCTAGAAAATTCAACATATGAATAATGATTCCCGTCGTTGGCGATAAGAACGTGATAATAATGCCGGCCATCACGACCACGGAAATAAAATGAGGCGCATAGGTAACGGTTTGCACAGCTCTTTTGAAAAAAACATTCTTGGCTTCATTAAAGGATAACGCCAGAATGATGGGAAGCGGAAAGCCAACCGCTAATTCGTACAGGCTGATACTGAGCGTATTCCACAGCAGATCCCAGAAATAGTAGGAGTTGAAAAATCGTTCGAAATGATCGAATCCTACCCAAGGGCTTCCCAAAATTCCCTTCGTGGGAATAAAGTTTTTGAAAGCGATCTGTATTCCATACATAGGGACATAGTGAAAGATCAGGAAGTAAAAGAACGCTGGGGCAATAAACAAATAGAGCTCCCAGTTTTTGAGCAGCTTTCTCCGGAACGACTTTCTCTTGCTTAACTTGTCGTCGACCTTGACGGGTTCCAAATTCACGGCAAGAGTGTTCCTTCCGTTGTCTCGCATCGGATCCTCCCTCCTTGGCAAGTGTTCCAGTACATTGTCGTTATGCATAACGCCGCGCCCTTTAGGATAGCGCTTTCAATCAAGATTGTAGACAATTTCTATGAAGAACGTAAATATGTCGATTATGTATTGTCAGTGTTATCGGATAAATTCGCGTGGGGGCCGGATTTGACGCTACCGCTCTCCCCCTTCTGCCCGCCGCAAATACCGTAAAATTGGTCATAATTGATGTGGGGATACCAAGTCAAAATCTACATATGTTTCGTTTCGGAAAAGGCCTTATATGGGGTAGGGATCAAATGAAGACATGTAGCGCAGCAACAACGCGCACCGGGGGAGGCGCGCGTTGTGAAAGACCGGTGATTTGGGAAGCGGTTGTTAATCATTTGCGATTGACTCGTTCCCTCTTATCCTTGTTGGGACAGCTCAGCTTTGTGTAATCCTCTTTGTTTGTTTAGAACGAGTCATTCTATAGGAGCGGTTCTATGCCCCCACCTTATAAATTCTCTCCGCAGCGTTTCATAAATCGCATAATAACGACGGTCAGAATAATGGAAAAGACAAACAAAGCAATAATTAAAATAAAAGCTAACGGCGGAATGATAAACATAACGATGGCCAAAATAGCGGCCACCTGCAGCAGCAGGTATTGCGTCCACCTCTTCTCCGCCTCTTCGTAGATCTGTGTCTTCCCCTGGTGGTTGGCCATCTCCTTAATCCCCATGAACAAATGATGGACAAGGATCAGACCCAGTATTAACGAAACGATTCCGATAAGTAGACCTAATAGGTTGAAATGAACTCCACCGTCCGTATTAGGCTGTTCATAGATGCTGAAAATAGATACGGCAATCATGACGAGATTCAGGGTTCCCGCCTTTTTGAAATAGGGGCTGTGTCCGGCCAACGTGCTGAATCCTACGGCAAACAAAATATAACCGATGATATCCGGCAAAATATCAAAGCCTTGGACTCTAAAATCAATCATGATGAACAGAAAACCCCAGAATAGCTTGTCAAAGCCCGCTTTTACCATTCCCTAACCTCTCTTCTCTTCCGCCATAGACGATATCCATTGACGATTTCTAATGGTACGGTCTCCATTATATAGCAAAACACTGACAGAAAGTCAGTGTTTTTTACCACATTAGAAAGTTTAAGTTCATTAAAGCATTAAAATGGAACAACTTTCTAATTGGCATAAAAAGCTTCCTTTAAAACCGGGTTATTCGTCTTCGAAGAGGCTCCGTTAGGAGCTTTTTTTATGACATCCAACCTCAATTTATTAACTCATCTTTCGAAAAGGGCCCCTGATGTCATTAACCATTTCTACTCTGCCCGTATACTTGTGCGAATGCCGTTCGTTTGCCGTTCAAGCTCAAGCAGCTCCGATTTCAGATCGATCCCCCCGCGATAGCCGACCAACTTAGCATTCTTTCCGATCACCCGATGACACGGAACGAAGATCGGCAGCGGATTGTTTGCATTCGCGGCACCGACGGCTCGGACCGCCTTCGGGCGCCGGACAGCGTCGGCCAATTCCGAATAGGACCTGGTTTGTCCATACGGAATTTGGCGCAGCTCATTCCATACCTGCTGCTGGAACGGGGTTCCCCCGGGGTCGAGCGGGCTTTCGAACCGGGTTCGAATCCCGTGAAAATATTCATCCAGCTCCCGGATATAGGAGGCTAGCCGGTCATCGCTGCGCACCATGCGCGCCCTAGGATACCGCTTGATTATTTGCCGCTCCAGTCGAATAAAGGATTCGTTCGGCAGAGTTATGCAGCAAAGCCCTCGCTCGGACGCGGACAGATAAAATTGTGAGCGGCCCCGGGAATACGGAGCCCAGTAAATGACCTCTTGGTTGCTGTTCATATGGGTCGCCTCTTTTCTACTGCGTTGGCTGCAGCATATTTGTGCAACTGGCGATATTCCGAAGGCGAATACCCCATGCTCTCACGGAAAACGGTTGTGAAATGGGAGGCTGTGCGAAAGCCGGTGGCCAGGGCGATGTCGGTGATGTTCAGACCGGGTTCCTTCAGCTTCTCCACCGCGGTTTGGATCCGGATGTTCCGCAAATATTCGGCCGGTGTCATCCCGGTTACCCTCCGAAACGTGCGATGCAAATGCGAGGAGCTTGTATGCAGCACCTCTGCCAGTCTGTCCAGTGTCAAAGGTTTGTCATATTCACTCTCGATAAGCTCGGTTACGCGAATAGCCATCTCTCCATCCGGCCCATACCGGATGGGATAATCCGGCCGGCATCGCTTGCACGCCCGAAAGCCTGACTTGCGGGCTTCCTCGGCAGTGGCAAATATGCGGGTATGCTCCTTCTTCGGGGTTTTGGACCGGCATGAAGGCAGACAATAGATTCTCGTTGATGCGACTCCATAGTAGAATCGGCCGTCGAAAGCGCCGTTGCATTCCACAATGGCCTTCCAATACTCCTCGTTCATACGATGACACCTCCCGATTTTCATTATAGGGTTTCGGCGGGAGAATGTTAATGCTGCGAGAATAAGAGAGCAAAAATCCGAAAGTCGATGAAGCATCGATTAACGAAGAACGAACGGGATTGGCTCAGCTTGCCGGTCAACTTTATAAGGAGGAGAATGTTATCGCTTGCTTCTCTTTCACTCGTAAGCGGCCTCCGACAAATGCCGTGTAAGCTCCCGAGCGTCCTCCAGCTCATCCAAGCTTAATATGATCTCTAAAATATCCGAAGCACGCGGACCTTTCACGATACGGTTAAACTTGTCCAGCAGCTCCTCCTCCGTTACCGGATGGTCCGGCGAACCTTTCGGGCAATCCCCGATTTCGCTGACCTTCTCCCCGTTCTTCAAGGTTACGATAACCTGCGTATATTTTACGTTGTCGGGAACTTCGAACACACGCGAACGTTTCATTTTCTGCATATATGCCCGAATCTCCTCACGGATCGGAACCCGTTGAAAATCGTCCGGATTTAAGCCTTGTCCGCTCAGGATCAACGCTGCGATATATTCGATGCTGAATCTGCCCTCTTCCCCGTTGTCGGGCCGCTGATTAATCAATGCGGCATCGCTGTTATGCGTAAAGATGAACTTTATATCCCTGATCTGCTGGAAGGGAATCGGACCGATTTTCTCCAATGCATCCAGCCCATAGTAGGCTCCCGAGCAGAATGGATACAGCTTGAACCATAACCCGGGCGTAACGATGCGCAACGTATGCCCGTTATCTTGAAGCAGCCACTGGCGGGCATGATTCCATCCTTGGCCGAATACGTTAAAGAAACCAAGCTTCCCATCCAGGCTTGTCTGGTTCGATTGAAAATCGGCGTCCGTCAAGAGCAGCGATCTCACCGCCGAGGATGCGGCCAAGCCGGCATGCAGCGGTTTGGTCTCCGTTCCGAAGTGGACGCGCAGCCCGCTGGCCTGAGTCGCGGCTAAACCGAGTGCCGAACAGGCCTCCTCCACCGTATACGACTTGAAATAAGCACCGGCAAGAGTGGCCGCCAATACACCGGCGGTACTCGTATTGTGGAAGCCCTTCTCATAATGTTCGCTCGACAAGGCTTGAGCAATCCGGGCCATGGCCTCGACACCGATGATGTAAGCTTCCAACAAACGGCGGCCTGTCATGCCGGCATCACATAACGCCAATAAAGCAGGCAAAATGACAGAGCTGGGATGCCCGCGCACTTCGATATGAACATCGTCGTAGTCCAAAGCGTGTCCCATAAAGCCGTTGATAAGTGCAGATTGGGAAGGAGAAACCTTCATCGGATGAAACAGCACGGGCGCGAGCGGATGCCCTCCTTCCAGTCTGGCCATCCGTATGAGCTTGGTCACCCCCGTATCCTCCTTGCCAGCGTAAGAGGAGGCGATATAATCCACGAGGCCGTACTTTGCTTTTTCCAAGCCTTCCTCGGAAAAGGGAGTTTCCCACAGCTTTTTTACAAACGAGTATGTGACTGTCTCTTTATCCATCGTTCATGCTCACCTTCACTTTCAATAGATTGAAGCAGAAAAAAAAGAAGCTGCGAAAGTACCAGGTATCTGGCTCCTCCACAGCACTCCTTGGGAAACAATCAACTCGGATTCGAATCAGAACCTAGATGCTTAAGGAATTGCTTGGTCCGTTCCTCCCGCGGTTGATTGAAAAATTCTTTGGACGTCCCTTGCTCCACAATGTTGCCATTTGCTATAAAAATGACATGATCGGACACTTCACGGGCAAAATCCATTTCATGCGTTACGATAATCATTGTTGTTTTCATCTCTGCAATCGACTTCATGACCTGCAGCACCTCCGAGACCAGCTCGGGGTCCAGGGATGATGTCGGCTCGTCGAACAATATGGCGTGCGGCCTCATAGCAAGGGCGCGGGCGATGCTGACTCGCTGCTGCTGGCCCCCCGAGAGAGTTGCCGGGTAATTGTCTTTCTTGCTTTCCAGCCCGACCTGCTTCAGCAATTCCATGCCGATCTCGTTCGCTTCTTTCTTAGGCATTTTCTTCACAACGATCAAGGATTCCGTAATATTTTGCAGGGCCGTTTTATTTTTGAACAGATTATAGTTCTGGAACACCATCGCTGTTTGCGAACGCAATTGCTGAATTTCCTTGCGCGTGCAGCTTTCCGCATTCAATCGCGCATTTCCGATTTCAATCAAACCGGCATCAGGCTTCTCCAGGAAATTCAGGCAGCGGATCAACGTCGATTTGCCAGACCCGGAAGGGCCGATGATCGAGAGCACTTCCCCGTCCTTCACTTCGAGATCGATCCCGTTCAAGACCACCAAGTCGTTGAAGCTCTTTCTTAAATTAGTGACTTTTATCATAATCATTCACCTTTATGTCTTGTATGGGCGATCCAAAAATTTTTCCAGCCGTTCCTGCAGATAGGAATAGACGACAATCAGTCCCCAATAGATCAAGGCAACCGCCAGGTAAGCTTCAAAGAAGCGGAACGATTCTGCGGCCTGCATTTTGGCCTCGGCGAAAATTTCCACAACCCCCAGGGTAAAAGCGAGGGAGGTTTCTTTAATGAGACTGATAAAAATGTTACCCGTAGCCGGCAGTGCAATACGTGCCGCTTGAGGCAGAATAACCCGGCGGTAAGCCTGCATCTTCGTCATACCGCCAGTCAGACAGGCTTCCATCTGACCTTTCTCCACTGCCAGGAAGGCCGCGCGGAAAATTTCCGCCAGGAAGGCCGCCTGCTTGAATCCAAAACCGATAATGGCCGCGGTTACGGCATCCATTTTCGAGAAGAACGGGAACAGCTGCGGCAGTCCGTAATAGATCAGAAACAATTGGACAAGCATCGGAATGGCGCGGAAAAATGAAATATAAACGCCGGCCAGCGACCGCAATACTTTGAGCTGACTATTGCGGATTAAGGCCAGAACCAAACCGATGACTACCGCGATAATCATGGAAACAACCGCGATCAACAGTGTAATCGGAATGTACTTGGCTATTTTGGGCAGCAGCTCGAAAATATAGGATGGATCAAAATTCATGTCTTATCACTCACTCGCAATAGAGCAAGACCATTACTTCGCTTTTGTTGTAATATCTTCTCCATAGTATTTTATCGAAAGCTCCTTCAAAGTTCCGTCTTCTCTTAATTTCTTGATCTCTGCGTTGATTTGCTCGATCAAAGCGTTATTCTCATCCTTCTTTACAAAAGGAAATCCAATATCTTCATAATGGAACGGATCGCCGACGAACTTCAAAGGCAGGTTATTTTTCTTGATTTCAGCCAGCAGAGAAGCTTTGGCATTGACATAGCCGTCTACCCGTTTGTTCAGGACATCATTTTGGGCACCGTCACGATTTTCATAGGTACGAACATCGATTTCCCCGTTCACATCAAATTTTTGCAGGTTTTTAACGTTTTGCGAGCCCAAGACGCCGGATACGGTTTTGCCCTTCAGATCATCCAGCGAATTAATGTTGTCGTTGTCTTGATGCGTTACGATCGTAATTCCGGCGAAAGAGTAGGCATCGGTGAAGGCATATTTTTCTTTCCGTTCACTTGTAACCGCGACTGCATTGGCAATGGTATCGATTTTACCGGTTTCCAATTGGCCCAATAATCCGCTGAAATCGGAATTTGTCCATTTAACGGTATAACCGAGATTGTCCGCTATCTTCTCAATGACTTCCACATCAAAGCCGACCAGCTTGTCCCCTTCTTTATAGCTGTTGGGATAGGACTGTCCGGTTGCACCCACGCGAAGGACCTTCTCCCCTCCGCTGTTCCCCGAGCTTCCGGAGTTCGAGCCCGAGCATGCGGTCGCCAGCAAGCTTATTACTAATAATGAAAGCAAAACCGAATAAAATTTTCTCATGTAGGACTTCCCCTTTTTATCGTGTAATTTCAATCATGAAGCTATTAGCTGCCGGAAATGACGGGGCACTCCGGCTTGTTATTTATTTAACCACATTAAACATTAATGCTATTGAATGAAAAAATCATTCCCAGTTAATTTCTGTCTTCCGGATTAACCTTAACAAAATCTTTCTTCATGTATATCGTTATATGACCGCGCCCCAGATCCTTCGATCCTTGAATTTCATAATGGCGCCGCTTATACATCTCAATCAGCCAAGGATGACGGTCTGCCGTGCCCAGTGAGACGGCCGGGGACTTCAATGTATCCCGGATCATCACTTCCTCGCACCAGGTGATCATTTCGCGGCCGACCCCTTTGCGCCCGACATCCGGATCGCTGGCGAACCACCAAAGATGGGGTACGCCGAAAGGACCAGGCGACGGTCCCCACGGCATTCTCGCCGAGATGGTCGAGACAATTTTCCCGTCCTCCTCCATAACGAAACACATATTCTCGCGGATGTTCTTCCTGACCAAATCCAGATCAGCCGTAGCCGCGGCGAAGTTAATGCCAAGCTGGCGAATCGGCTCGTAAGCGCGCAAGGTCAGTTCCAAGAGAGCAGGCGCATCCTCCAGGGTCGCCATTCGGAAATCAGCCATGCTGTTCCTCCTCCTTCAGCCAGCCTGATGCTTCGGCCGCCGCCAGCACCCGATCTACCGTCTGCGGGGCGGAGCCCAGGTAGGTGGAAGGATCGAGGAGCTTCTCCAGCTCTTCCTGGCTGACGACTTCCCGGATTCGAGGATCGTCCAGCAGCACCTCGCGGAACGGAATCCCTTCTTCCACGCTCTTCATACACAGCTCATAGATAACCTCATGGGCGGTCTGCTTGCCCAACGGCTTCGCCAGAGCAAACATCACGCGCTCAGAAAGGAGGAGTCCGCCGAGCTGGTTCAAATTCCGCAGCATGTTCTCCGGCTTCACGACCAGTCCGGCGAGGATAGCCTTGGCGGAAGCCAATTGTGCGGCAAGGTAGATGCAGCTTTCCGGCAGTGCGATCCACTCCCCGCGCCAGGACATCGCATCGCGCTCGTGCTCGACAATCATCGATTCCTGAACAAGAGCAACATTGTAGCGGATCGGCTTGGTGAGGCTGGCGAGCCCTTCCAGCGCCGCCGGATTCCGCTTGTGCGGCATCGTCGATGAGCCGATTTTGCCGGAGGTGAACGGCTCTTCCACCTCATCCAGCTCCGTGCGCATTAAATTGTAAAATTCGTTCGCCATTTTACCTAGGGTGCCGCTGATCATTCCCAACAGACCGGCATACTCGGCCGAGCGGTCCCGCGACGAATGCCAGCAGATATTGGGTGCTTGCAGTCCCAGCCGCTCCATCGTCCGGCGTTCCACTTCCGGTCCCAGCGGGCCGAACGAAGCGTAGGTCCCTACACCGCCTCCCAAAACGCCGGCGAATACCCGGGATTCCGCTTCGCGCAGCCGATCCAGATGACGGATCATCTCATCGAGTACGACCGCGACTTTGAAGCCGAAGGTAGTCGGAAGTCCCTGCATGCCATGAGAGCGCCCGGCAATCGGAGTTGTTCTATGCTCTTGGGCCAGCCTGGCCAGCTCGCGGGCTACGGCCCGAACATCGCGCACGATGATTTGATGGGCTTCCTTAAGCTGCAGCATCATCCCCGTATCCACGATATCCTGCGTAGTTGCGCCGTAATGGACCCACTCACCGTGCTCGGGCCCGCAGAGCTTCTGCAGCGCCTTCAGAGTAGGCATTAAGGAATGCTTGACCTTCAGTACTTCCTGCGCAATTTCAGGAATATTCATGAGCTCTGCTTTCGCCTTGGAAGCAATCGTTTGCGCCGCTTCAGCCGGGATAAGCCCAACCTCCGCTTCCGCAAGCGCCAGGGCCGCTTCAACGTCCAGGTGCTTCTGCAGGCGGTTATCGTCAGACCAGACCTCGCGCATTTCCGCGGTGCCGAAATTATTTTGAAGCATGAACATATCGATTACATGTGATGGCATATTAGCTTTCCTCCCAGATGTCAGGTAAATTCTATGAAATCCGTTACAGGCCCGGCACTCCTGGGCCTGTCCGAAGATGATGAAAAGTATTATCAAAGGATTTCGGGGCTGCCGTTAGATCGGCCCCTTATTTCCCGAATGACGCAGAATAAACAGACGCATGTCTCCTCTGTGAACCGGCAGTCTTGCCGGGCAGTTGCAATTATCCGAGCGATTTCAGCGCGCAAACTGCCGCTTCCGCAAACAATGCCGCACTGATGGAAATCGCTTCTTCTTTTAAAGTGAACCGCGGATGATGCCACTGCTCCGTCCCACCGGTTCCCATCCAAATGAAGCAACCCGGCAGCCGTTCCTGATACAGAGCGAAATCTTCGCCTCCCATCGTAGGTACGGCCTCCACCACGTTAAGCCCTTGTGCTGCCGCCGCTGTATTCATGATTTCGGCCATTTTCGGATCATTGTTTACCGCAGGCAGCATCGAAGTCCAATTCAATTGCGCTTCTGCCCCATATCCGGCCGCGACATTCTCGACCACCCGTTTCATATGGCCTGGAATGCTCTCTCTGGCCTCCGGCTGGAATGTCCTCACGGTCCCTTCCAGAACTCCTCTGTCCGGGATGACGTTCCAGGAGGATCCGGCTTCGAACCGGCATATACTGACAACCGCTGAGTGATGCGGGCTGATATTGCGGCTTATCAACGTTTGCAGCGCCGTAACAATGGCACTGCTCACCACGATCGGGTCGACGGCGGCTTCGGGAATTCCCGCATGGCCTCCTCTGCCCGTGACGTTGATTTCGAAGCGGTCTACAGACGCCATCAGAGGACCCGTTCGTATGCCGACGGTTCCGACGGGCAGCTCCGGTTTGTTATGCATCCCGAAGACGGCGGAGACTCCTTCCAAGGCTCCCGCTTCAATGACCGCACGGGCGCCTACCGCCTGCTCTTCCGCCGGCTGGAACAGAATGCGTACGGTTCCGTGAAGCTCGCCGGCATTAGCCTGAAGCAGCTTCGCCGCTCCAATCATCGATGCTGTATGGAAGTCGTGGCCGCACGCATGCATCCTCCCGGGGATCGTCGAAGCGTACGGCAGACCTGTATCCTCCGTTACAGGCAGTGCATCGATATCGGCGCGAAGCATAATCGTCGGTCCGGGATGCGCCCCCTTCACTTCGGCCAGTACGCCGGTCGGTAAACCAAGGTCTAGCAGATGAATCCCAGCTTCCGTCAGCCAGGACCGAAGCCGTTTAGTTGTCTCGTACTCCTCATTGGAAAGTTCGGGAAATTGATGTAACTCCCTCCGCATCGCTACAAGCTCAGGCTGAAGCCTTTCAGCTTGCTCACGGAAAGAGGATGATAATGTAGTCATTGAGCATATCCCCTTTATTGCTGCTATAATAGAATCTATTGGTAAAGTCATTCATCCTGGTCTTCGGACGATTCGCTGCTTAATCGGAACTAAAAGAACGGGTAACTACAATAAAAATATGATATAGCAGCATGAACGAATATATCATATAGGATTAGTATGAATTAACGTAGATTCTATAGTAGAACCTACTCCTTGTCAATCCAAAATTAATATTTTGTAGATTATTGCTGCAACGGCTATCTTTAACTACATTTATATTAGGCCATCGATTTTTAGTATGGAATAAGCAAGATAATGTGTAGATGCCGATATATTAGAAAGAGAAATAGGAGATTCTCTTGACGGGCTCGAAAAAGGCTGATATATATTCAACAATAACCTCTGTACGAGGGGGCTGAGCCATGGTGGATCAAATTAAACCTAAGTATTTCATAGGCGAGGTTTCGTTCTCGATTCAATACATGCATAGAACGGGCCCCAACCGTATGCCCCGGCCGCATGAGCATCCTTGCTTTGAGCTGTATTACCTATTGAATGGCGAACGAATTTACTTTATAGACGGCAACGTGTACTCCGTTAAGAAGGGAGACATGATGATTATTCATCCGCATGATCTCCATTCCACAGCCAGCTCGGATAAGCTTGAATTCGAACGTGTCCTAATCAATTTTACGCAGGAATTTATTGAGGAAGGAGATTTCCATTTGGCAAAAATATTGCAAAATGGCAAATCGGGACTCCTGCGAATTCCCGAGAAGGAGCAGCCGGAAATTGAAAGCATCCTGTATAAAATGCTGGACGAATGCGAGAAACAGGAAGATCACTACATTTCATACGTACGTTCATTGTTGAACGAGCTGCTCATCCGTTTGCATCGAATTCATTGGCTGCTGCAGCCCGAGGAAGTACAGGTATATGAACACCCGATGCATCATCGGGTGTCGGAAATCGCTCAATATATCAATGAGAATTACTATAAGAAAATTACACTGGAGCAAGTAGCCAAACAATTTTACATAAGCCCTTCCTATCTGAGTCGTATATTCAAACGTTTGACCGGCTTCCACTTTCGCGAGTACATCCAAGTCGTACGCATTCGTGAAGCGCAGAAAAGATTGGTCAACAGCACAGATTCCGTTCAGTTCATTTCGGAGCAAACCGGCTTTGAACATATTGCCCACTTCAACAAAATATTCAAAAAAATGTGCGGAACTACTCCGCTGCGCTACCGCAAGAACAATGTATGATCGGCTTACAAACTTAGCTGCTCCTCAACCGAATAACTAAAACCGATCGAGATAATTGCCGACCCGAAACCAATCCGCATCGACATAACCGCGCCGATCCTTGGATGATTGCGATACGGCAAACAAACCGACTTTAGCGCCTACCCAGTGCCCTTTAACCGCCTGAAACCCGGGCACATCGATCCAATTCGCTTCATTATCATCCTGGCTGTAGGCAAACCTGCAATGCGCCCCTTCATCTACATTTACGGATAGCACGATCTCATCAGAATGCAGCTCCGTACGCCACTTTATTTGTTCTTCATCCGCATTCCCTTCAACATACAGTAGTATAAGACCCGTTCCATCTTGACGGGCTTGAACACCCAGGTACGCAAAATGGTATCCGAATACGATCAGACCTGCCCTCTCGCCCGGCTCTATTGCACGGCAGTCCAGCTTGGCTGACGCATGGAATGAAGGGGCCGGAAACTTCTGCATTAATAAGTTAGGAGATCCATACATATTCTCGGCACTTTCCGGCTGTGGCTGCGCAAACAGCCTCAGATGGCTTGCTCTATCGGTTAAGGAATACCAGTCGCTTTTCGGATTCGCCTGCCACTGCCATTGCAAACCCAATTCCGGTTTATCAAACTCATCGGAATCAGCAGGGACCTCTATCGGGCAGACCTTGCCGACATCAGGCTTTGTATACCGTAATACAGGCTCGCCGATGCCGTCTTCATTCCGGTTCTGTCCCATAAGCGGCCAATCATCGATCCATTCTACAGGCTGCAGATGTACGATTCGTCCATAAGCGCCTTTATCCTGAAAGTGTATAAACCATGATTCACCTGAAGCGAGCTCAACCCAGCCTCCTTGATGGGGCCCGTTAACCGGCGAAGTCCCTTGATGCAGCACAATCTTATCCTCATAAGGTCCATTGACGGCTTTCGAGCGAAGAACCGTCTGCCAGCCGGTCGCAACTCCGCCGGCCGGTGCGAAGATATAGTAATAACCGTTGCGTTTATACATTTTCGGACCTTCCAGCGTTGGATGATGCACCGTACCGTTATAAATAATTTGCCCCTCGCCCAACAGCTTAGTGCCGTCCGGAGACATGGGACACAGCCTCAGTATATGTTTGATTCCGGCGCGGCTTCTGGCATAAGCGTGGACGAGATAGGCTCCGCCATCTTCATCCCAGAAGGGACAAGGATCTATCAGACCTTTGCCTTCCTGAACAAGATGGGGCGGAGTCCATTCACCGGCGGGGTCTGAAGCCGTGCTCATCCAGATGCCGGTGTCAGGATCGCCGTAGAACACCCAAAACTTATGGTCGTGATAACGGATTGCCGGTGCCCATACACCATTGCCGTGCTGTGGTTGGTCATATCCCGGAAGATCCATATGTTTAATGACATGATTGATTAATTTCCAGTTAATTAAATCCTTGGAATGTAGAATCGGAAGACCCGGAATATGCCCGAAGCTGGATGCCGTCATGTAGAAATCTTCACCTACTCTGATCACATCGGGATCGGAATAGTCCGCATGCAGGATTGGATTGATAAACGTTCCGTCTCCCTGGTCTGTAATCCAAGCCTTGCGATGCCCTTGACTTACATGGTTACTCATGCCGGTCACTCCTGTTCTCTAATTCTTGCAGACGCTCAATCTCTAAGCTGGCAAGGATGAAGGGGGCAACTCCAATATGTATATCGGACACCCTTTTTTCCCTAATGTAATAGCCATATGAACCATCCCGGTCAAGACTTAGTCCCGCGCCATGACAAATATTATGCAAATGAACTCCTTCGCTATCTTCTTCCACATAACGTTCAATTAGTCCATTGTATGCTTGCAGTGCTTTCCGGCGGGCGGGGTTTTCGAGATATTGAAGACGCGCCCCCTTCGCCAGAGCGTATATAAACATGCCGGAACCGGAGGTCTCCAGGTAGTTTCCTTCCCGGAAGCCTTGATCCATAACCTGAAACCACAAACCGCTCTGTTCCTCCTGAACGCGATAAAGAGCGCTGCACATTCGTTCAAAGATACCGATGATCGTCCCCCTCTTCGGATGATCGATCGGGAAAAACTCCAAGCTATCTACCAAGGCCATCGCATACCAACCCAGCGCGCGGCTCCAGAAGTTCGCGGAGCAGCCCGTTTGCGGATTCGCCCAAGCCTGTATACGGATCGCGAGTTTTTTGTTCAACTAATAATAGTTGATGAGCTACCTCGTCGAACAACTCGGGACGCTGGAAAACCTGAGCATATTGCGCCAAGAAGGGAGAGGACATATACAAGCCGTCAAGCCACATCTGGAAGGGGTACACTTTTTTGTGCCAGAATCCTCCTTCGGACGTCCTAGGGTGGCCGATCAATTGGGCAGCGAGCAAATGCGCAGCCTGTTCGTATCGCTGTTCGCCGCTGCGTTCCATAAGCAGGAAAAGATTTTTGCCTTGATTGATTTGATCAAGATTGTATTCTTCAAGCCTGTAACCGGTAATCCTTCCATCCTCCCGGATGAACAAGTCCATATGCCGCTTCATGAAATCGTAGCACTCTTCGTGCATATAGATTTCTCCTGTCCGCGCGATAGCCATTAGCATCATGCCGGGCACATAAGCCCATCTTTTTTTCAGCTCTTCATGCAAACCGTCATCGCCTGCTTGATTAATAATCGTTGCAGTTGTTTTTAGTGACCATGGTTGACTCATTTCCTCACCCCAGTTCAGATAGTAAATACATATTTACACTTCTAAGGCAAATTTTAACATCATGAAAATGCAGCAGTTGGCTTTCTACAACCTCCGCTTTCTCATTCCCGTTAACGGCATATAACGGCACAGCACTTATTAATACAGTATATAAATACACCGGCTGGATTCTACGAATATTGATGTCTTTATTCCTCCTGTTTTTGTATCTGTTTGTCCTCTTTCCTTCTTACGTGGAAGGGTTTATCACTTACGGGACGCTCAAGAAGACTTACTCCAATTAATGCAGACGACAAAAAATCCTGCACATCAATGCAGGATAATGCAGGATTCGACTTATAAATCAAGGATAAACGGCTATCGCCGTCCTTGGGACAGGCGCGTTTACCGATGAAATATGAGAAAAACTCCTATCGGAGTATTTCATGGATGAGCGACCGCGTTTAAAGGATGTTTTTATCGCCAAATAGAATTTAAAGTTTTTCAGGACGCAATAACTTATAAACTCTGATTGTGGTAAAAAAAGCTACTAACGGAGCCTCTTCGAAGACGAATAACCCGGTTTTAAAGGTAGCTTTTTATGCCAATTAGAAAGTTTGTTCCATTAATGCTTTAATGAACTTAAACTTTCTAATGTGGTAAAAAAAGCTCCTAACGGAGCCCTGAGGGAAAGCCACAAGTCGCATCCGGGTCGGTAAAGACATCGGAAAGACGAGCAAAAATACATTAAAATTGTCCCTTTTTCCAAAAAGAAGGCGAAAGACGCTCAAATGTGCAGGTCTTTTTCACAAAATGGGGCCATTTCGCAAAAATCGCTCAAAAGACCTGCAGTTTTGCTCTAGAATCAGGTATGTGGCGACTTTTCTCCAAAAAGACGTGCATTATCGCCTTAGAATAGGGCACTCCACGTTTTTTTCCAAAAAAGACCTGCAGTTTTGCTTATCTTTTACACCATCCGGTGGACGATCCGGGGTTTTCCAAAAAAGTTCACTATGAAACGAAAAATTCCGGTCTAGCGGTGCTGAAAAATCGCAAACTGGATTTTGGGGCAGCCCCTTGATTGAAAGAAGAGCTATCCGCCAAAACTTTCGGTTTTAAATAAGGAACTAAATAAGCTCTTGAAACTTATACTTTCTAAAATGGCAAGGATAAACGGCTATCGCCGTCCTTAGGACGTGCGCGTTTACCGATGAAATATGAGAACAGGTATAGATGAAAACTTATAATTTCTTATATTTTAAAAAAAGCTCCTAACGGAGCCTCTTCGAAGACGAATAACCCGATTTTAAAGGTGGCTTTTTATGCCAATTAGAAAGTTGTTCCATTTTAATACTTTAATGAACTTAAACTTTCTAATGTGGTAAAAAAATGCCAGCAATAGTGCAGGCTCCGGGAAAATGCGATTGAAATTTGAAACTCGTGAGTCATCATCTCTCACGGAGCAGACTCTCCACTTCATTCCGGTAGGGCATTCCGCTTTGCGCACCACGTTTAGTCACCGAAAGCCCTGCTGCCGTATTGGCGAACAAGATACTATCATGCAAATTCCTTCCTTCCGCAAGCGCTGTGGCCAGTGCTCCCGTGAAAGTGTCGCCGGAGCCCGTCGTATCGACAGGCGTCACTTCAATACAAGGTATGTTTACCACCTGGTCGCCGTCATGATAAGAGACTCCCTTATCTCCAAGCGTGATGATCAGCTTGTTGGGATAGGCCTGCAGTATTTCATCAATCGACCCATTCGTATCCAACAGCGCTTGAAATTCATGCCCATTAGGTGTTAAATAGGTGATTTTGTCGATGATCGTCTGGTTTAACTTGGCGGCAGGCGCTGGATTGACAATGATGATCTTGCCGTGCCGGTGAAGAACAGGAATGATGAAATCCATGATTTCCAGCGGCGTTTCGAACTGGAATACGATGACGTCATAGCTCAAGAGCTCCGTCGTAATCCTCTGCATGTAGTTCACATTCGTGGAGCGATTCGCACCCGGAACTACGATGATCCGGTTATCTCCGCCGCACAATTCGACAAAGGCGACGCCCGTCGGCCTATCCCCCACAAGATTTAGGTGGGCAAGATCAACTCTCTCTTTCTGCAAATGTTCCCGGATGGCGTGACCGTTCTCGTCCTCCCCTAACGAACCGAACATGGTCACATCACCGCCCAGTCTGGAGGCAGCCACCGCCTGGTTAGCGCCTTTTCCTCCGGGGGAGCGGAAGAAGTGATTGCCGAGAACCGTCTCCCCCATCTTGGGAAGTACGTCGGTTTCGATGAAATAATCCATGTTAAGGCTTCCAACTACCGCAATTTTTCCCATAGTATCTGTCCCCATCCTATTCAATGATTATCTTCATCAGCGTTGCTACCCACCTGTAGTACTTATCGCTCTTGAGAAGCTTGCAAACATTGCGGGAAGAAGCAGTCTTCAGTCTTCCCTGACGTTATGAATTCTTCCTTATTCTAGACCAATCCATTGAACGATTCAACGCCGGTAAGCTGCAGCTTGTGGACACACCTCCGCGATTGAAATAATATTTCATAGAATGCCATTGACCGCGGAAATAAAATATGTTATTATTCGCTCAAGCGTACCAAAACATGGCGCCACTCCAATGAATTCAGAGGAGTTTGCCGGAAATTGGACCCGCCAAACCTGCTTTTTACATTCGAAATCAGGGAGGTCATCGCAAGTATGTTGAAGAAGAAATCCGCAGTTATCAGTCTTGCATCTATCATGTTTATGTCAGCGCTTACAGGGTGTAACACCAAGACTAACAGCAGTGAGCCTTCCTCGTCGCCGACAAGCACCAGCCCAAGCCCGGATGCGGCAACACCCGGGAAAACGGAAGAACCGCTCAAGTTTAAAGTCTTCTATTCGGACAACGCCACTCTCCCCTTCCAGAAGGACTGGCTGGTGATCAAGGAAGTGGAGAAACGCTTCAACGTCGATATCGACTTTGAAGTGATTCCGATCGCGGACTATCAGACGAAGGTCTCTCTTGCCCTTAACACAGGCAACAATGCTCCGGATGTGATCCTGTATCAATCCACCAAAGGGGAGAATGCTTCTCTGGCCCTGAACGGCGCCATCGTCCCTATCAGCGATTATTCCGATTGGACACCCAATTTCAATGCCCGCGTCAAGGAGTTCGGTCTCGAGAAGGAAGTCGATGCCCTCAAGCTGAAGGACGGCAAGCGGTACTACCTGCCATCGCTTTATGACAAGCCCTTCTATGATGGCGGTCTCATCATGAGAGAGGATCTGCTGGCCAAATACCAGCTGGATGCGCCCAAGACGTTCGATGATCTGTATACTGTTCTGAAGAAATTCAAGGAAGAGAACCCGGATTCCTATCCGCTGACGATTCTCGCCGGACCTCGGGTTCTGTACCGGATGACGATGCCTTCCTTCGGCATCAGTGTCGGCAAGAACGGTGCTTCCGGCACGAATACGCTAAGCTGGGATTACGATAAGCAAACCTACTTCCCCGGCGCCATCAGCGACGAATACAAGGAATATATGAAGTTCTTCTCCAAGCTGTACGCGGAAGGCCTGCTGGATCCGGAAATGGCTGATCCGATCGACGGAGACAAGTGGTCCCAGAAGCTGGCCACCGGTAAATCCTTCGCCACCTATGCGTATTACGACCAGATCGGCGGCGTAGAAAGTGCAGCAACTGAGCCCGGGTTCAAATTGCAGATGTATCCTCCTCTAGAAGGTCCTGCAGGGGCGCACCATCAGCCGAAGAGCAGCACCGGCAGCGGAATTTTGTTCCCTAAGAAGACGGCGGACCGTCCGGACTTCGAACGTCTGGTGAAGGCCATCGACGAAATTTTCTATTCCGAGGAAGGTGCTAAAATATGGTGCCTCGGTGTCGAAGGACAAACCTACACGATGGATGGCGATAAGATCAAGTACGCCGACGAAATTGTTAATTCGCCTAACGGTATCTATAAGGAAATGCAGTTGAAGTATGGCGCCGGGTCCGATGTTACCCAGATGGTTTGGGTGAACGCGCGGGAGATGACGAAATACGATGAAAATTACAGTCAGATCAATGCCACGGTAGCTGCCATGGACAACGCGATTCAAAGCATTCCCCCGACACCGATGTTTGACGATATGACGGCGGAGGAAGCCAGTTCACTTCAGACTCCTCTTTCCGATACATTTGAAGTCTGGGCGGACGGATTCCTGACCGGCAAGAAGAACCTGGATAAAGATTGGGATCAATATGTCAAGGAAATGAAAAATTTGCAGATTGAACGCTTCACCCAGCTATATAACGATAATTTGAAATAATTTCTAGGATTCCGGAATTTCCGCTGCAAAAGACTTGAATAAAGACCTGCTGGGGATCAATGGAGTCACAGGTTGACCGATGTTCTCTCAGCAGGTCTTTGCTATTCCGGATATGTGCGCCATTATCGTCTCTCAACCAAGTGAAGAAGGTGAATGATATGACCGATACGACAACTCTCCCGAAATCCACCCGGCAGCTTGAAACCCGCCGTCCTCCTGCGAGGCGCCATTTTCGCCGATACTGGCAGCTCTACGTGATGATGATTCTGCCCTTATGCCATTTTTTACTGTTCAAATATGCGCCCCTGATCGGCAACGTCCTGGCTTTCCGGCGATACCGCCCGGGGATGGGGCCGTACGGTTCCGATTGGGTCGGACTGGCCTACTTCGAACGCTTTTTCCAAGACCCGGCATTCTGGCGCGCCTTCTACAATACGATCATACTGTCTTTCGGGAACATCTTGATCAACTTTCCGATTCCGATCATTTTCGCCCTGCTGCTGCATGAAGTGCGGGCCCCGCGCTTCCGCAAATTTGTGCAAACCGTTTCCTACATGCCCCGCTTTATTTCCACGGTGGTGGTCATTGCGATTCTGAGCGAATTGCTTTCTCCGAGCTCCGGTCTTTTAAATCAGCTGCTGGGAAAACTGTTCGGAATGGAGCCGATCTATTTCGTCAATGAGCCGGAATACTTCCGCCCGATCTATATTCTCAGCGAAACCTGGCAGTACACGGGCTGGACCGCCATCATCTATCTGGCCGCCATTACCGGGGTCAATCGGGAGCTCTTTGAAGCGGCGGATATCGACGGGGCCAGCCGGTTCCAGAAGGTCATTTATGTAACCATTCCTTCGATAATGTCAACGATCATGGTCATGCTGATCCTGAACGTCGGATCGCTGCTGAGTCTCGGCTTCGAGAAGGTGCTTCTGCTGTATACGCCATCCAATGCCATGGTGAGCGACATTATTGACACACTCGTCTACCGCACCGGTCTGACCAATCAGAATTACTCTTACGCCACAGCCATCGGATTGTTCAGCGGGATCATCGGTGTCATCCTTGTCTCCAGCACCAACTGGCTCAGTAGGAAGGCGACCGGCGAAAGCATCTACTAATCGAAAGGAGCGGCCTCCATGCACAAGCAACGAAAATTTCGTCCCTTGACGATCGTTGATATGCTCATCTATGCTGTCATGTTTTTCGTTATTTTGATATGCTTCGTCCCGTTTCTCTATATGCTCGCCCTATCCTTGTCCAGCCCTAATGCAATCATCAACAACGAAGTCACATTACTTCCGGTTGGGCTAAATTTTGAAGCGTATCTCCAAATTTTTAACTACCCTAACTTTTTCAGGGCATACGGTAATACCATTTTCTATACGGCTGGCGGTACCTTGATCTCTCTATTTCTGAGTTCTCTGTTCGCCTATGCCATGTCCAAGCGTTTTCTTGTAGGTCATAAGATCGTCATGAAGCTCATTGTATTCTCGATGTTTTTCTCGGGAGGGCTGATTCCGACTTATCTCCTGATTTCCAATCTTCATCTGACCGGTACGGTATGGGCGATGCTGCTGCCTTTCGCCATTAACCAGTTCAACCTGATTATTCTGATCAACTTCTTCCGGGCTATCCCCTCGGAAATAGAAGAAGCCGCTATCATCGACGGCTTGAATTATTTCGGGATATTGCGGCGTGTTATTCTGCCGCTGTCCACTCCGGCGCTGGCAACGATCGGTCTGTACACCGCTGTCTTCTTCTGGAACGACTGGTTCAACGGCTTGATCTATCTCAACACTGACCAGTATCCGGTCATGCTGTTTCTGCGCAACATCGTCAACGGAACGACTATGGTTGGAGACGGGGCAGGTTCGGCAGACAAGAGCACCATCGCCATGTCCATTAAATCGGCCGTCATCATTACTTCAACGCTGCCCATCATCATTCTGTACCCTATGCTGCAGCGCTTTTTCGTCGCCGGCTTGACGGTAGGATCCGTCAAGGGCTGAGCCGGCTTAAATTTCAATAATACGCAGAGCGTTAGACGGAATCAACCTCTATGCCTCCCAGAAAAGGATGGATGACGAATGACTTCATACTTTGCGCAATTGACAACGGAAATGAATAATCCGGCTACTGCCTCTATCGATGAATGCGGAACCCGGGAAATGCTGCTTCTTATGAACGATGAAGATCAGCGGGTTCCCTTATCCGTCCGCGAGGAGATTGATGCCATTGCCGAAGCGGTAGAATTGCTGGTTCACTCGCTAAAGAACGGCGGACGGATGTTTTATGTGGGCGCCGGTTCATCCGGAAGGCTGGGCGTGCTGGACGCCAGCGAATGCCCTCCTACCTACGGAACCGATCCCGGGCTGGTCCAGGCTTACATTGCCGGCGGAGATGTCGCTCTCCGCACCGCCGTGGAAGGCTTCGAGGATAATTCGGAGAGCGGAGCGCAGCTGATTCGGGAGAAGGGTGTCCGTCCGGGCGATGTGGTCATCGGAATCACCGCGAGCGGCTCGACCCCCTTCGTACTGGGCGCCGTTCGCCAAGCCCGGGAGATTGGAGCCGCGACGGTGGGCGTCGTCACCAACAAAAATTCCCGACTGAGCGAACTGTGCGACATCTGCATCGCTCCCGTTGTCGGACCGGAAGTAATCTCCGGCTCCACCCGATTGAAAAGCGGCACCGCACAGAAGCTGGTGCTCAATATGCTGACTACCGGCGTTATGATCAAGCTGGGCAAAGTCTATAACAATCTGATGGTAGACATGAAAGCCAGCAATAAGAAGCTTTACGACCGCTCCATCCGCATCGTGCGGGAGGTGACCGGAGTCTCCGAGCCGCAGGCTGCCGAGGCGCTGCAGCAAGCCGGGCTCCATGTGAAGACCGCGATTCTGATGCTGGAGACCGGTACGGATGCCGGAGAAGCGGCAGCACTGTTGAACAGGCACGAAGGCCGGCTCAAGGCGGCGATCCGTGACGTGAGAAGCCGTTCAGCCGCAGGGAACGGGAACCGGGATGGCAGCAGCCTTTCCGATGGTGCCGTGGCGAATGAATGATAGAGGCTAACAAATTGATTACCTATTAAGGAGTGAGCTTGAATGGCCGATATGCTTGTCCCATTACTCAATCTGCCTCCACAGGAGGAGCTTCTCTCCCGGTTGGAACGGGAGGGAATTCGCATTCATCGCGCGCTGGCTCCGGATAAGCACCGGGTCGTCGAGTGGGTGGCGGAGCATTCCGGCCGCAATGCTTCGGGAGAATGCGATGTCAGCTTCTCCCGTACCCCGGTTACTTGCTACATAGCCACCCGGGGCGCAGACATCCTCGGCTACGCTTGCTATGAAGCTACCGCGCCCAATTTCTTCGGCCCCACCCGCGTGCTGGATTCGGAACAGGGCAAAGGTATCGGCAAAGCGCTGCTGCTTAAGTGCCTTCACAGCATGCGGGAAGCCGGCTATGTCTATGCCATCATCGGCGGCGTAGGGCCCGCCGAATTTTATGAGAAGAGCGTCGGCGCGTTTCTGATTCCGGATTCCACTCCAGGAATATATCGGGATTTTCTCGGGGCTAAGGCCAGGGCGAGTCAGAACAGCACGTAGTCGAGCGGTCCGGCCATTACGTCATGCTTGCAATCCATTCATTCCTATCTAAGCTCTCCGGTGAACATTGTTCGTCCGATTAGAAGCTTACAAACTATCAGTTTCTTCATGGAACCCTGTGCCGTTCTAAAGAGGCGCAGGGTTCTCCCTTTCCCCATAGGATGGTTTCGTACGTGTCCTTATAGCTGCGACAAAAAGACCTGCACTATTGCAGGTCCACCTCGCATTTTAACAATATTAGCGGTTAAGCCGCGCAGCCTAACGGACTGGGCGGCCTTTTAAAACAAGGTTAACAACAGTCGAAACTACCCCGTATTCAACTTTCCACTGCGGTACCGAATTCATATTGTCCCGGTATAGGCCCGGTTTTTCGACCAAGCGGCGGGCCTTCCACGCGAACGCTTCCTTACCCCTTACAATCAAGCCAAAGCATAGATCGGCGAAATCCAGGCGCATTGCCCGTTCATCTGCCGGATTTCCGCATGATACACATCGCATGGCGCTTCGGCCGCACTGTCCTCCCATTGTCCATGGAAGCTATACAGCTCCTCCGGTACGGCGCGATGAACGAAGATCGCTTCCGAATTGTAAGGGTGCAAATGCACGCTTTGGCCGCCGGCCAGCAATTCGCCGATCGCAGCCGTAATCGTCTTTCCATTAGCCCGGACCTCTATTCGAGTATCAGCATGACCGGCCACTTCCAGAATGACACCTGAGGTGTGCGGATGCAGCGTAGTCGGGTTAGGAAATGACGTACAGTTCCATACCACACTACTCTCCGATTGTGAAACGACCTCATTGCCTAAGGCGTTCATATCGGGGTCTTCCCGCATTTCCGGAGTTGGAGCAAGGACGCTCCGTCCGCGGAAACAGGTCTCTACGGAGATCAGCTTGCCTCCATGAACGGAGGCGGAGGCTTTCCATTTGAAGCCGGTTTTGTTATTGCCCCACCCTAATTCGACTTTGATCTTATACTTCTGCTCCCCTGCCGTCTTTGCCCGGCGAAGCTCTTCGCCGTTAATAATTTTCCATGGCTTTAAGTTTTTATAGACGACGATTTTATCGAGTTGATCGCAGCCTCTTACATCGAGAGACAGAGTTCTTTGGCCGGCTTGAACCTCGCTGCCCATATCATGGCCGTTCAATTTAAAGCGGCAGGCTATTTTGTCTCCGGTCACCGCATAGGTTCTTCGGGCCAGAATCGCTTCCCAGATCGCTTCACGAGTCTTCTCCCCGGCAAGCACCGCCAGTCTTCCGTCTCCGTATGACCCCGGATATCCCGCATGATGGTCGGTCGAACCGACGAAGCCGAAGCGATGTCCCTTGGCCAAAGCTGCAAAGACGGTGCTTCTCGGATCACGCGGTCCCATATCGTGATAGTATGGATACAGGCTTTGCTCAGACATGCCGCAGCCGTGCTTAGAGTACACCTCGATCACAGGGCTGATGGCCGAATTAAAGCTTTCCCAGTTTCCCCCGCGATATCCTGGCGTATAGCCGACATGATGCCGAATCGCAATTGCTCGATGCGGGCTCAGCTTGGCAATGATTTCCTCCGGCGTTTCTCCGGCAACTAGAGGTATCTCATCGTCAGGAGATAAATAATGATGGTCGCCGTACTTGCTGGAATGCGCCTCGAAGCCTTGAAAAGTAACAAATTCATGCGGAACGTTATAAGCTCTGACCGTTCTGCGCACTTCCTCCCAATTTCTTTGGAGCTTGGCAAATCCCTCCTTGTGAAAATCAACCAGATACTCCAGCGGTTCCTTCCGTTCCGGAATATCGAACCAGGACGCGTGTCCGATAATCGCGCAGAAATCGAGCTGCCCCTTGGCCGCCTTCAGTGCGTTTTCAAGACTGCAGTAGCCATAGCTTATCCCGCAATGATTATGCAGATCTCCCCAATATAAGTTCATGCTCTTCTATCCCCTTAATTTTAATGGTATGGCGGCTTCCATTTGAAAAGCCTCTACATCCTTTGTCCTTCCCGATACAGGCTTTTTCATTGCTTCCATCATAAAATCGCTCCCCACTTTTGTCAATATATAAACAAAGTATCCGCCGACAATAAAATAAAATTCCATTCATTTGGGAAGCTGGTAATCAGGCTCTGAACTCATCAAAAATATGGGTAAAAAACTGTGTAAAACGGTTTGCTATATTCGATCTGTTTTGTTATATTCGAAAGGACACTTACGTATAAATTAGACTATAGTTGAGGAGATTGTATGGAGACCGTCCGCAAATACAAGGATCAGAGAGGAAGCAAGGCTACGATCATTCAGATGTTAAGAGTTCATGGCTCCATCTCCCGAATGGAGCTGACCAAATTAACGGATTTAAGCCGGGCCACAATCTCGATAGCGGTGAATGAATTAATTGAGCTGGGGCTCATCCGCGAAACCGAGCCGCAGCAATCAACCGGGGGCCGCCCTGCCATTAATTTGGAGCTCGTTCCGAACTCACACATCATTCTGGGCGCTGATCTGATCGATCAGGCCTGGGTCCTGGGCGCATTCGACCTGCTGGGGAACACTCTGCTGATGCAGCGCATCCCTTATGCTTCACCGACGCCGGAAGCGGCGGTTCAGGCTTTGGCCGAAGAGCTTCCCCATTTTGTGAACAAGCTGGACAAAGAGCCGATTCCGCTTATCGGTCTCGGTATCCCCGGCCTCGTGGACACGAATCGCGGACTTCTTCACAGCTCCGCCGTTCTGGGCTGGAGGCAGGTCGAGCTGAGCAGAATGATGACGGACAAGCTGCGCTGGCCAGTCGTTGTCCTTAACCGGAGCCGGGCACGAGGACTTGCGGAAAGCCGTTACGGAGCGGGCAGACATTATAATCAGATGATTTACATCGGGATTGATACAGGCATCGGCGCCGGCATCTATGTGCAGCGCGAACTCATTCATGGCGCTATCGGCGGAGCCGGGGAACTTGGCCATACCTCGGTGGAGCTCGACGGTGTATTATGTCTTTGCGGAAATCGAGGCTGCCTGCAGATGTATGCAGCAGCGCCGGCGATAGAGCTCGAGGCCCGGAAGCGGCTTCGGGAAGATACCGATTCCTCGCTGCTGCGGGAACCCGAATTTGACCTTCAGCTGCTGAATGCCAAGCAAATTTGCCAGGTGGCGGATCAAGGAGATGAACTGGCGGTGCAAGTCGTGAATAACGCAGCCACCTATTTGGGAATGACGATGGCCAACCTGGTGAATCTGCTAAATCCCGAGGCGATTATTCTCGGCGGCATGATTCCGATGGAATGTTCCACTTACCTGGAAACCGCCGTCAAAGTTATGCGCCAGCGCTCGATTCATTTGCTTTCGGCTTCCACGGTTGTGCATCCGGCCATTTTCAAGGATATCGGCGGAGCTTTAGGGGCAGCCAATTTCGCTTTGGATGAACATATGAGCTTTTCATTCTTAAACGTATAGAACGAAAATTTTAACGTAGAGGTGATCTCGCTTGAAACCAAACCGGCAGCCTAACATTCTGTTTATTATGTCAGACGACCATGCTTCGCACGCGATGAGCTGCTACGGCAGCCAAATCAATCAGACACCGAATATCGACCGGATTGCCGACGAAGGAATGCGCTTCGATAACTGCTTCTGCACGAATTCAATATGCTCCCCCAGCCGCGCTGCCATTTTGACGGGCAAATACAATCATTTGAACGGCGTCAAATCGATCGAGGATCATCTGGATGGGCGTCAAATGACCTTCCCCAAGCTGCTGCAGGCAAGCGGGTATCAAACGGCCATGATCGGCAAGTGGCATCTGGGCCATGGAGGGGATGCGGATCCTACTGGCTTCGATTATTGGAACGTCCTGCCGGGGCAAGGACTGTACCATAATCCTACCTTCATTGATCAAGAGGGCGAGAAACCATATTCAGGCTATGTTACCGATATCATTACGGATTTGTCCATCGACTGGTTGAGCCGGCGGGATTCCAACCGCCCTTTCATGCTGATGTGCCATCATAAAGCGCCGCACCGGCCCTGGCAGCCTTCAGCCAAATACGCTCAATGGTATGAAGACGTAGAAATCCCGGAGCCGGAAACCTTCCATGATACTTATGAAAATCGCTCGCAGGCGGCGGTCGAGGCCAAAATGCGGATTGACCGCGATACGAGAGAATCGGATGTCAAGGGCAGACCTCCCGAGGAGTTAAGCGCACTGGAGCAGAAAAGGTGGAAGTATCAACGGTATATAAAAGACTATTTAAGGTGTGTGGCTTCTATTGATGAGAGCGTCGGCAGGCTGCTGGATTACTTGGAGGAAGAAGGAATCGAGGATAACACCATAGTGATTTATACCTCCGACCAGGGCTTTTTCCTAGGGGACCATGGCTGGTTTGACAAGCGCTTTATGTACGAGGAGTCATTGAGAATGCCGTTCATCGTTCGTTATCCGCGTGTAATCGAGGCCGGAAGCGTAACAGAAGTGATGGCTCTGAACATCGATTTTCCGGTGACGTTTTTGGATTATGCAGGAGTGCCGATTCCTGCCGAAATGCAGGGCCGCTCGCTTCGCTCCATCTTTGAAGGGTCTACTCCCGAAGGCTGGAGGACATCGATGTACTACAGATACTGGATGCATCTGGACGAGCATCACAATGTTTATTCGCATTACGGCATTCGGACCGAACGCTACAAGCTGATTTATTACTATGCCCAAGCCTTGGGAACTACCGGGTCTGCGGATGAGAACCGCGAGCCGGAGTGGGAGCTGTTTGATTTGCAGCTTGATCCCTATGAAATGAACAATGTGTATAAAGATCCGGCCTATTCGGAGACCGTCGTGAAGCTTAAGGAAGAGCTGCATAGGCTGCAGGCGGAGGTGCTGGATCAGCCTGTCGCCGAAATAGATTAAGCGGACCCAAGGATAAACGGCTATCGCCGTCCTTGTCCAAGGACGTACAGTTTCTCGATGAAGCTTATACTTTCTAATATTTGAAACAAAAGCCATTCCTGGCCTGACGCGCAACGCGCGCCGGAGGGTGCGCGTTGCAAAATTAGCGGATAAGCGGTCAGAATGTCCGCAAGCGGATCAAGGCTCTGATCTTATACCGCTTCACCCCGGCTGCGGAATTCCCCGGGTGTTACCCCCGTCCATTGCTTGAAACGGCGGATGAAGCTGGATACGTTATCGAAGCCGGTTTGTTCGGCTATAGATTTAACGGAAAGCGTACTTGACAGGAGAAGCTGTTTTGCTTTATCGATGCGGAGCTGCGTCGCAAAGTCCAGCACGGTTTGACCGGTCCGATCCTTATAATAATGGCTGAGGTTCGGAGGCGCCATCCTGAAATAGTCCGCCATCTCCTGAACCGAGAAATTCCGATTCGCATAGTTCTGCTTGATATACAGCATCATTCGCATGTCCAAATCCAGATGATCTTCTCCTGCCAGACGGTCAAGGTGAACTGCGACATCCCGGCAGATCTGCTTCACCAGGGAAGTGAATTCCTCAACGGTCTCGTATTTCTCCAACAGGAAGACATCCGGATAATCGTCAAGGCCCGGGGATGTCCCCTGGGAGGGAATGTCGCCCATCGTCTGAATCACCACATTAATTAGATCAAAGCACAAGCCGCGGGCAATGAAAAGAGGCATATTGTTCTCTTTCAAATATTGCTGCAGCTGCTGAAGCAGCTTCTCGATTTTGTTCAAATTACCCTGCTTTATCGCGCTCCTCAGTTCCGCCATTTCCTGACGGGGATAGGCTTCCAGCGTTTGCTGATCGATGATTATGTCTTTGGAGAAAATGACCTGTTCCTTCCCTTTGATAAACCGGTAATCAATCGCCGTGGCCGCTTCGAAATAGGATTTGGGCACTTCTCGCCAATCCGTGACAGCGCCGCCCACCCCAATGGTAATGCCTTGCTGCAGCAGATTTCGTACATATTGATGAAAGAATGACAGCGCATCGGACGGATCGGCTTCCTCCTCTGCATCGCAGGCCAGCACCATCACCCATTTGTTCTCGTCGAGATGATCCCGCCAGTACCCTTCGTAGCTTTTCGGCAGCCCTTGACTCAATGATTTCAGCAAAGCCCGCTTTTCGTCAGAAGAAATGGGGGCTTGAGATCCGTGAAAGTGTAAAATAGCGACCCGGATTTTCGGCTTGGTAAAAACGATTCCCCATTCCCTTCCGGCTTCGTTGAAAGACTCCGCATCCGTACTCCGCCCTTTAAGCAGCTGATCCAGCAAATAATCTTCGGCAGCTTCACGGCTGCTTTCGACCTTGACGTTAAGCGCACGGTTCTCAGTAAACAGCGAATCGATGGTCAGACGGACCGTCTCCAGCTCATTCATCGGTTCCGCATGCTTCCAAATACTCTCGGTATACCGTTTTAGTTGATTGAGAGGCCTGTAATTCATATTCATGCTTCCGTATATCACCATTACGCCCAATGTAAGAATGACGATGATTCCGAGCACAAACCAGGTTTGCACCGCCGTTACCTTGGCCAACACCTGGCTGACCGGCAGCGTGGATACGTAGGTCCAGCCGGTTTCCTTCGATTGCACGGAGAGGAAATAATAGGTTTCTCCACCCCGCCTTATGGTCTCTGTAAAAGATTCGAAGTCGTTCGGAAGCCTCTTTATAACCTGTTCCGGCAGATCAGATCCGCCAGAGTCCAAACTGGTAATCAATTCGTTGTTTTGATTGAGGATAAAGGTGTTTCCGTTGTAGCTTTTGAACTCATCCTCGAGTATTCGATGGACCGCCTCTTCCTTCACAATAAAAATAACCGCAGCATATGGAGTGGAGGAACTCGGCAATATCGGATAGAGGAACGTAATGAACCTTCCCTCGTCCTGCAGCATTTCGGCCGGCCGGATCAGCGGTTCCGTCAACCGGTTCAAATCGCGGTAAATCTCTTCCTTGCTCCAATTCGGATAAGGATAAATATGATCAGACAGCATGGACAGGGTGTATACGCTGCGATTGGAATACAGCCGCTCTTCCCCGCGGAAATAAATCATCATTTCATGGATAAAGTGGTTTGTCGTCGTATATTTTTGCAGCTCGTTCATGATTTTCCGGGCTTTCAGCGGATCCTGGTTCAGTTGGTAAAACGGTTTCAAATTATTGTTTACATACATCAACTGCGTGCTTGTATTCTGAAGCTGCAGCACCTGTTGATCCAGAACATATTTCACCCGATTCAAATTGTTCAAATTATTCACTACTATTTCATTCTTCAAAGTGTCGATCAAAAAGCTCTGTACAAATAACCCCATCAGCACCAACGGAAGCAGCAAAATAATGACATAAGAGAACAAGTATTTTACAAAAAACTGGAACTTCTTTCCGAGAATCAACTGCAACCATCCTTTCTCCATACCAATTCCGGTGTAAACGGAGGGATTATAAGGCAGATAGCGATCTTATTGGAGAAAGAAGCATGCCCTACGCAGCTTAAGGGAGTCCTGTGTCCTCCCTTAGAGCCGCGCTTATTTTCTTGCCTGGTAGCGCTCGTGAGCAGCCTGTTGGATTTGAACCGCCTCTTCAATTCCCATCTTCTTCAGCGTTGCGACGAAAGCGTCCCATTTATCAAGCGGCTCGACTCCCATGATGAACCTTATGAACATTTCATCATAGTAGGTATTGACCTCACTCATTATTTGAGAGTATTTCTGACTTTCCTCGGCTGTCAAGGTCAAACTCGGCAGCAGCAGCGATTTGTCCGATTGATACCAGACCTCATTCGCTTCTTTGGCTTCATCCGCTGTCACACTGAGCTGAGCCCACGCTTCGCGATCCATTACTTTGGTGAAGCCGTAAATGGGAATGGCGTATCGGAGCGTGTAATCGACCCGAGTCAAACCTTCGCTATTTTTCAACACTTTTTCCGTATACTTTTTGCTGCCGTTATCCACCTGGTAAGATTCGCCCTCGATGCCCCAGTTCAACAGATCGGAGCCTTCCTGTCCATACATAAAGTCAAGGAATTTCACCGAATGCTCTGGATTTTTGTTCTGTGAAGTAATGAAGGCGCCTTCCCCGCTTACGTAACGGATCAACCCGTCATTGCTGCTGTACGGCTTCCCGCCGGGGCCGATCGGATCCGGTGCGGCAATGAGCTTAAAATCCGGATTTTCTCCTTTCATCAAGTTGTTGAACTTGTCAAACCAGGACATGTATCCAACCATGGCACCGTATTGATTGTTCGTAAATTTGGCATCGAATGCCTTGCCGTCCAAGGAGGCGAATTCCGGCTCGATCAATCCTTCCTCAAACCACTTATGCATCGTTTCCATATAGTCTTTGAAAGCCGGCTGCAGCGGGCCATAGGCTATTTTCCGGGAAGCCGGGTCGAGATATAAGCCTGTTCGTATCCCCCAAGCCGCAGCGAAGTTTTTAATAGCCTCCATTCCTTTCTGTTCACCGAGCGGGATTTCATCCGCTTCGCCGTTGCCGTTCGGATCCTGCTCCTTAAACGCTTTCAGAACAGCATACCATTCATCAACGGTCGTTGGAACATCCATACCAACCTGATCAAGCCAGTCCTTCCGAATCTGGAAACCGGTATAAGCGTTGCGCTGCAAGTCGAGCTCGATTTTGGGAAACAGGGCGATCGTTCCGTCATCCAGCATAATCTGCTTTTTCAATTCCGGATTGCCGTCAAGCAGTGCTTTGAAATTCGGAGCATGGCTGTCGATCAAATCATTTAACTTGACGGCCACTTCATCCTGTATCAGCTTGCTTAATCCGCCCGGATAGCTGTCGGTAACCCAGTAGATCATGTCCGGATAGCTGCCGGATGCAAGCATGATGTTGAATTGCTGCGAAGTATCGCCGGCCGAAGGCTCTTGCCAGTTCACATTCGTATTGGTTCTCTTCTCAATTTCCTGGAAGGCGGCAATGTCCTTATAGCTCTTCAAGTACTTGTTGTTAATCGGCCGCACGTAAAAGGTGAGCGACACCGGCTTGTCATCCCCCGCACCGCTGCCTTGTCCGTTTCCTGGCGTTTCGTCCGCCCCGCCCCCGCAGCCCGCTACAACCGTGAAACTTAATGCGACGGCTAACATGCTGATCGTCGACTTCTTCCATTTTCTCATGTTGGAACCCCTTTCAGTCATGATTTTTCAATTTTATTTTCAAAGCCGCCCATTGCTGGTATACGGCTCCAAAACCACGCACGAGTCATCCTTTCAACGCCCCGATCATTACCCCTTTCGTAAAATGCCTCTGAATTAACGGATACAACAGAAGAATCGGCACAGTCGCCACCAGAATCGTCGCATACTTGATAATGAGCGACAGCGCGAAATCGTCTCCGGCCCCGGCATCTTCCGTCATTTCGGTCGTGCTGTTCACGATCAGAATCTCGCGAAGGACAAGCTGCAGAGGGAACAGCTCACGGTCCTTGAGAAAGATCAGAGCGTTGGCCCAAGCATTCCAATGTCCGACTCCGTAAAAAAGGACCATGACCGACAACAGCGGAATCGATAGCGGAAGAATGATCCGGAATAGGACGGTCCAATCGCCGGCTCCGTCTATCCGTGCGGATTCTTCAAGCTCGTAAGGAATGGACATGAAGGAGGTTCGCATAATGATCAGATTCCAGGTAGAGATAAGCCCGGGGATAATCAATGCCCAGCGTGTGTCCAGCATCCCCAAATTTTTGACCAGGATGTACTCCGGGATCAGTCCGCCTCCGAAGAACATCGTGAACACTACGAGCATCATCATCAAATTCTTTAGGTGAACACCCCGACGGGACAATACATAGGCGAACATCGCCGTCATCAATACGTTGAGTACCGTTCCGACGGCTACATAGATCAGCGTGTTCCGATACCCGATGGCGATCATCGGATTTTTCAGCACCATCTCATAAGCTTTAAGCGTGAAACCGTAAGGCTTCCACAAAATGCCGGTGTGCTTTACAAGCTGCTGCGGCTCGCTGACGGAAGCAAAGATGACGTAGACAAAAGGGTACAGCGTGGCCAGCATTAAAGCGAATAAAAGGATATAATTGCACGTATCGAAAATAAGATCGCCCAAACTTTTCTTTCTCTTCATAGAAGTCCCCCCTTTCTCTACCACAGACTTGTCTCGTTGAACTTACGGCTGATTCGGTTGGCCAGAACAAGCATCATGAAGTTGATCACGGAGTTGAACATGCCGACTGCAGTGCTGTAGCTGTAGCTCGCTTCGAGTATTCCCTTTCGGTACACGAAGCTGGAGATGACATCTGCCGTTTCGTAGGTCATCGGGTTATACAGCAGAATAATCTTCTCGAATCCGACGTTCATAATCCCGCCGATGTTCAGAATGAGCATGATGACGATAGTCGGCTTAATACCGGGCAGCGTGACATGAAGCATCTGCTTCCATCGGTTGGCCCCATCGATCGTTGCGGCATCATACAGCTGCGGGTCGATGGCGGACAGGGCAGCCAGATAAATAATCGATCCCCAGCCAACTCCCTGCCAAATGCCCGAACCGACGAAGATCGTTCGGAAGTAATCCGGATTAAGCAGCAAATTCGACCGCTCTCCTCCGAAGGCTTCGATAATTGAGCTGATCAGCCCGCTTTTGCTTGTGAAATCAACGATCATACCGCAAATTACAACTGTAGAGATGAAATGCGGGAGGTATGTAACCGTTTGCACAGAACGTTTGAAAAAAGTGCTCCTCACCTCATTTAGCAGCAAAGCCAGAATGATCGGCGCCGGGAATGCAAATATAAGCTCATACGCATTGATGAGCAGCGTATTCTTCAGGATGCGCCAAAAGTAATGGCTGTTGAAGAACTGCTCGAAATGTGTGAATCCCACCCACGGACTACCAATAATGCCTTTGGCAGGCGTAAAATTTTTGAAGGCGATGGTCAATCCGTACATAGGGACATATTTAAACAAAATGTAATACGCGAGACCGGCCAGCGACATCAAATAGATCGTTCTATTGCGGAGCAAATCTTTCTTGAGGAAGCGGGCATAATTCTTCATGCGCGGCGCCAGACCGGGTTTGAAATGGGGCGCGGCTTCAGTGTGTGGCGGCATTCAGGCGTACACTCCTTTCTTGTCGGTACTAGCACAATAACAGGTTTTCCGGCCGTTATTCAATGCTCAATTTTTATATACAATTTTTATAGGGGACAGATCGATGCTAGCGAAGCAGAAACTACCGGCGGAGTGTGATCATTCCGGTAATGCCGTTACACCAAGTCATTTACGCCAAGTCATTTCCTAACCTGAAAATAAAAAAAAGCCCCTGGCGGAGCCTGTTCATACCCCACAAAGCAGGGGCTGTCTCAATAGCGTTTGCATAAAACGGGAACATTCCAAAATGAAGCAAAAAGGACCTCCAATCCCACTATTTTGTAGGAACAGGGTCCTTTGCTAACAGCCAGATTTAACTCCAGGCGGGGCTTGAAAAATGATAAATCGACTTGTGAGACAGCCCCTTTGCCGGCAAGACTGGTCATTACATGCGACGGCCTTACATATTTTTCACATTAAACTTCTCTCTTCTTCCAGACCAGCATAAAAGCTCCCACAAGAATCATCAGTATCGGGAAGATCGGCCAACCGCTGGACAGATGCGTAAGCATGGAGCCGATAGAGAAGACGGCAAAAAACAAGAGAGACAGCACCGTCAAAATATTGATCGGGATCAACAGCCACTTATTGCGGCCCCCGAACCAATACAGCTCGAACAGTCCCACTGCCGGAGCCAGTATAAATCCCGGCCACATGTAGCCCCAACTGTCAAACAGCATGGAGATTTGGCAGACAACTCCTACCGTCAGGAGCACCCCGCCGGGAACAAGCAGCCCTACCCCTTGACGGTTCGTCAGCGAGAAGTACATCCAATGGAAAAACAAGCCTAGCGGAATAATAAACATGCTGGGCCAGAATAGGGCGAAAATCGTCCCCACTCCGAATGTCTCCCCCTGATTTAAAAACAAAAACGCCCCGAGAAGAAGCAAAACCGCTCCTAAAATCGTCTTAGCATTCATACGACTACTCCTTTCCTCCTTCGCCCGTCCTGTAGTCCTGTTCTTTAAACAGATTAACATATTTAGACAGTGGTTACCTCCAACTTCAGGCAAGTCGTATCCTGGACCTAGGTCCAGTTTCGAGCCCCGTCGCCTCTTTGAACTGGCGGAAACAGGAGTTCCCCTGATCGCTCTTGGGGAGGGTAAATCTTGGAACAGCTGAAATCCAAAAATATCTTCACTACAATGCGTGCCGGGAAAGCGTGCCAGTGCGCTGTATGTGAAAGCTCCCGACCCCTCGCGTGGTGGTTGGTCAGTCTCCAACGTGATCTACAGCGCCTTGAAATTTCTGTATGTCAACACGTTCCATCGCACATGGGACATACAGGAGATTCCGAGGTCAAAAAAACCAAAAAAGTTACCCGTCATTCTGGTGCCAGCCGAACTCGCAACACTATTTAACGTTGTTTCCAATCCTATCGACCATATACGCTCCATTTCCATAAAGGCAATCATTTGAGCATAAATGCGGTAATTGAAAGTCCATAGGGCGGTAACTCGGTTTCGTTCAACATAAGTATATCCAAAATTGGTGACGGCTAGAGAAAAGAAGTTAGACTCCCATGCCTCTGGCCGCGGCACCAGCAGATGATGAAAATTGATGGATTTTCAGGGTAGTTTTCAGTTTTTCACCTCGTAGGAGTAAACTAACTGTATAAAAAGAGGCAGTCGATTTAATGTGGAAAAGGTGTTCAACTGGATGAATGTAATAGTAAAAGCAAAATTGTGTAGCATCAATGAAACTAGTAATGGATAAAAGCGTAAACGTAACGGAACTGGGAGATCTTATTTCGTCAAAATAGGCGGTTTTTTTAGACTAACGGAACCAGACGCGCTTATTTCATAGAATTATCCTACTTTCGCCTGCATTTCTTGGGAATAAGGTCATCTAGTTCCGTTAAAATGACCGAAAGGCCCATTTGGAGCGATTAAGGTCGTCTGGTTCTGTTAAAACCAAACCGTGCAGGTTTCCATGATCATAATCGTACACCATTAATCGACAGCCTCTAAAAATCCATTTAGACTCCCATGCCTCTGGCCGCGGCACCAGCAGATGATGAAAATTGATGGATTTTCAAGAAGCCCTGCCGTTGATTCGGCACCGTCGGATGATGAATATTCATTTTTTCGATCCAATCCGTCATTATAAACGAATGTAGATTCTTGTCATGAATACCGGAAGCACATCGAAGGCTAATAGCTCTGGTAAAAAACAAGCAGGCCGCTTAGCAGGCGGTCCTGCCAAGCAGCCTTTCCAAGAAGAATGACGCATAATTAAGGATTCAATGCCAACAGCCGCCTCCAGCATGCCGTAAGATCTTCCGGGGAAGGGTTTCTCACCTCGAACATAAACGGACCTTCATATCCGTGGCCGGCGAGGGCTCGAAGAACATTCTTCCAGTCTATAATTCCTTCTCCGGGCATCCAATGCTTCTCATCCTCCCCGTCATAGTCGGACATATGAACGGTAATGATCCGCGAACCGACTTTGTTGATGAAATCGACCGCGGTTTCCTGAAGAAGATGGTTAACATCGCAGCAAACCATCAATCGATCTTCAGACCCGATCAACTCCAAAATTTCGTCACTCGTATTTCCGAGACAGGTTCTGGGCAGGCATTCCACCGCTATTCGAATATTCAGATGCCCCGCCCGGCGGGCCAGTTGCTGCAGTCCGTCCCGGCATATGCTTAACCGACGGCGCCTGTCCTCAATCGGAATCGGCTCATAGCTCGGATGCAGTACCGCCCGGCCTACTCCCCAACTCTCTGCCAGCTCCAGCAATTTATACTGATTGGCTATGATCGCCTCTCTCTTGGCGTCATCCGGGCAGGAAACGTCCCAATCATGGCCATAGGGCAAATGGACGGACCATATATGCAGGTTCAGGCGATTGGCTTCCTGAACGATCGCGGTAAACTGCTCGGAAAGCTCCTGGAACTGACTGTTCCAGTCCTTGCTGTGCAATACCAATTCAATACAATCCAATCCGGCACTCTTGATCTCTTCCAGTCCGGCGGTATTCTTGACATTATAAGAAGTACCGACCTTCCATCTTTCCGGTTGCCTCATCCGTTTCACTCTCCTCTGTTTCGTTAACCTGTCAGTTAGACGATGATCTTTGGATCCTGGATATTCAGAACGGCTTCGCTCACTTTGCCCTCATGAACCAAGACATTAGCGAATCTATGGTTGAACCCGGCCAAGACATACTCAGCCTCCTCGAGGCCGCCGTCTATCTCTATTTTAACGGAAATCGCTTCCCCGATCTGCAAATTTTGCCGGATCCAGTCCGCCTTCGCCCCACTGGCCGTCAGTACATATTTCCTTTGCGGGATGGAATGGTTGATCCCCGTCAATATCGCTTCAACGATACCGGACATTTCCTTCCCTGCCTGCCACTTTTCGTTCGGAGCATCGGGTGTAATGATCACCTCGACCCCTTCATTCCCCTCCTTTTCTATCATCATTTTCCTAAGAAGCAATCCCCGCTTAGCAGTGGGGATCCCGGTATCATCTGCTAAGCTAGCTGTTCTCCACTATTAGATCTCCACTGCTTTTTAAGATACATGTACGACAATTTTTTCCGTTATCGTTTCACCAGCTGCATTGATTAACTTACCGTAATATTCATACGTTCCTGCTAGTTTGTCTGTCATGGTTACCGTTGCGAATTGAGCTCCAGGTGTCGCTTCGAGCAGAGGAACGGATTGTACCAATTCCCCATTCTCATAGAGCTCGAAGGTAGCTGCATTGGTTCCCCACCACATATTCATCATCACGTTGTAGCTTCCGTCCCCATCCCAGTTATCGCTGGAGAGCACAGCATTACCCGGTAAGGCATCTGCAACAACAACGGTTATCGAATCGCAATTTGTCGTCCCGTAGGAATTAATCAATTCGCATGTGTATACATAAGTGCCGTTAATTCTGCCTGTTAGGACGGTTGCAGCCGTCTGGGCATCAGGAGATTTATCAATTAATGACTGCGTATCGATTAACCCCCCATTCTCATACAACTTGTATGTCGTCCCATTATTGCCCCACCATTGATTCATGGTAATCGTGTAGTTGCCGTCTCTTAGGCCCGTGTCGTACCCACTGTCACTCGACAATACCGGCTTGCCGGGTTTGTCTGTCGCCAGTGGACTTGAAGGTTCCTCCTTGATCATATCATTGATCATCCGAATGCTAGGATACCAGGTACGCGCCTTGTAGTACGCCTCGCTGTTATGAATTCTTAGATCATGCGTGTAGCTGCCTTGTCCATCGAAACGGAATATATCCACCGCATTCGTGGCCCAAGATGCCATCGTTCCATTAGGTACAGTACGGATAATGTTGCCCGTATACGGCTGTGTTCCAATGGACTTGACATGAGTGCTAAAAATATCATCATGCGAGTCGAATGTGTTAGACAGTTCTCCAGTAACCATATTAAACTGATACACTTCATATTGGGCTGTCACCCAGAGCAGGTCCCCGCCTTCCGTAACAGGGAACAAATCATGGCCCCAAGCCCCTTCTTTGCCTTCCATTGCCGGGAGATCAGCCCCCAAACCTTCCTTCAATGTTAGAGTTGGCCGCTCTGTCGTGCCGGTGATTTCATAAGCGACCACCTCATAATCTCCAACTGCCCATAGCAGCTTGCGCTGGTTATCCCAAACTAAGCCATGAGCTCCAGGAAGCTCTACTCGGTAATAATAACCATTTGCATCCCCCTGACTGGACGCGTATATGGTCACAGCGTTGCCGACACTATCTGCCACAACGATGTTTCCGTCCGGCAGCAATTCAATGGAATGAGGATTCTCCTCATTCTTCGTAGCGCGGCTATATAGCCGTTCACCAGTTTCGTAATCAATAATACCCACAAATCCACGAGAAGCGGTCGTCACAACAACATATCCGCCATAAAACTCACTATAGCGAAGCTTCGCATCCGTCACAAGGTCAAAGGTGCTAATTCCCGTAAATCCTAATGCGGTAGTCGGCTGCCACTTCCATACGATTGCATTCGGATCATTCCAATCTGGGCTATCCTGCTTGTATACAACGATTTTATTGAATTGCTGATCCGTAAGCGCAACCATCTCGGTTTCTGCCGAGCTAGGAACCTTCGAGTTGCCCTCGATCGGCAGCGTTGTCACGGCAGCCTGATTAACAAGCACCTGCAGGGAGTCCAGCACAGCTGTACCGCTCATTCGTTTCAGTTCCATCCCAGAACGGATGATTCTGCTATGATCAGTGATTTCATTCCCATCCAATCCAAATACGGAAAGCTCTTCCGATTGATCAAACCCGGCCAAAAAGGCTTCAATGGTCGTTTGGTGTGGAATGTCCGTAACCGTTCCCGCCGTATGATCGATCGTGTATGTCCGAGAGGTTATCCATTCCCTGAAAGGAATCGTATACGGCGCAAGGTTTTTCTTAATTCCGTTCCGCTCCCCATAGTTTTTCATCTGCAAATCTACATAGTCCTCATAAACATAGACCATGAGTGACTGGATTACTGCAGGTTGCTCGGCTGAGAGCGGCCCTGGATTATATCGATTGTTATAATAGCTTAGTGAACCTGCAAAGCTAGAGACATAGCCTGTAGAGCGAACGTTACGATCCTGTTCTATGCTGCCGTCAGCGTTATAGGCTGTCACCCGCTCGAAAGTGTCCTGTTCGATGAAAGGACCACCATGGTCGTGGCCATAGAGATAGATCAAGTTCGGATAGTTCAAAAAAATGCGATGCAAGCGGGTGTTCATGCCATTCTCATCAGAGAGAGCTTTCGCTGGCGCAGTTAATGCTTTTGATCCTTGAAGAGGATAATGACCAAGTACGATAACCCGTTCGGTATTGCCGATGGTCAAAAGTGTGTTCTCCACGAAATCGATAGCTTCGGGCGTATACACATTGGAATCGATGGTTTCGTCCCCATTATACGGAGTATTAATCCCGATAAAGTGAATTCCGTTAATCATGTAGTGATAAGCCAACAGATTGGAAGTCCGATCTACACCTTCATATAACACATCTTCATATTGCCCAAGGCTGCTTAGCATCGTTGAATCGATATAGGCGCCGGAATTGTACGCAGTCGAACCTGCTTCATAATCGTGATTCCCGTTAACATATAGCACTTTTCCGTATTTGCTCGTCTCTGCGAAAGCGCCTGTCACCTGCGAAACAAACTTATTGTATGTCTCTTGACCCCATGGGATGCTGCCAGTTGTACTCGAACTGTCCCCGGTCACAACGACCAGATCCGGATTTTCATTCGTCTTAATGGTTCCAAGTGCAGCGCGAATTTGCGGTCTAATCACGTCCGGATTATCCTGCAAACCGTAATCAACATGCAAATCAGACAGAGCCGAAATCGTAAACAAAGGCTGTTCACGAGGCTCTTCCAGATCCAACTTTGTCTTATCGATGTTCACTTCGTACACATGGAAGAGATTGTTGCTGTTCGTCGCGCTCGCCTGCCAGCCTTGACCATTCACTGTCGTAAAACGAACGTAATACGTCTTGCCGTCAATGACTCGGGACACGCTCGCTAGTCCTGTAGCATCAGCATTAACAGTCAATGTTTGTTTAGGCCCAAGTGAAATTGAAGGTTGATTGCTGTTACTTAGATGAATGTTTAGATAACTGTTCTCACCTGCTTCATTATGAGACCTAATCGCCCATCCACCTTCAACTTGTTCGAATTTCCATACCAGTCGATAGTCCACTGTGTCTTTAGAGGCATCAAAGCTGGCATACTTCAATAGCAATGGGTCTGAGCTCGTTGTATTCTCACTGGAAACGGCATACTGATCCTTGGTGCCGCCAGTTGGCGTAATGCCCGGAATCGCAAGTACGTAATCGTTGCCGCTCGTTAGGTGAGTTGCCCCGACTTTGTAGTAAGTCGGTCTAGGCGTCGGAACATCGGATACTTGGTATAGCAGAAACGATGCAGAGCTTGTTGCAGGAGCTGCTTCCCATCCGATTCCTCTTAAATTCGTAAACCGGATATAAAAAGGGATTCCTTCCAAGGCTTTAGACAGCATTACTGTCCCGTCCTCGTTGACAACCACATTCAGCTCTTGCCTTGAACCCAGATATGCATTGGGCTTGCTGTTTGCCATGCTGATATTCAAATAATTGTTGTCTCCCTCAACACCTTCTGCCCTCAAGCTATAACCACCGCCAAATTTCTCAAAAACCCATACCAGACTTGGATTCACCGGAGGTTGAACAGTATCGCTGAACTTCACGTGCTGGAACAGCTTCTGATCCGTGTATGCCGTTGGCTTACTGGATAGCGCAAACAATCCTCTGCCTTGATCGTTACTGGAAATATTCTGGATGGCCAATATATATTTCGTGCCTTCCGTTAATTGCTGACCTTTGACGATGTTTGGCATTGGCATAATACGAGCGCTAGGAACCTCAAACACTCGGAAAGCATTGCTGCTATCATAAGTGCCTGCCTGCCAGCCTACGCCGCCTGCCGTCGTAAAACGAACGTAATAGGTGGTCCCGTTCAGGCTACGCGAAATTTTTGCCGTTCCGTCAGCGTTTCTAGTAAACTTCAATTCTTGCCTGGGCCCGAGTGTTGCGCTAGCGGTTGAACCATTCATATCAAGGTTCAAATAGCTGTCCGTCCCGTCAGCACCGAGCAGCTTCAAGCTGAAGCCAGACCCGTAAGCTTCATACTTCCATACGATGGTATCATCCAGACCATATTGTGATTCAGAGTACTTCACATGTCTGAGCATAGGGTTGTTAGAATTGATATTTTCGATACCGGATAAAGCAAACTGACCGTGGCCTTGGTCGGTGCTGCCAATGCCGGGATGGGCAAAGATATAATACCCCCCGCTATGCATATTGCTTGAGGAAACAGGCTTGATCGGATTGTTCTCAAGCAAGGAAAGCGGAACAGCGCTCACGCGAAATGACATGCTTGGCTTATAAGAAGCGTCTGTACTGGATTGCCAGCCTACGCCGTTTAAATTAGTGAACCGCACATAATAAATCGAACCGTTTGCATTGCGGGAAATCTGTACGGTTCCATCGTCATTGATAATCAGGCTTAGTTCCTGCCGTTCACCCAGCGTCAAATCATTTCCATTAAGATTCAAGTAGGAAGCGCCTCCACTTTTGGAATAGGCTTTCAGGCTATAGCCACTTCCATAGCTTTCAATTTGCCATACGAGAACAGCTGATATGCTCTTCAGACCGACATCAAATGGAATATGACGAAGTAATAAGGGGGCAGCATTGCCATTGCTCTCGCTTGCCAGAGCATATTCGTCCCGCCCAAGCGTATTGCTGTTAATTCCGGGAATAGAGAGTGAATAGAACCCGCCGCTGACGATCTCATGCGCGTTAATCTCTAGGATTCTATCATTTGAAATAATCATATTTTCTGTAACGGGGAATACACGGAATGACATACTTGGCAGGTATGAATTATCCGGGCTGGATTGCCAGCCTACGCCGTTTGCATTGGTGAACCGCACATAATAATAGGTACCGTTTACCTCACGACTAATGAGAATAGTGCCGTTATCATTTACTGTCAGGACTAACTCCTGCTGTTCGCCAAGCGTCAAGTCCACTTCCGAAATATTCAAGTAGGCATTGGTTCCATCCTCAGAGTAGGCTTTCAGACTGTAGCCTGAACCGAATGGTATTGCCTGCCATACGATTGCCTCGTTTACCTGAGGAAGTGTCTCATCAAATTTGATATGGCTGCGCAGTAACGGCGATGTGTTCGTGTTAGGATTCGAGGAGAGTGCATATTGGCCACGCCCCTGCAAGTAGCTGTTGATCCCTGGGATTGCAAACACATAATAGCCATTACTGACGATTTCGTTGCCTGTGACTTGGGTAATCCCTTGAGCATTCGCAGAACTAGCAAACATCTGTAAGAACAAGCTAAGCAGCATAACCGAAATACTTAATTGTGTAATTCCTTTTCTCAACCTACTCATACATAATGCTCCTCCCTTAGGATTCAATTATCTGCAGCCAAGTCAGATGTCGGTGGATCATCTGACTTGGCTGCAGGAGTTGTTCGATTAAATCGAAATAATTAGCAATAGAGGGCATCACAAGCTCATTGACTGCATTTTATTGTAATGATTTCCACAGCTCGTTGGCTTGCTCTTCGATGAGTTTACCGCCTTGAGCATAGTATTTTTTGATAAATTCGTCGTACTTCTCTACAGGCCACACGCCCGTAACGATCTTGACCAAATATTCCATCCACAGCTTAGTCTCGAGATCTGGATAATCCATCTCTGCTGGAACCGATTTCCACAAGGCATTGGAGATCACATGTTTGTTCACAATTTCAATGGCCTCACGAACTTCTGGCTTCGCTGAACGACGATCGGTAACAATAACGAATCGAACCGGGTTGGAATACCCTTTCTTATACAGCTCGGCATACGGAGTAATCAATTCGATTGTATCCGTAGCGCGGTCGTAAGTGAAATCCTCATTCTCGATGCCGTACATCATGTGATTGAATCCGCCTTCATCGCTCTGATCGGCAACCCAATTCAGATATTGGAACAATTTCTTGGGATCCTGAACTTTAGCCGACAGTGCTGTGAACTCCGAATTATAGAGCTTTTCTTGATAGCCTTGCTTACCAGCCGGACCTTTCGGCGCTTCCAGCATGATGAGCTTGGCATTGGGATTGGCTTCATGCAGCGAAGTTGCAAGTGGGCTAGACATCTTTTCCGTATAATACACATCTCCCTCGAACACTCCGACCAGAGAGTTTACAACCAGCTCATCTCTTTGTTTGGATTCCATAATCGGGAAGTCGTGAGCAATAAGACCTTCCGCATACCATTTCTGTAGTAAAGCAAGGCCCTCTTTCATTTCGGGAAGCACGAGCCCTTTCTTAATTCCTCCGTCTACCTCAGTCCAATATTTAGGGATAATGCCATACGCGCCAAAGATCGCATTGAAATTCGTCTCGTTGGAAACTCCCAGACCGAATGTATCGTCTTTGCCGTTCTTGTCAGGATCTTGTGTAACAAAGGCTTGCAATACGGCATACAACTCATCTAGTGTGGTCGGCTGACTCAGTTTGAGGTTATCCAGCCAATCTTGTCGAATGGTAAGTCCAAGTGTACTGGGCAAGTTAAACGGCTTGTCGTTTCTTCCCTTTGGAATGCCGTAAATTTTACCGTTAAACGTGACTTCCTTCCAGAATTCTTCCGGAATGATCTTCATTAGATTTGGAGCATCCTTCAGATACTCATCGAGTGGCAGAAGCAGTCCCTCTTCGGAGAACCGTGCGAGCGTCTTCGAATCGATGTCGAAATAGTCAGGAAGCTGGCTTGAGGTAGCAAGAATGTTCAGCTTGGTAAAGTAATCGTCTCCGCTTGCGAGAGTAACCTTGAAATCGAATCCCTTCGCTCCAGTTTTCTCAAATGCCTCAAGGAGCGTTTTCTTGCCCACGCCGCCATCCGCCGGATACTCCGGAGCGGCAAATTTGCGGAGGATTTCATAGGTAGTCGTTTTCACTTCTTTAATTGCTGGAGTCGCGGTAGCAGTCACAGCCGCATCCTTCTCATTTTTTGCACTGCAACCAGCGGAAACAATCGATACTGCGAGCACGCTTGCCAACATCATCTTTCTTTTTGGAGCCTGAAGCATGGGATGACCTCCTAATATTTTTTTACCCTTTGACCGATCCAATCATTGCGCCTTTCACGAAGAAACGCTGCAAGAATGGATACACCATCAATATAGGGATCAAAGAGACAACAATTGTGGCTGCAATGACAGAATCCGAAGAAGCTGCATTGAGCTCGCCCATCGCTTCCGCATCAACTTGACCGGCAATAATTTGACGAAGCAAGACGGGTAAGGTCATGTGCGCTTTATCGTTCAAATAGATAAAAGATTGGAAGAAGTTATTCCATAAGCTAACCGCCATCCACAGGGCCAATGTTGCCAGTACCGGCTTGCATAGCGGCAATATAATCGTAAAAAAGATACGAATCGGATTGGCGCCATCGATCATAGCCGATTCTTCCAGTTCCTCGGGGATCGTTCGAATGAAGCTGAGCATGACGATGACATTGAAAGCGCTTATGAGATTCAGGACGATGATGGCCCATAAAGTATTAATGAGGTGCAGTTCTTTCATCACCAGGTAAGTCGGGATCAGGCCTCCGCTGAAGATCATAGTGAACAATACAATGAGCATAAACAACTTCTTGAGCGGGAGCGTCCGTTTGGCCAGTGGATAGGCAGTGCTTGACGTTAATAGAAGCGCTAGTACTGTTCCTACGATGGTAATAAAGAGGGAATTGCCATACGCCGTCCACAAATAATCGCTCTTTATTATGATGTGGTACGCATCCAGTCTGAAGTCAACGGGCCATAAGAACATGCCCCCCCGCATTACCGCATCACCCGAGCTTAACGACCGGGAAATCTCTCGCCATAGTGGATAGATCGTGGCAAGACCTAATAATGAAAGCAAAACGGCATTGACTGTGTTAAACAAGCGATTTCCGAATGAAGAATGCATCAGTACCTCCTCACCATATTCCTTGTTCGCCGAATTTCTTGGCTAATCGGTTGGTTAATACAATCAAGATCAACCCAACTACAGACTGGAACAACCCTGCGGCTGTGGCGAACGGATATCTTCCCATCGTAATCCCCACTCTGTATACATAAGTATCCAGTACATCCGCAACCTCATAAACGAGTGGGTTGTACAAGTTGTAGATTTGATCGAAGCCTACGTTCAAAATATGACCTGTTTTCAAAATAAGCAAAATGACGATCGTGCCCGCAATCGAAGGCAATGTAATATGGCGGACTAATTGAAAGCGGTTAGCTCCATCAATTTTGGCAGCATCGTAGAGCTCCATGTTAATGCCAGAGATCGCTGCCATATAAATAATGGTCCCCCATCCGACCTCCTTCCACAGCTCAGACAGTACGAGTAATCCCCGAAAGCTGCCCGGATCCATCAATGGCGAGGTTTGGAGTCCAAACATCTCCAACAATCCGCTCTTGGAAGAAAACAACGAATATAACACCCCTCCAAGAATGACCCAAGACAAGAAATGTGGAAAGTAAACAACCGTCTGAATGACCCGCTTAAAACCGACATGATACACTTCATTGAGCAGAAGCGCCAATATAATCGGTGCCGGGAAGTTGAACACCAGCTTATAGACGCTGAGAATGATCGTATTCCTCAGCGCCACCCAGAAATCAGGTGAATCAAACAATAACTGAAACCATTTGAGCCCGGCCCAAGGGCTTCCCATTACGCCATCTATTAACCGAAAATCTTTGAATGCGATTACAATACCAGCCATAGGCCAATAATGGATCAACAAGAAGTAAAGGATACCAGGAAGCAGCAGCACAAAATAATATTTGTGGCTTGCAAACGGCTTCCACGCTTTCCTCCAATACATTGATAAAAATGATAGTGTGGATGTTCGAGCCGTAGAAGGTAACGCCAATCTAAATCCTCCTTTCGTATGGTCGTGTGCTTGCCTTTACACTATAAGACATTCCCGAATAGGAGGAAATTACGAGTTTTTGATTCGAATGGGCGTTATTGCGCAAAAATTGCCGGGTGACAAAAAAAATCCATTCGAATCAAGAAAGATCCATCACCTTTTTGCGGTATTCGCCCGGGGTCGTCCCTTCAGCCTTCTTGAATGAACGGATGAACGTATGGGCGTCATTATAGCCGATTAATTGGCTGATCTGCTGCAATGATTTCGATTTGTCTTTCAGCAGCGTTTTGCTCATCGCCAATCTCCGTTCGGTTAAATATTCAAGCGGAGGCTTGCCTACCTCTGCTTTGAAGATCCGGCTCAGATGTGAAGGACTGATGCCGATATGAGAAGCAATATCCGATATGGAAATGTTATTCGCATAATGGGCCTCTATATAGTCCATCGCCTGCCGGACCCATGGGCTGCTGCCCTCCGCCTGCTTCCGTACCGTCTCTAAATAATCCATGATTTGCCCGATTTGACGCATTAGCATACTGCGGAGCTCTGACTGGTTCTGGCATTGCTGAAGCTGAAGCAGATCCACCTGGTCCATCAGCGGTTCAATGTCGTACCCTTCCTGTACCAAGGAGCCGAGAACATGACTCATCAGCATCACGATCATTTGCAGCAGCTTCGGATACGGTGAGCCGCTGCTTGATAAATAACGGTCGAACAGCTCCGACATATAATGCTCCACCCGGCTCTGGTCCCCGGCCAGGATCGTGTTCAATATCTTCTTCTGATAAGCCGCCGGATATTGAAAATGACCGGATTCCTTCGTCTCCTCCACGAAGCATACAGCAGATTGCGGCAGGAAAGCTTTATAGGTCATGGCCCGCTTTACCTGCTCGTATGCTTCAGCCAGCTGATCCAAAGGGCCGATCCCGCTGACGAAGAAGTAAAGCTCCGCCTTCAGGCGGCTGTGGGCCAGCCGCTGGATCGTCCGGCAGCCGTCCTCCAGCTCGGCCATTAGCTCGCCGTCGAACACTTCCCGGTCGAAATTGAGGATGAAGGCGAACTTGCCGCGGTCGAGAATCGTCCCTGCCGCCATAAATCGGGCCCGCAGCTCATCCTCCGCCAGGCTGAACAAGAACAGCGTATGCCCGGCCGAGCTATCCCGGTCACGCCTACTCTCGTCCACTACAACAAGCACAGCATGATAAGGAGATACAAATTGAATGCCGGCCTCGGAGAATCGGCGGGCCGCGTCCGGATCTTCGGGCTGATGATTGTGAAGCCATTCGTGCACGACATGATTGCGGACAATCGGTTCATTGTGCCGAATCGTAGTAATCAAATTATGAATCGCCCGGTTGACAACCGCGTATGCGTCCTGGCTGTCTCCGGGGGCTCTCATCACGAATTCCTGAAGCTTCGTTGCCAGACGCCGCCACGGATCATACAGAATCGAGGCGAACAAGTAGGACAATCCGATTCCGACGGCAAGTACGCCAAGCATAATGAGGACAGCCTGGCGGATAGCATCCGTAACGACTGGAGTGTAGGGCCCTGCCGGGGTGAGCTGCATTAAGGCCCAGCCATTCGTCGTGCTTTTGGCGCCGCTAAGGATGTATTTCTTCCCGGCGAGCGAAACCGTTTCCGTATAGATGGCTCCCGGTCCGAGCTTCGGAAGCATTTTATCCAAATCCAGCCCCTCTACCGTTGAGGAAACCGGACGCCCCCATGGATCGGCTACGATCAACGGTCCCGACATCTGTGAATTCAAGTTCAGCAAAGTGCTCATAAAAACATCCTTGTGGATATTGAACACCAAGTAGCCTAAAGCCGTTTTCTGCGTGGCGGGCACCGGCTTGACGAAGGACAGAATCTCCTTCCCGGGCTCCCCCGGCCGTTCGCGCAAGCCGACCCAGGGGCGCGGAAATTCAGACGCAGCTCCGGTTACCCGGTTCAGAAAGTCCTTATCGTAAAAGTCCTTAAGGTCATACAAGCCCTCATTGACCGTCAACACTTTCCCGTTCTGCAGAATATCCAGATAGATCGATTCAAACAGCGCATTGGAGTTCATCCAGCTTCGCAGCTGCCCTTTAATATCCGCATATTGATAAGCCTGCAGGTCGAATGGGCGGTTCAACATCTCCAGCACATCCGGAGTCAGTGAGATTTGCAAAGAGATTTGTCCGAATTGGTCCAGCAGCAGATCCAGATTGCGGGAAGTGGATTCCAAAGCGGCTTCGGAAACGCTTACAGTTTGCTGCACAGCATCCCGGTATTTGCTGTAAATCTGCCACGCCAGAAGCAGCAAAGTAGGAATAAGAATCATGGTGAAGAACAGGATCAAATATTTGCGAAACGCGGATTTTGTCTCTGAGATATGGCGGATCATCGAAATCTCACTCCTCTAACGCATCGTTAAATCTCTTTTTCTATCATGGTTGCTCCTGCCTCGTTTGTCAATTATTAAGAAAGATATTAGCCTAAATCCCCCTGCAGCGTGACCTGGGGCCTTCGAAGCGTATTTCTCTCCCCCTGACCAGGTAGCTTCAAACCTCTTCTATCCTCTCCTGTCTTTGCATCGCTTCCAAGGAGAGCTGTATACTTCTCTGCGGGGAGCCCCGAGGCTTACGAATGCAAAAAAAAACAGCCCGTTAAAGAGCTGTTTTAATTCAATACAGCAGATGGCAAAGACCGCGCCGATACTGACATCCGGGCGACTGAACCTATTGCATATTTAATCGCTCGTCGAGCTGCTTTGTTGCTCCGGGTTAAGCTTGGTCGTCTTCTTATTTCGCATTTTCTTGAACACGAGAAAGCCGATCGCCACGACAACCCCTACTGCCAGGAATAGATATTTAAGACCATCGATCATGCCCTCAGCGGCCCGTCCGTATACATAAAAGAGAGCTCCTACAACATAAAACTTCGTGGCGCGCCCCAATGCGGCGTAGCCGATGAGTCTCCATACGGAAAAATTCAGACAGCCGGCGAGAATGGTAAACACCTTGAAGGGAATCGGGGTGAAGGCTCCGACCAGAATAGCCGCTTCTCCATTGCGTTGAAACATGGTAGAGGCTTTTTCGATCCACTCTTTCTTGAGGAATTTATATAGGACCGATTTGCCTAATCCTTTGCCTATCCAATATCCCAACGGGGTACCGAGAATGCTTCCGATATATCCTACCGTTGCCAGCCAGAGAGCTTGGGATGGATTGATGAGGCTTAAGGGGACTTGCAGGAAAAAGGCGGGAATCGGAAAAATAACCGCATCCGCGAAGGAATGAATAAATAGCCCGAGGCTACCGAAATCCATAAGAAAATCAATGATTGATTGAAACATAATTTGCAGAGGCCTCCTAAATGATGGCAGGTAGTCTTCTAAATGAGCATAAATGATCAGCGGTATGGGCCCATCGAGCTATGAGTACATAACGGAAGTGAATTTAATCGGGGATAAAATCACTTGCTTGAACATAACGGGTATGGACGCGCGGATACGAAATTGCGCCGTGGTGACAAGGGAACGGACCCTGTCTGAGGGGACGGTGCACAGTATTAGAACCAGAAACAGTAGAATAGGCTCTGCATGAGAATATTTATTAAAGGGATTGTCTGAAGTAGCAGCCGCTCTTGCCCTCAGGACGGGCTTCAGCGGATCAGCCGGAATGGCGGGATGTAATGCTATCGGTATCACTAAAAGGAAGCATAGTAAAAAAGCAAAACCGCAAAGCAGGTAACGCTGTTGTCTTGATGCGGAAAACTTCATTGCTTTTTCATCATCCTTCCAGATAGTAATGATCACAAATAACAGCTTAGCATAAAAATGTGACAGTTCGCAATGCAATCCCGCCTATCCCTGCATTGTTTTTCCTCCCGTCCTGCTTCCGGGCATGGACGAGTCTTGCCATCCATGCCGCCGATTTGGAATGAAGCAGCTCAGGCCAAGGATCTTACTACAGCCATTCTATTAACTCAGCCATGTGCTTGATCGTAGCCATGGGAACAGGACTCTCGGGCTGCGCTCTTCCCTTCTTGTTAAACCAGATGGCATTCATCCCCAGGCTCATGGGGCCGACCACGTCATTCTTCCAGGAATCGCCTACGAACAAGACTTCGGACGGTTCTACTTGAAAATAGTCCAATGGTCTGCGGTAGATTTCGGGAGACGGCTTCTCGCATCCGATAGTTTCCGATATAAAGACGGCTTCCCTCGGGAAAAATCGATCCACCCCTGTAGCTTCCAATTTGTCGAACTGCCAGCTGGCCGTTCCGTTCGTTACTATCCCGAGCATATACCGTTTCTGCAGCTCCTCAAGCACATCCAGCAGTTGATTGTCCGTTTTCATAAAGGTTTTGCTTAACCGCTGATACAATTTTTCAAATTGCTTCGCTGACTTCTCGTCCCCCCGCCTGCCAAAATCAGCCAAGGCATCGATATACCTGCGTTCGCGAAATTGCTCTATGCTGATTTTCTGAAGATAATACTGCTCGTGATACAGCTCGGATTTACGGCTAAAGCATTCAAAGAGACGGTCCGGATCCTCGTCGCGGGTCAAAGGATGCTGACGGAAAGCCTCCTTCAGGCTGGCTTCCCAATAGTCATCAAAATGCAGCAGCGTATCGTCCAAATCAAAAAGAATCAGTCGGATTTTGGGCTGCAAGCCTTTCCCTCCTTCATGTTCTCTAGTCATATCATATCATAATCAAATCAGGCAAACACTGGAAAATGCATAAAGGCCAAGACTTTCAACCACGTTCTATTTCCCCTGTAACGGTATTTCGGCCTATTTGTAACAAATCTGTCCCAATCCTTAAATGGATATCTATGGTAAAATAATAGTATAGTAGCCTATAAAGAACAGTAAAGTGGAGGAGAACAAGCTATGAAAAAACTAGACGGAAAAATAGCGATTGTCACAGGCTCAGCCATGGGAATCGGTAAAGGAATTGCTACCGTGTTAGCAAAGCATGGCGCCCATGTCATTCTGTATGATCTGAACGATAAGGTATTCGAAACGGCCCAGGCCATTGAAGCGGCTGGCGGCCGGGCTTCCGCCTATCAACTGGACATTACCGACCGGGAAGCGGTTAGCCGAACGACTGATGATGTGGCTGCGAAATATGGAGCGGTACATATTCTCGTCAACAATGCCGGGGTTATCAAGCTTGCCCAGTTTACGGAAATGAGCGATGATGTGCGCGACTTCCACTTCCGGGTAAACATCAATGGAGTATGGAATGTCACCCGCGCTGTACTACCCTATATGAAGGAGAACAAATACGGCAAGATTGTTAACATGTCTTCGGTAACCGGCTATATGGTCGCCGATCCGGGCGAAGTTGCTTACGCCACCTCGAAGTCCGCAATTATCGGCTTCACTCGCTCGCTGGCCGCTGAGGTTGCCGAGCATGGAATTACGGTCAACGCCATATGCCCCGGATACATTCATACGCCGATGGCTGAGCAGATCGGCAGCGAATCCAATCCGGAGGATCCGGGTTCGGTCATCCAAGGAATAGCTAACGCCATTCCGTTAAAGCGGCTGGGCAAACCCGAAGAAGTCGGCGAACTGGCAGCCTTCCTCGCCTCCGATGAATCCAGTTATATTACCGGCACCCAGGTAGTTATCGACGGAGGCAGCACACTGCCCGAAACGGCATCGGTAGGAGTATAACAAGCAGATTCGGGCACTTAAAAAAGGCTGTCCTTATCGGACAGCCTTATTGATCTTCACTTTGATTAAGAAAGGAAGACCGGTTAACGGCTGTAATCCTTCACTTCAATAATATCCAGTATGAAGATAAACATCGGAATGCCGATAATCAATCCCCATACACCGAAGAAATGCTCGCTGAATATAAGAACCACGAACGTATAGAACACGGGCAAGTTCGTCTTCGAAGACATGAACTTCGGATTTAGGAAATAGGCTTCAATCGCATGGATGACGGCAATCATTATCAATATATAGATGACTTTAGGAATTCCCCCGATCGTAAAGGCAATGGTGCACAAGGGAATCAACGAGATGATCACGCCCGCCACTGGAATCAGTCCCAGGAGAAATATGAGCACGCCGAGCGCAAATAAATGGGGGAAGCCCATAAACCAGAGAACGATGACTGACAGGATGCAGTTCACGATAGCGATCATGAACTGGACCTCGATAACCTTACCGAAGGAACCGGCGAACTTTCTGCCGAAATACTCCAATTCCTGGTAGAAAGCGGAAATTTTACTCGTTCTCAGCTTGTCGGTAAATTGCTTAATTCTCTGTTTCTCCAACAAGAAAAATAGACTCAATATTAATGCCAAAAAGATGCGTAAACCCCATTTGCTAATATTAGAAAGTGATTTATACAGGAAATCGAAGCCCTTCTCCATATACCCGGTCAGCTCAATTTCCTTAATGGCATTAACAATATAGTTGACTATTTCGTTGTCCTGAGGCTGTGTATAAAATTCCGTAATCTGGCGAATTAACTGTGAGATTTCAATAATGATGACCGGAAAAAATTTGTACAAACCGGCACCCAGGCCGAAGACGATGGCGATATACAGCAGAAGGACTATCAGTTTATCATTGACTTTAAAGAGCTTGTTCAAATTGGTCACAACGAAATGTTGGAGACGGTTCATCAAAAAGATAAAAATAAACGTAATCAAGATCAAGTCCAAGATGCTGCGAATTCCATATAAAATAAGAACGATGGTCGCCAAAATGACGAACCTGCGGAATCCCCTGTTTTGAAATAAAGCTTTGGCCTCCAGCATACACACAACTCCCGTCCGCTTTCTCAGTACTTATCTATTATACAACGCCGCCCCCTGTCAAAGATAGCCAGCAGTCCGCAATTTTTCTTTCTTTTTCGACAATATCCCCACATCTCTCAGACAGCAAAAGACCGAATAAAAAAGACAATCGGAGCTATAGTATGCCCCGATTCTTCCTTTTTTATCCATATTACTTAATCCCAATCCACATTATACAAAAATTCAAATCGTTTCATGTTCACCGATGGTGGTACTAGCTTTAAAACGGTGCTATGGAAACATGATCCTTTATTTTTCGTGATGCGCTTAATAGTGATCCGCCGCTGATGAATAGCGCAATACATACGGCTACAGAGGCAACCAACAACAGAGGTGCTCCCCAACCTTGCAAGCCCATAATTCCTGTGCATGCCCAAAGAGTACCGAAGAACGCCATGAAAAACACACCAGACGCCATTCCGCGAACCGCAGAACCACGACCATGGACAGTTATTGTAGGTTGTGTCATATATGGGACTCTCCTTTCAATTGCCTTGCAGCGGAGATTCAGGGTCTAACTAGGGGTCAGTATCTATTAAACTGATAAAGACTAAGGGGTCTTCCTATTTAGACCATACTGCCTGACTAACCGCATACTCGATGTACTGATTTTGCAGGCCATCCGAGGCACGAACAATAAGTTTATTTCCCCGAAAGAGTATCGAAAAGCTCGGACGAAATTTAATGGTCTCTGCAGTTACGAACAAAAGTTGCCGAGAAGAGTCAGCAGCTTGGCTTGGCAAATTCATTGTTATATAAATAAATCTGCATTTTCCTTAACCCACGCTGCGAATGTGTAAGGTTGGAGTCCCGTTACTTCCTTGACGGTCGGCAAAACCGTACTGGCCGATTCAGGCGGATTCAGGTGCCAACTGATTACGTAATCAATTGCTTCTTCCTCTACCCCCATTCTTCTCATCTGTTCGCGTTCTTCTTCTTCGGAGCTCTCGATAAACTGAATTTCTCGTCCGATAACCTCGCCGATGATCCGCACCTTATCTTGAACCGACAAACTTTCCGGCCCTGTTAATGTGTAAATTTTACCTGCGTGGCCATCCTCGGTTAACGCAACCGACGCGACTCTGCCAATATCCGCCTCATGAACAGGAGCAATTCGCGATCCGCCGAACAGATCACGCACAACCCCTTCGGAACGTATGGCGTCCGCCCATTTTCTTGCATTTGCCATAAACTCGAAGGCTTGAAGCTGCGTCCACTCCAGACCGCTTGCCTCAACTGCCCGTTCAAAAGGGCCTTTCTCCCCATTCCATAGAACGGTAACCCTTCGCACCCCGGCTCTCTCGGCAAGTTCAACGATTTCAGGCCCCGTCTGTAACGGAGTATATTCGGCGCCTGTTGTAATCAAGTGAATGCCGCTTACGTCCGCCAGCGCAGAACCTAACGTACTTGGATCGCTTAAATCACCTGTAACAACCTCTACACCTTTCGGAAGATTGGCTTTCAACGGATTACGTGTCAATGCACGTACCTTATGCCCCTTTTGAATAAGTTGGTCCACGACATGCCGCCCTACGGTTCCCGTTGCCCCAGTAACTAATATCGTCATTTACTTACCTCCTCATCGTTGTTGTATCATCTGATTGATTTTGTCAGACAATCTATGCTTCGCTTCGGTTAATGCAGCGATTTGTCGGTTTACCTCTTCCATCCTTGACTGGTACAAATGCAATAATTCCTCGCAATAAACGTCCTTTTCTTTATGCGCTTGTTGTTCAGGATATTTGCAGAAGATGATGTCGCGAATTTGGTCAGTTGTCAGGCCTAATCCTAGATAAAGTTGAATAGTGTTAATGGATTCGATCACCCCTTCGTCATATTCTCTGTAATTGTTTTCCCGACGAGAGGCTTTAATCAGTCCTTTTTCCTCATAATAACGAATCGAACGGGCACTCACGCCTGTTATTTTTCTTACCTTTCCTATTTTCAGAACAATCACCTCACAGAAAGGGAATTCTAACCTTATTATAAAGTTTAACATTAGTGTAAAGGTCAAGGATGAAATTCCAAATACTCTTGCCGCCTGCGACGACCGTTAACAGCGCTGCCAATACATACAATGCCGAATCGTCGAAGATGCCGACCAATCCGATGAAATGAATGCCGACGATGAATGCTATCCAAGGCAACACGTAGTCACTTTGATTAAGAAGGTTGCGCCCACCGCCGCCAATAAGAACTCAATGATGATCGTATCAAGGTGTGTCTCGTGCACAACCTTATCCGACAAGGCCGTGGGCGCTTCCCAATTACGTGTGCTGAGGTACACTTCCGCTAGACCAGACTAGCAGCGCGGCGCCGGATCCAGCCCGATCCACAGCTCCAATTATCGCGCGGTTCTTGGGCCCATCCGAACCAACAGAAGATAAACATCCTGAGAATGCCGCATACATAGTATAATCCCGTATGGGCTCCATACTATCTCCCTTTGGCAATTTTATCTTTCAGTTATTTTAGTGTATACTAAAATTAATGAAACGACAAAATCCTGAAAAGAGATGATCGCATGGACATAGGCAATAATAAAGTGCTGAATAAGGATGGCTGTGATATCCACTACTGGATCTCTAAGCGCGGGAATTGCCCATGGCTCATATTTTTACACGGTGCCGGTGCCGACCATGAGATGTTTTCCGAACAAATAGCGGCAGTGAGTCACAATTTTAATATCTTGCTATGGGACACAAGAGGCCATGGCCTGTCTAGGCCTATGGGGGAGCATTTCAGTATGACATTGGTCGTCGACGATCTAGCAACGATCATGAATAAAGAAGGCATCGAGAAAGCTACGTTTATCGGACAATCGATGGGCGGGAACGCGGCACAAGAATTCGTTTTTTATTTTCCGGACAGAGTAGAAAAGCTAGTGCTGATTGACTGCACGTGCAACACGATGAAATTGTCTTGGTTAGAAACATTCTATTTGAATATAACTCCTATGTTAATCCGCTTGTATCCATGGGAACACTTGGTTCGTGAAAGTGTAAAAGCAAGTGCTCTAAAGCCAGACGTGCAAGCGTATCTAACAAAAACATTTAATCGAATAGGCAAAAAGGATTTTGTTACAATCTTTCTAGCAACCGCTTCATGTCTGCACTACGAGAAAGACTACCGAATCAATAAACCGCTCCTCCTCGTCTATGGCGAGAAGGATGAGACAGGCAATATTAAAAAAATCGCTGCAACGTGGGCATCTAACGAACCTTACTGCACACTTGTAGAAATCCCGCAGGCGAGTCATTGTTCCAATCAAGATAATCCTTCCGCATTTAACCAGGCACTTATTTCATTCTTGAGCGATCGGTCGATCGATGTTAGAGAGGAGTAGTTCTGATCATGCACACACAAGAATTCGAATTGGATGAAGCCAAGCTGTTATTTATAGAGAAACTGGGCGTATATTACGAGGATTATGGCATTCCGCGAATCGGCGGTCGGATTTTAGGACTTATGCTTGTATCGGGCCAGCCGCTGACGGCGGAGCAGATTGCCACCCATCTGAAGGTTAGCAGAGGCAGTGTCTCGACCAACGTCAGGCTGCTGGCGTCGGGGGGGTTGATAGAGCGAATATCGGTAGTCGGAGAACGAATCGATTATTATGACGTTAGCGAATCGATCTGGGAGCGCGCCATTCAGATGAGGATCGACGGGTTTCGAAGCCTGAGAAGAATCGTCGAACTCGGCGAGAAAGCGGCCGAGAACAACGCTTCTTCTGCTGCTAATCGAAACTTACTCGATATGCTTCAATGGGTCGATACGATGACCTCCAGCCATGAACAAGCATTGCTTCATTGGAAACAATTCAAAAGAAACTAATACCAAAAGGTAGGATACTTGCGATCGCGGTGCATGTTGTTAATGACGATCGCGAGGATTACAACCAGAACGGATCCGGTCAATACAGGGGTGAACAAGAACGACCAGCCGCTGCCTGCGAGTATGACTACGATGGGATCGGCGCCCGCAGGCGGATGTGTCGTTTTGGTCAGCATCATGGCCGCAATGGCGGTGCCCACCGCCAGCCCCGTAATCCACACGCCCTCGCCGAAACTATGATAAAACAACAAGCCGACAAGAGTAGACACGAGATGACCACCGATAATATTCCTAGGCTGCGAAAGCGGAGCGTCCCAGATTCCGAACGCCAGAACGCAGCTCGCCCCGAATGGTGCCATGATCCATACGACGGAGGTCATGTCTGTCAATAAGGACAGCAGGGCAATTGTAACCAATCCGCCCAAGAAGCCCATAAGCGCATTCTTCGGATTGACCTTTAACGGACTTGCTCCCGCACCCTTCATTTTGGTGAAATACGTTTTTATCAACTTCCCCATACTCCTTACCGTAAATTGGGAATTACCCTTCTTTTATATATAAGCGTCCATCTTCCCCTCCGCACTGACACTCCCTATAAAGAATGTATCGGCCACGGTATCCATTCCTGGTATTTGTCGTGGAGAACGTTGCTGCGTTGCGATACCCGTTCTGATCGAAATGCTCGCCGTTCCTCTCCGCGATAATATGTTCTCCGGCCAGCTTTTGAACCGCCACTTCCCCAACGTGGTACACACCGCTCATCGTTTCACCTCCTCCTTTTAATATCTATAACTATTTTATGGGTATTATATAATGGTTTTATTAACATGTAAACACATATTTTGGAGGTTAATAAAGTTCCCCGAAAAAATCCAACATTTATGGTTGGTAACTTTCCCCTCAATTCAATAAGATAAGTATCGAATGAGGCCCATAACCGCAATAAGAAACAATACAGCCCCGGCCCCGATTAGTAATGAGGGGGAGTTAAGCGAGATCATCGATTTCTCCTCCGGTCTTCCGGACCCTGTCGTATTTCCGTATCAGGAATTTCAACATTGCATAAACAAAGCGATTGATACTTACAAGCATCAGTTATTCACTTACGGGGATTCCTATGGATTAGTAAAGCTGCGACGGACACTCGCCTCCCATCTAGCAGGAGATCAAATATTTGCTCCACAGGAGGAACGCAGGGCGATCTCGCGTTTGGCCAGCAAGTATAACGTCTATGTCGTAGAGGATGACTACATGGCCGATTTGGGCATTGAGCGTTCTTTCGAGCCGATTTATTCTTACAACCAAACTTCACACGTCATTTACTTGAAGAGTTTTTCTAAGATTATTTTTCCCGGTCTGCGATTAGGCGCTATGGTGCTCCCAGAAGCATTGGTAGGCACATACCGCATGATTCGGCGATACGCCGGCACATCGCTCTTGTCTCAAGCCGCTCTCGAAATCTACATGAACAATGGCATGTTCGAATGGCATAAGAATCGGATAGCGAGCCGATATGCGGAGCGTATCCGAATCCTGAATGCGGCTCTCCAACAGCATAATGCACAAGGCTGGGTCGAGACTCCCGACATCCGCTCCGGAATCTACGCCCAGTTCAAAATACCGCTAACCGTCAACCTAGAACGTCTTATCGAAAAACTTGCGGAGAAAAACATTCGTGTCAGAAGCGGAAAGCAATTTTACTTGTCGAATTATTTGGATCGGGAGAAGTTTCTTAGGATTAGCGTCTCCAGAGCAATATCCGAACAGATTAACGAAGGGATCAAGGAAATCATCGAGGAAGTGCGAAGAGCTTAACATAACAAAAAGCCCGGATCCGCATCCGGGCTTTCACATCCTGTTCTTTTCCTCTCGTTTCTTGCGTTCCAAATAGGCTGCCACTTTCATCCGGTTGCCGCACGTCTTCTGGCTGCACCAGCGGCGGGTATTATTCTTGCTGTTATCGTAGAAATATAACACGCAGTCGGGATTCCCGCATTTCTTAACCAAACCGAGGTCGACATTCACAAGCAAATCAACAGCGGCTTCCGCGACGGGGATCAACAGGTCGACCGGATGCCGAAGTTCAGTGTGACGTATTGATGCAAAACGGCGATGATGCTGGACAAGCCTTACTGTAACGGCCTTACCCCTAAGAATACGGTTAACGCGCTCCATATCCTCGTCGGCGGCATCCTCTCCCTGCATCCCCTGCCTGACCAGCGTCCGTATGCCTGTGCGCAGTTCTACGGCTTCCTGAACTAATGTATTTCCTTCCCTCCACATTGCATTAACGGCATTCATCTGCTCAGCGGTCAAGGAACCTGCTTGAACAAGCCAGTTCAATACATCGTTCGACGTTTGCAGCAGGTCTACGAGGTTGCCTGCGGATACAACCTTCGTATTCAGAAAATCCAATGCCAGGTGATTCCCTATAAAGTAAAAAGATGGAGCAATTATCTTGGGCATCCTCCGAGCTCCTTATTGCTATTTTGCTCACATTATACCCCATTCGATTCGATTGGCCTAGTCTTGTCCAGAAAGCGAAGCTGTGACACTGCCGGAAAGTTTAGGGGACTGCCGGGAACCCGCTCACCGGCAATGATACAAAACAGCCCGATAAACGGGAAAGAGCACATTATAGTCTATCGAGTTAACTATACACCATGTCAGGTTTACGATTAGTGATGATAATGGAACTCCGTTAAATGCATGTATCTATAATAGGATTTTTCAGTAACCGTACTTAACCACTAGCTACCTCGCCTAATACCTTGACAAGACCGCCAAATTCCAACTCTTCAAATTTCCTTAAGGTTGCAGCATGACGCAGATCCCATATACAATCATCTAATTTACATTCTATGGGCACATCTAGTCGAATTCGAGCTAGTTCCCTTGAAAGATGCAGCATATCCAAGTTTTGTTCAATTTTCTTCTTGATACTTGCTGGAAGTTGTTCTAAACATTCGAGACAAGCTTCGACCGAACCATACTCATGCAACAGCTTAAGTGCAGTTTTTTCTCCAATTCCTTTGACTCCTGGGTAATTATCACTTGTATCACCCATAAACGCTTTTAAATCTACAACCTGTGAAGGAGTTAGCTTCTTCGCGGCAAACAGAGTTTCTAAATCATACACCGTATAATTAGATCGGCCCTTATTCATAATTACAACCTTAATCTGCTCTGTGATTAATTGAAGCATGTCATGGTCCCCGGTTAAAATAAACACTTCGGATTCATGTTGAAGTTTGTTTGACAATGTGCCGATACAATCATCCGCTTCGTACCCGGCTAGTCCAAAATTCGGCACGCCCATTTCGGCCACTACTTCTTTGACCAGATCAAATTGCGGTAAAAGCTCAAGTGGAGCTTCCAAACGATTTTTTTTGTATTCGCTATAGCTTTCTGTACGAAACGTGCTGCTCCCCATATCCCAACAGCAAATGACATGCGATGGGTTAAATTTATGAATCGCATCAAAAAAGTATTGAACAAATCCATAAACCGCGTTGGTAGGTAATCCATCACTTGTTTTACGTATGTAGCCGGAATAAGAAGTCGCATAGAAGGCTCTAAAAAGAAGAGCCATACCATCGACCAAAAGCACTTTATTTTGAGATTGCAACCTGGTCCACTCCGTTCTTTATAGATATTGCGTCTCTCTCCTAATCTTGTTAATAGATTATAACATAGAATAGAATGGCCTGCTCTCGTATCGGCCTAGTTGAATGGTCCCCATAGTATAGGTGCAGCTGAAAGGACATTTTCTCCTATGTTATGACACCATTTGCTATGGTTCCCGTATTACAGTATTGTAAGATAAATGATAGATAAATGAATAGGACGATAGATTTAGTCCTGTTATAATAGATATCCGGATAGAGCGGAAACCGTTCAGCGCTAATGACGAGGAGATGGATGGATTGCAGGACTGGTTGCTGAATTTTATACTGATCTACGGTTATGCCGCCGTATTCGTTCTTCTCGTTCTCGGGATCGTCGGTCTTCCCATCCCGGACGAGCTGTTGATGATGTTTACCGGTTATTTGGCCTCCCGGGGACAGATGACCTTACTGACTGTTATGATCGTTTCCGTCTCCGGAAGTCTCGTCGGAATGCTGCTGTCCTACTGGCTCGGACGCCGATTCGGCTTGCCGCTCTTACATAAGCTGGGGCCGAGGCTGAGGCTGACCCCGGCACGCTTCGAACGGACCTCCCAGTGGTTCGAGCGATTCGGTCCGGCGATCGTTACGTTCGGCTATTTCTTTCCGGCTATAAGGCATTTAAGCGCCTATTTTGCGGGAATGCGTTCCTGGAATCCGTTGAAATTTTTCGGCTATGCCTTTCCCGGGGCTCTATTATGGGCATTTATATACGTTCGTCTCGGGTATTATTTCGGAGAAAACTGGAATACTTGTTTTGCTTATATTCGAACTTATATATGGATTCCTATCGGCATTATCGTTCTTATTTGTCTGATCGCGCTTTGGAGAAGCTACCGTAAGCAGAGACAGGATTTGTAGTTTGAAGAGGTGAATCGTCATAGATATGATCGCGCAGTGGTTCGAACAATACGGTTACTGGGTTCTGTTCATAGGCCTGCTGCTGGAGTACATTGCCCTTCCTTTCCCTGGCGAAACGACCATGACCTACGCAGGGTTCCTCAGCTACAGCGGCTACCTCAGCTGGCCTATCACCGTATTGGTTTCGGCCGCCGGAACAACGATAGGAATTTCGATTACTTATTGGATAGGTCGCCGGTTCGGAACAGCGTTCTTCGACAGGTTCGGGAAATACCTGCTCCTCCCCCCTGCCAAACTGCAGAAAGCGGGAGGATGGTTTAACAAACACGGCAACAAAATCATTTTTATAGCCTATTTTATTCCTGGCCTCCGCCACTTCACCGGATATTTTTCCGGAATTGTCAGGCTACCCTTCCGTACTTTCGCCTTATATGCCTATAGTGGGGCCTGCTTCTGGGTTCTTACGTTTCCGACTCTGGGTTACTGGCTGGGTCCCAACTGGGAGCTGTTGCATAAGCTGGCATCCCATCCGAAAATACGGATATTCCTGATTCTGGCCGCGGTCGTCGTCGTATCCGTCTGGTTGGGCATCAAATTTAGAAAGCAGTTGGCCGAACTGCTGTCGCAAACGGTTCGTTGGCTTAACCGCAAATTATAAGGGTCGATCATAAAATAACCCCAGGCAGGAGGGCAAAAATGCTTGGGGTTTTCCACATTTAAGCGATGGCGATCCGCAATTCATCCACATGCGATAGAAATCTGGATAAACCAGCTTGAAGCCATGTTTTCAGTGCAATATTTTTTTGAGTTTATTTTTTCTTCTATAGTAAAAAACTTCTATTTTCTGATATACTAAGGAAAAAATCAATCGAGTGAGGAATAAATGATGAGAGACACTGGTATGATTCGTGTGTTAGATAGTCTCGGCCGTATCGTCATCCCTACCGAAATCCGAATGACCCGAAACATTGAGCTGGGTGATCCGCTTGAATTTTTCATTTCCGATGACAACACGATCATCATGAGGAAGTACAAGTCTACCGAATGCAGCTTCTGTAGGGAATTAAACAGCATCGCTTATTATAAGGGGCAGTTTATTTGCGAGAGTTGCTTGACGGAATTAAAGCGCATACAGGAAACTTCCGAGAAGGCTTCCGTTCCTTCCAAGGACGAGATCTATGGGGTCATCGACGCGGCCAGAGAGGCACCGGAACATACGCTCCAAGAAGCGGAACAATTTGCAGCGGCAAGCCATCCGGAGACCGCTTCCTCTTCCACCCTTTCCTCCAAAAAAAGAAGCAAAAAATCGGAAGCGCTATACCGTTTGGGACAAGCTCTAAGCAACCATCCAGGGGCAACTCAGAAGCAGCTTGCCAAGCTGCTGGGTATCAGTCAGGGGCGGGTTAGTCAGCTCCTTAAAGAAATGAAATAACCGACACAGCCCCTATTCATCATTTATAGCAATTCCATTGCCTTGACCAAATATTAAGGGACTTCAAGCTTACCGGCAAATACCAAATGGCAGCCGGCTGATGAAGTCCCTTGTTGTGGTTTATCGAAATAAGCCTGCTAAGCTTGCTCTTCTCTATGAAATTTATTTAGAGGCATTAAGACTCGGGGCCGAAATATTCTTGCAGCCCTGCAACGATGGCTTTCGCTACTTTAAGCCGGTAACCTTTCGCCCGGACGACCTCTTCCTCATTCGGATTGGACAGGAAGCCCAGCTCCAATAAAACGGACGGATTAGAGTTATGCCGCAAAACATGGTAATCACCAAAACGGTCCCCGCCGTTCTTCATATCGGTCTCCGCCACAAGCTCCTTCTGCAGAGCCTTGGCCAACGGCTTGTCCTTCTTCTCGGAATGGTAGAAGCTGATGATTCCGCTGGAATCGGGCTTGGCCGAGTTATAATGGATACTGATGAACGCATCAGCGTTCTTGGCATGACTGATATCTACTCTGTCTGAGAGATCCAGGAACTGGTCTTTATCCCGGGTCAGATAGACTTTCGCTCCCGCAGCTCTTAACGATTCCGCAACGAGAAGTGCGGTTGATAGATTTAAATCCTTCTCAAGAGTACCGTGTTTGACTCCGATCGTCCCGGGCTGCGAGCCCCCATGTCCGGGATCAATAACGATTACCTTGTTCTTCAATCCGGGAATTTCAAAGACAGGTTTGTCAGGAATATTTCCTTCAACCGGCGGTGAAGAGGTCTCTGCCGTCTCCTTCTTGGCGGGAGCCTCCTTAAGAACAACGAATTCGCCGGACACCCATCCCTTCTGGCCGTCGCCGGTAATGACGTTGAGCCACTCTCCGGCTTGTCCGACAACCTCCAATTCGGAGGAATCCGGAAGCAGGTCGACAATGTCCGCCTCCAAGTCAGGTTCCTCTCTCAGACGCAGAGCATCCGCACTCACTATTCCGTATACTTTCCCGATAGTCTTCTTCTCCGTTGGTTTCGGCTCGGAGGCAGGCTTAGGATTATTCCCCTTCTCCTCTCTCTGTTCCTTCTCATTAGAGGTCTTCACGGGTTGCTCTTTAATCAGATAATGCGCGGCAACCCAACCCGGGCCGGATTCGAATTGAATTTCCGCCCATCCGTATTTCTCGCTGAGCACCTCCACCTCTGTTCCCTGCTTCAGACTCCCGATAATGGCGCCTTGCGCGGCGGGTTCCTCGCGGACATTCAGTGAGGTAGCATCAACAGTAGCTTTATACCCGTTCTCCTCCGCATAGGCGGGTTGTATGTATATAATCGATCCTATTATCCAGCATAGTAAAGTGGCGCAGAGCCACAGTGTCAAACGGCCATTCTGCATAGACCGATAAGTGCTTGTCATCAGAGGCCTCCCTTTCCATAAAATAATAGATTAGAAGCATGGAAGATTCCTCCTATTATGTCATTGTTCAGCCTCATCTGACAAGTATTTTGCGAGATTTTAAGACAAAAGTCCGAAACATTTCGTATCTAGACGGCAAAATTCGATCTATTTTTACACATTAGGCGGCCATGCGTTCGGCAAAAGCTTGATTGGCCTAGCCATGTGGAGCTATTCAGCCGGCTCAGGCTCCTCCCACCCGCGGCATCGGCATAGGCTCCTTCCCAAGCTCCGCCCAAATATATTTCAGCAGCAGCATAGATTTCAAATCGCGGGCATTCGGATCATCCCACAGATTTCGGATTTCGCCGGGGTCCTCCTGCAGGTCGAACAGCTCTCCATAGGTCTGATTATAATAAACGGTGATTTTGTATCTCTCGTCCACATACGTTTTCTGATGGATGGTCGTCGGTTCATGCCGGAATTCGCATAAGATATGATCTCTCGCCTGCTGCCGCTCTCCCAGCCACACGCCACGCTGATCCACTCCGGTCATGGTCCGCGGAATCGGGGCTCCTATAAAGCTTAGGAACGTCGGCGCCAGATCGACTAGCGATTGCATGGCGGCCGATTGCACCCCCGCCGGGACATGCCCCGGATAACGGACGATCAAAGGAACCTTGATCAAATCTTCGTAGTGGAACCCTCCCTTGGCCTGCAGCCCGTGCTGACCGAAGAAATGCCCGTGATCGGTCGTAAAGACGACTATCGTATTCTCCGCAAGTCCCAGTTCATCCAATTTGTCCAGGATCCGGCCGATATATTTGTCCATCATGCTGATCATTCCATAATAAGTGGCTACCAATTGCTTACGCTCCTGCTCGGAATCCAGCAGGTGGGAATGGTACCCATGGATGGGAAATCCCGTCTCCTTCCAGGCGCTGAAATCCGGATTTCTCTCCTGGGTCATCCGGAAATGCGGCGGATTCGCAAGATGCTCCCCCGGCACAGCCTGCGGGATAGTCAGATTATCCGGATCATACATGCGGTCCCATGGTTCCGGCACCAGATACGGCGGATGCGGATCGGGGAAGCTTGCCCACAGGAAGAAGGGGTCTCCGGCACGGTGATATTCCTCGAGCAGCGCATTAGTCCGTTCCGCAATCCACGTATTGTAGTGATACTTCTCAGGAATCGGCCAGGAATGGCGGATCGATATATCCATGCGTCCAACCGGGGGCGAGAAATACTCCCGCCAATCGCTGCAGCCCTGCTCCTCCATCCAAAGCGCGTAATGCTGTCCTACCAGATACTCATTCGTATGGTTACGTGCCAGCTCCACATGCTCGAATCCGTAAAACACATCATGGAAGTCCTTCCAAAATTCCAGGTCCTGCAAATAAGGATAGGATTCAAGGGAAGGAAATTCCTCCGTATTCTGCAGCTGCTGGAAATGCGCCTTGCCGATCAGCGCCGTCCTGTAACCGGCCGCCATCAGATCCTCCCCGACCGTATGGCGATCCTCCTGCAGCTTCGTTCCCAGTGTCCAGGCTCCATGCTGGCTGGGATAGCAGCCTGTAATAATAGACGCGCGTGTCGGCGTGCAGGTGGGATTGGGACAGTAAGCTCTCGTGTAGGTCGTCCCTTCCTTCACAAGCCGGTCAAGATTAGGTGTATGGATTTCCCGATTGAATGCCCCGATCGTGTTCCAATGCTGCTGATCGCTTGTAATGAGCAAGAGATTAGGCCTTGTCATCATTTCAACCCCCTTGGTTTGATTAAGTTCTATTGTAAAGGATCAAGGATGTTCAAGGAATGAAGAAATGTGAGCTTGATATGTCATTTTGTTAGGTTTCACATGTCGAAAAAACTCCTCCCCGCTTTTCCAGCGTGTTAAGTTTGCTCGGATTTTGCGGTTGCCCGGGAAATGTTGATCATGAATCGTACTGGCTTGGTGATGCAGCCTTGTGGAAGAGCGTTTACGTCGTCCGGTGAAAATGCCTCTCATGAAGCATCATTATAACTGATGATAGGGAAGGTATTGCCGGATTGGCCTCCAATAGGCAAAAAGCCATCCGACTAATCTGTCCGATGGCTGGCAACGGGGCTTCCCCTGACATTCAGAGGGTCCTCCCCATGAAGTGTATTCAATGCTTGTCGATCAGTAGCCTACCTCTACGGAGGCATTGACGATATATATCAGGTCATTCTTGTCATCTTTGTCCGGCAGAACGATGCCGCTTGACGTCACCATTCCGCCGTCGATCAGCTCCACCGTCACCTCGCCGTATGGAATGACCGCTTTAACCTGCTCCACATCCAGCAGCTCCTTGTCGCATGGAACAGCCAATTTAATGTGGACCTTCATTCGGTTCAAATCGTTATCCGGCAGGACAGAGCGAAGTCCCGGCATCGAGTTGCTGTGAATGGCATTCCGGACCGCACGGACTGCCGCATTGGTTATATCCTGGCCGTGCAGGTCGGCCCCCATCCCCAATTCGATAAAAAACAGCTTCTCCATCCGTTACCCTCTCCTTTACCAAGTAATATTAGTGAGGTGATGTGCCAATCACCGATTTATTCTTCCACGAACAACGGGACCTTCTTGAACCCTTCCTCGGTAGTCAAAATCAAGCCGATGTCCGACAGCCTCAGCTCGGGAACTACAATCAGCGCAAGGAGAGACAGCGTCATAAACGCATAGTTCATCGTGCAGCCCGCCTGTTTCAAAGCTTCCCCGATAGCCCGCGATTGCTCGGCGACTTCCTCGTAAGGGGCGTTGGACATAAGACCGGCCACAGGAAGCGGCAGCACGGTTTCACCATTTTCGGTCACCATGGCAATACCGCCCTGCACAGCCGCAACCGCGTTAGCCGCTTTGGCCATCAATTCGTCCGAGTTTCCGATGACCATCAAATTGTGACAGTCGTGGGCTACGGTCGTTGCAATAGCTGCCGGAACGTTAAAGCCTACGTTCGTCACCAAACCTAGAGCCTTATTGCCGTTAAGACCATGCCGTTCGATAACGGCCATCTTGCACAAGTCGCGGTCGGCATTCACCTGCAGTTTCCCATCCACGACAGGCACCGACACTATTCGCTGCTTTGTATCGACATGATTCTCCCGGACTTCCATCACTCTGGCTTTCACTTCGCCGGAAGCCTTCGGAGCTTGAATGACGAAATCTTCCGGCGTCAGCTCACGGGACAGACGTACCGAACGAATGGCCTCTTCCGGATAGATGTATTCCGGCAGCTCAACCGTCATTCTTCCGTTCTCCGCAACGACTTGACCGGCGGCAATGGTCATCACAACGTTGATATCGGCCAAATTGCCATCCATCATAATGATATCGGCATAATTTCCCGGAGCGATCAAGCCCACATCGCGGGAAACACCGAACCGTTCCGCCGTATTGATCGTCACCATCTGTATGGCCGTGACAGGGGAAACTCCTTGCTGAATAGCATGGCGCACGACGAAATCGATATGGCCCTCATCCACCAAGGATTCCGGACTGCGGTCATCCGTTACGAGAATCATCCGCCGCGTATCGATTCCCTGCTCCGTATGAGCCTTAATCGTCGCTGCCACGTCATGCCAGGCTGATCCTCTCCTCATCTTCGCATACATGCCTAGACGAACACGCTGAACCACGTCCTCGGCGGTGACCGGCTCATGATCTCCGCTGATTCCGCTCGCCGCATAAGCCGATAATCTCCAATCGTTCACCGGCCATGTATAGTGGCCATCCGCCACCCGCCCTGCTCTAAGGGCTGCCTGAATTTCGCCGATCATCTTCTCGTCGCCGTAGACGACCCCCGGGAAATTCATCACTTCCCCCAGCGCGATCATATCGGGTCCCCAAGTGAAAGCCTCGGCCACCTCGTCCGGTCCGATGATGGCTCCGCTTGTCTCCAGCTCAGGGCCCGTAGACGGGACGCAGGATGCGACCTGCATATATGCAGCCAGAGGAGTCGTTCTGGCTTCATCCAGCATCATCTTCAAGCCTGGAAGTCCCAGGACGTTGGATATTTCGTGAGCGTCGAAAAAGCCTCCCGTCGTGCCTTTGACCAGCACCGCTCTGGCGAATTGGGTGGCCGTAATTTGGCTGCTTTCGATATGGCAGTGGCCGTCGAGAAAGCCCGGGGACACATAGCGCCCGGCAGCGTCAATCACACGGGTATTCTCCCCGATTAGATGGCTGGCGTCCCGGCCGACAAACGCGATTCTAGCCCCTTGAACCCCAATCGACATTCCTTCAACAATTTCTCCGGAAGCTACGCTCACCAGACGCGCATTCGTAATTACGAGTGAAGCCTTCTGATCCCCTCGCGCCGTTGCGACCAGATCCGGAACACAATCTGCCAACGGTGGTCTGTGAAATTGGTGTGTCATGCCCTATTATCTCCTTTAAACTTTATACTGAGGTTGAAATGCTCCGACTATATGTATATCCGGGGCGTACAGCACCCTCTTGTCCATTATATCGTTCGTGATGTTCGAAGGTAAAGCTAAGCGGTTATTTCTCATTGATCGTGGAATGTAGTGGATAAATCGAATAGAATACATCCATATTATGGAACCCGTCGCAGGCGTTTGTCATATAGTATTACTGTCTCAGAATGGATCTCTAAAGGAGTGTAACACCGGGATGAATTCATATTACAGTTATGTTCCCGCATGGCCGGCCAGGACAACGTCGCCCGCGGCTCCCCAGTTCGGCCTGGCTTGGAATACGTCCTCCGCCAACCGTTCCCCGGGAGACGGAGCTTCACATTCCCGGGAAACCAAGTATGTTGCCATCGTCAAACCGAAATTCATGGAGCATCTCAAAGAGTATCAAGGCAAAAAAATAACCGTGATGACTACGGGAGGCAAAGTGGAAGGAAAGCTGGATGGCGTCTTTATCGACCATCTGGCCTTGACGTCTCATGACAAAAAGTTCCATATCCTGTATCATCAAATCATCTATTTCGTATAAGCGCTCTGCAGCACCTTAGGAAGTGCATTGATTCTCGCACATTTCCATAAGCCAACAAGCCGAAAGTCCGGTTTCTTATTTGAGAATCCGGCTTTCGGCTCGAAGGCTTTCTACTTTTCGTTGGATATATAGCGCGAAACCATGTTTGCAAAATAGCGATGAACCCTTGTATCCGCAGTCAGCTCCGGATGGAACGAGGCGGCCAGCAAATGCTCCTGCTGCGCCATAACGATGGAGCCGTTAAAGGAGGCCAGCACCTCCACTTCCGCACCCGCTTCCTCTATAAGCGGTGCCCGGATGAATACGGCTTGAACATCCTCGCCGATCCGCTGTATAGGCAAAGTCGCTTCGAAGCTGTCCTTTTGCCGGCCGAAGGCGTTACGGGCCACCGTGATATCCATAAGCTGCAAATAGCTTTCCTGCTGGTCCTTGATGTTGGAGGCCAGGGAGATCATCCCCGCGCAAGTTCCGAAAATCGGTTTTTTCTGCTTCGAGAACTCCCGGATACGCTCAATAAATCCATATTCCTTCATTAAGCGGCCGATGGTTGTGCTCTCCCCTCCGGGAATGATCAGCCCGTCCACCCCGTCCAGCTCCTCCGTTTTTTTAACGATGGCTCCCTCCACCAGTATTGACTTTAACATATTCAGGTGTTCGGCAACCGCACCCTGCAAAGCAAGAACGCCTATTTTCATCGACTTCCCACACCTTCTTACCACATTAAAAGTTCAAGTTTATTTGAGCATTAAGATGAATACCTTTCTAATTGACGTTCGTCTTCGAAGAGGCTCCGTTAGGAGCTTTTTTACCACATTAGAAAGTATTAGTTCATTAAAGCATTACAATGGAACAACTTTCCAATTGGCATAAAAAGCTACCTTTAATACCGGGTTATTCGTCTTCGAAGAGGCTCCGTTAGGAGCTTTTTTTACCAGCCTCTGTCCTGCATGCGTTGGGACGGCTCCAGCTTGTTGATTTCAATGCCCTTCATAGCTCCGCCCAAATTTTTGGACACATTGGCAATCAGCTCGAAATCTTCGTAATGTGTTGTCGCCTGAACAATCGCTTTGGCGAATTTTTCCGGATTTTCGGATTTGAATATTCCGGAGCCGACGAATACCCCGTCCGCACCCAGATGCATCATAAGGGCTGCATCTGAAGGCGTCGCCACACCACCGGCCGCGAAGTTGACTACAGGAAGCCGGCCATGTTCATGAACGTATAGAACCAAATCATACGGAGCGCCCAGGTTTTTGGCTTCGGCCATCAATTCATCCTTGGAAGCATTCTGAATCTTCCGGATTTGCGAGTTGATCAAACGCATGTGACGAACAGCTTCCACAATATTGCCCGTGCCAGGCTCCCCTTTGGTACGCATCATGGAAGCCCCTTCTCCTATTCTTCTCAATGCTTCACCGATATCCTTCGCCCCGCAGACGAAAGGAACTTTAAATTGTTTCTTATCGATATGAAACAAGTCATCGGCAGGAGTGAGCACTTCGCTTTCGTCAATATAATCGGCACCTAACGCTTCCAGCACTTTCGCTTCCACATAATGTCCGATTCGGCATTTTGCCATGACCGGAATCGTCACCGCGTTCATCACTTCTTCCAGAACGGTAGGATCTGCCATTCTGGCCACTCCGCCGGCCGCCCGGATGTCGGAGGGCACTCTTTCCAGAGCCATAACCGCGCAGGCTCCGGAAGCTTCGGCAATCTTGGCCTGCTCGGCATTCATAACGTCCATGATGACCCCGCCTTTTTGCATTTCGGCCATCCCTCTTTTAACTAAATCCGTTCCTGTTTGTACCATAGCACCCATCTCCTTAATGATATTAATAATTAATGATAATAAATATTACTTGCAAATATGGGGAACTCGACTTGCCCCACAACGACCGACCATGGATGATATAATTGCAGAATACGTTCACCTTCGTAACCCTCGGCACATTTCCAGCTTCATCCTTTTATCCGTTAAGCCTCGGGGTTGTCGAATCCCCCCTCCCATATTTATACAAGGATTGTTTCCTGGTGCTATTTTAGGTACGATGATATGTAACAGTCAATATCAATGTGTAACACTTTACTTGGATCAAGCAGGAGGGAAACACCTTGAGAATCGAATTGAACCGCAGCTCGCAGGTTCCGTTAGCCCGGCAAATCTATAGAGCGTTGTCCGATCGGATCTTATCCGGTTATTTTGCCAAAGGCACCCGTCTGCCTTCCGTCAGACAACTGACAAGGATGCTGCAGGTCAGCCCGGTCACCGTATCGCATGCTCTCGATCTGCTCGAAGCGGACAAGCTGATTACCCGCGTGCAGGGCAAGGGAACTTTTGTTTATGAGGCGGGGGAAGTTGAAGTTAAGAAGGAAGTGAGTAACAGTCCATTACAGTTCCCGGACTATTTGCACCGGTCCCAAGCCAAGCATTACAGTGAGAAGCCTGTAGCCATCAATTTCTCCCTGTCCGCAGTAGCTGCGGATTTGCTGCCGACCCGGGAGTTGGCGGAAAACCTCCGGCATCTGGCGCAATACTATCCGGAAGTGCTCGCTCAATATGGCGAGATCCAGGGAGATCTGGAGCTGCGACAGGCGCTGTCATCTTATTTAATGAATGAACAAATTGCGGTCTCTCCCCAGGAAATATTGGTCACCAACGGGTCCCAGCAAGGGATCGATCTGGTGGCCCGGAGCTTTATCGGACCGGGAGACGTTGTCGTTACGGAAGAGCCGACCTATGCGGCCGCCATCGATGTTTTTCGCAGCCGCGGCGCTACCATACTGTCGGTTCCGATGGATGAGGAAGGAATGCGGATCGACCGCTTGACCGCCTTGACGGATGAGGTTACCCCCAAGCTGATCTATACGGTGCCAAGCTTTCAGAGCCCGACCGGCAAGGTCATGAGCTTGCGACGGCGCAAGCAGCTGCTGGGGCTGGCTGAAGATTTGAACTGTCTCGTCCTGGAGGATGATCCGTGGAGTGAAATCTATTACGACGAAACTCCTCCCCCCCATATTAAATCGATGGACCATAGCGGCCACGTCATTTATTTGAAGGGACTCAGCAAAATGCTGTCTCCAGGCTGCCGAATCGGCTTCCTGATCGCTTCCGTCAGCATTCTAAACCGGCTGATCACCGCCAAGACGAATGCGGACCTGGGCAACCCGCTGCTTAATCAGAAGGTGATTCTGCCCATTTTTCAATCCCGACAAATCACGCCTCTTCTAAAACAGCTGCGGGCCGCCCTCAAGCAAAGGCGCGACCTTGCCATCAAACTGCTAAAACAGCATGCTCCCCAAGGAGTAAGGTGGATCATTCCGCGCGGAGGTTTCAACCTGTGGTTAACACTCCCTCCGCAAGCCAATACGATTGAGCTGCTGGATGAGGCTGAGCGTCATCACCTGACTTTCCTTCCGGGATCGGCCTGTTATCCTAACGAAGTGGAATGGAATCACCTGAGAATCAGCTTCTCGCAGGTGAGCGAGGAGCAGTTGAGAACCGGATTAGTGGAGCTATGCTCTGCGATCGCCTCTTATTTGGCCGCGGCCGGGAGCCGCAAAGGGACGACTCCTTTATTTTAACGGCTTTCGTCTTTTTCCGGTTCTTTGAGGGCTGAGCAAGGAGTTTACTGCCTCCTTCTATCTATCATTAGTAGACCTGCTATAGCCGGATTAGGCATTATCCTGCCGATTCTGGTACAATGAATTCTAGTAGCTGGGTGAATCCTCCAGCTAACTATTATTTTTTTATAGGGGGTTGAAAATGGAACGGTTATCCATGTATCTTCATCAGGATAAAGGTGGACTCTGGTTGACCGAAAGCGAAAGAGACAATCTTAAACTCAATTACCGGATAAAAGAAGTGGTATTTGAACAACAGTCTCGTTTTCAGCATGTGATGATCCTGGATTGTTACGATTTCGGAAGAATGCTTGTGCTTGACGGAGCTGTGCAGACAACTTCGATGGATGGTCATATTTATAACGAAATGATCACCCACCTTCCTCTTACGCTGCATCCCGATCCGCGACGGGTGCTAATTATAGGCGGAGGAGATTGCGGTGCCGCGAGGGAAGCCTGCAAATACCGTCAAGTGGAACAATTGGATATGGTGGAGATTGACGAATTGGTCGTTCAGGCGTGCAAGGCCCATTTGCCGCAAGTGTCCGGCAATCTGTCCGATCCCCGGGTCAATTTCATCTATGCCGATGGAGTTGAATTCGTGAAGCAAGCGAAAGGAAAGTACGATGTCATCATCGTCGATTCCTCGGACCCGGTCGGGCCGGCGACCCAGCTCTTCGAGCTGGACTTCTACCGGAATCTCCATCATGCGCTGAAAGAGGACGGGATGATGGTTTGCCAAAGCCAGTCCCCGATCTTCCAGCCGGAAGTTATGGCACAGACCTTGGGCCGGATTGACAGCCTGTTCCCGCACACGCACATGTATTGGGCTGTAGTACCTACCTACCCAGGAGGTATGTGGAGCTTTACACTTGGCTCGAAACGTCCGGTCGACTTCGACCGATGCGCGAACTTCGACAAGGAAGCTACCTATGCCAACAAGGATGTGTTATCCGGCTGCTTCCAGCTTCCGCAATTTGTGAAAGCTCTTCTGGATGAGGAAAAATCCGTCCATATATAGGATGCTGCCATCCGTCGGTCTTTATGAAAAAAAAGGGAGAGAATGTTCTGATATTCTCTCCCTTCCATTTATGCAAGAAAACTAGCAGGCGGTTCCTGCTAGTTTTCTTAATCCGGTTTATTGATGGGCCGACACCAGTACCGCATCGTAATATTCTTCCAGCGTCAAATCTTTCTCGTAAATATCTTTGGCAATCTCTTTGCCGACATAACGGATATGCCACGGCTCATAGCTGTAGCCGGTAATCGATTCCTTCCCTTTCGGATAGCGGATAATAAATCCGTACTCGTGAGCATGCTCGGCCAGCCACTTGCCTTCCTTCATATCCGCGAAGCAATCCTCCGCCGCACATTTCCCGCTGCTGTCCGACACATCCATAGCCAGTCCCGTCTGGTGTTCACTATGCCCGGGAACCGCGCTAACCTTACGAGCCTCTTCCTCGCCTTGTTCCTTGACGTAACGGTTAAATAAAGATTTTTGATAATCATAAGACCGGTACCCGGAAACTCCGCCCAGATGAAGTCCGTCCTTTTTGGCCCCTTCGAATAATTCCTCCAGGGCTTCGGCTGCTTCTTTGCGCATCAGTCTTTTTTCCAGCTTTTCGCTAAAAATGAAATGAACATTCGGTTCTACCAGATCATCCGCCTTATAGCCGTCCGGAAGCTTATACTTCTTGTTGACCAGCACCGTCATCGCGTCGGGCTTTGCTACTACCTCTACGGCCTCATTCCCCGGATTGGTTCCAGTCCCCTGCTTTTCCCCAGATCCCGCATCCGGTGAAGAAGAAGGCGTAGTTTCCGGCTTCTTGTCGTCCGTTGGGACAGGCTCCGCAGACGGAGAAGGAGACGGACTTGGGGTGGTTTCTGCTCTAGGGGAAGAAGTGACCCCCGGCGTTTCAGCCGCCTGTCCCGGCGAGGAATCTCCGCAGGCAGACAACAGTGCAAGGGACCCGGAAAGGACTAGAGCTGTAGCAGCGACAGATAAGCGATTTTTTTTCATAATGAGCCTCCTATCCGATGGATTTCTTTGTCTTCCCATCTTTATTTGACACCTTTAACAAACAATGGTACCGGTCGACCTGACCGGACTTAATACATCGTACCTTGGCTGCCACCGACTTTGTTGAGCAGGGCAACAAGTTGAACCAGCACCCATTTAAGTTCCTGTAAATAGAATAAAGGAAGCCGCCTCTTGCCCATTCTACCTGTCCATATTCGTATTTTCAACTATTTCCTTCCTTTTTTTCTGGTGCTAATAGCCTGCGAATATCGGATCCGTCAACTAGAACCAGCGCGTTTCCACTTCCAATATCGGCCTTTAGCAATCAGCTAGCAGTCGTCATTCTAATATTATTTTTCCATGGAGACTAAACCGCCCGACTTCTTTGTGGTAATATATAAAAAGCTTCCTATTGAAGAAAACTCAGAGATGTCGTCGAATCCTTCTTTAGAGGTTGCTT
>NZ_JBQCLK010000005.1:90393-178244 GCF_051966115.1 Paenibacillus sp. SAFN-117
TTGATGCGATTCAGCCGGGCCTGTGCACAGGGCAGTCCAAGCTTGCATCGTATAAAAAGCTTCCTATTGAAGAAAACTCAGAGATGTCGTCGAATCCTTCTTTAGAGGTTGCTTTTGATGCGATTCAGCCGGGCCTGTGCACAGGGCAGTCCAAGCTTGCATCGTATAAAAAGCTTCCTATTGAAGAAAACCCAAAGATGTCGTCGAATTCTTCTTTAGAGGTTGCTTTTGATGCGCATATGAGGCTTTCGGAAGGAAATTAATGCATTTATACTTTTATTTCTAACCATTTGTGGCTTCCGAGGCTCAATAAATGCGTCTGTACTCTTATTTCGTTACATTCGAGGTTTGTGACAGGAAATAAGTGTATTTTGACTCTTATTCCGTCATATTTTACGGCTTCGGCGCGAAATAAGTGTATTTAATTTTAACAACTGAATTGTGTCCAACGACACGATTTAATGAGAAAGCGAGGGGATAGCCATGGATTCGGGAAATGCGGAAGCGGAGATACAGCTAATATGGCAGGAACATCAATTGGGCGAAATCCAGCAGTTGATTCCGCTGCCCTGTCAGGGGAATCAAAGGTTTGTCGTTAACGGCAGCCATATAGTTCATCTTTCTGCAGGGGACTCGGCCGTGAACGGTTTACGCTCGGAAGCGGAAGCTTATCGGATCCTGGCCTCGTCTTTGCCGGTGCCCGAAATGGTGCTCTATGACGAAAGCCGCCAGGTGATTCCCCGCAGCTTTCTGATAACGATATGCCCGCCCGGATCCCCGGTAAGCGAAAGCTGGCCAGGTCTGGAAATGCAAGACCGGGAGCGGCTGGCCATGGAAGCAGGCAGGCATCTCGCCATACTGCATGGTCATTCTCTGCCGGGCTTCACTTCCAGACAGATTAATGGCCTGTCTGACGGTTACCGATACATTCAGGATCAGTTTCGCCGAATAGCCCGGCGGGCGATTAATGCCGATGCTATAGAGAAGTCGACCGTTGCCCGAATCAAAGCGGTGCTGGATCACCTGCGCCCCCTATTTGAACGGGTGAAGGCGGCTTCCTTCCTTCATGGCCACTTTCATATGGGGCAGCTGTGGCAGCATAATGGATGGATTACGGGATGGATTGGTTTCGAATTCGCCCATTCAGGAGACCCCGTCTTCGATTTTCGAACGGAGGATCGACTGGAATCCGACTGCCCGGGAAGCCTATCGCCTTTTTATAAAGGGTACACCCAAGTGCAGACCCTGGATACGTCATTCGCCCTGAAGCGTTCTTTTTGCAAGCTGTTATTTTATTTAGAATCGTTTACCGCACGAAGTGCAGAATATGGTGGGACAGGTGAAGAAAATAGGACTAAGCTTTCACAGCTTCTTCGTTCATTGGAACTAAATCCTGGTTGATTGCTCTGTATAGTCTCCTCCCTCTCCCCCCTCTTCTTACTCCGTCGTTCGCTTCCTATTGCCCATTCCGGGATAAATAATTCCAAGATCTGTGTGGAATAATGAGGATGAACATCCAATTTTACACATCCTTTAATCTCATTGCGTCCGATGGCCGTCATCGGGCGTCGCATTGTGCGTTCTGGAGCTGTGTTGCCGTGGTGGAATCCTCCGTTAGAACAGGTCCGATCCGTTACAGATATATCGAAAAGAGGTGTAGCCATGGTTATGCAAATGACTGAAGACCAACTTACCCTGCTTATTATCAAGCACCTGAAAGAACAAAACCGCGAGACGTTCCAAACGATTATCGACGAACTGCAGCCCTATGACCTGGCTGTTCTTTATAAAAATCTTCCTGACAAGCATCATACGAAATTTCTGCTCTTCTTGACTCCCGAGCAAATTGCCGCACTTATTCAAGAGCTGGATGCCAAGGCACAAATTGAAATTTTACAAAAACTCGGAGTCGACAAGCTGCCAACCGTTATGGATTTGATGCAAAATGACGATCTGGCGGACTTGCTGGGCAAGCTGTCCGTAGATAAAATCGAGGAAATCCTCGCCGTCATGAAGGAAGAAGAACAGCAGTCCGTTAAAAATCTGATGAAATATCCTCCGGAAACGGCCGGGGGAATTATGACAAACCGTTATGTTTGGATTCAGAAGCATTTTACGGTGCGGGAAGCGATCGACAAGCTGAAAATTTTCGCCGAATTGGCCGAAAACCTATACTATCTGTACGTCCTGGACAGTCAGAAAAAATTGGTCGGCGTCGTTTCGTACCGGGATTTGCTGCTTTCGGACATCGACCAAAAAATAGACGATATCATGTTCACCAGAGTTATCTCGGTCAACGTTCATGCCGACCAGGAAGAAGTCGCCCGGCTCATCGAGCGTTATGACTTTATTTCCGTTCCGGTCGTGGATGACGAGGAGCGCCTGGTAGGAATCGTAACGGTTGACGATGTCATTGACGTTTTTATCCAGGAAGCCAACGAGGATTTAGGCAAATTCGCAGCTTCCGGCAAAACGATCGATTTCGATACCGGGGCCATAACCGCTTCTATCCGCAGGCTGCCGTGGCTCATTCTGCTGCTCTTCCTCGGATTGGTATCGGGCAGTATTATAAGCGGATTCGAGGAAACATTGCAGAAGGTAGTCGCTCTTGCCTTCTTCATGCCCATGATTGCCGGAATGACGGGGAATACGGGAACCCAATCGCTCGCTGTCGTAGTGCGTGGTCTGGCCTCTCAGGATTTAGACCGACGAGCCGTTATTAAGCTGATTTCCCGTGAATTCGGAGTCGGACTCATAATCGGAACGACCTGCGGACTGTTAATTGCCGGAATCGCCTATTTCTGGCAGGGCAGCCCCTTTCTCGGCTTGGTCGTGGGAAGCTCCCTGTTCCTGACATTGATTATCGGAACACTGGCCGGCACGGTGATCCCGCTCATTCTCTATCGCTGCAAGGTAGATCCGGCGGTCGCCTCGGGACCACTTATTACAACTTTGAACGATATTTTTTCGTTAACCGTCTATTTTGGCACGGCTTCGATGTTTATCAGCTATTTAATGTGAGACGTACTTTTTACGGGCTGTTATGCAGCCGGGGACTTTTATCATCCACATAAAACAGTGTTGACGAAGTCTTATTAATTGCGGCAATAACCGTCCGGGGAATTATATCCGGACGGTTTGTTGTCTGCGCTGTCCTCACTTTCCGCCCCGTTGTGTTATACGGAAACTATGAGCTAATTTGTCACCGGATCGCCCGGATAAATCGTTCCATTCTCGTCAAGGCCTCCTGAAGCTGAATCACGGAAGTGGCATAGGAACATCGGATGAAGCCTTCCCCGCCTAGACCGAACGCAGAGCCGGGTACCGTAACGACCTTGGCCTCGGCGAGCAGACGATGGGCGAATTCCTCGGAGCTGAGCCCCGTTTCCGCTATGGACGGAAAAGCGTAGAACGCCCCGTTCGGCTCGTGACAAGGCAATCCGATCTCCCGCAGCCCTTGAACGATCATTCTTCGCCGCCGATTGTACGATTCCATCATGCGGTCCTTTTCCTCCAGACCGTTCCGCAGTGATTCTATGGCCGCGATCTGTCCCAATATCGGGGCGCACATTATCGTGTATTGATGAATTTTCGTCATTGCGGCGATAAGCTCCGGATGGCCGCAGACATATCCCATTCTCCAGCCGGTCATGGCGAAGGCCTTGGAGAATCCGCTGACCAGAAGGGTTCTATCCTTCATCCCCGGCAGGGATGCGAAGCTGACATGCTTGTTGTCATAAGTCAGTTCGGCGTAAATTTCATCCGAAATGACGATCAGATCGTGCTCTTCAACGATTTTCGCGATTGGCAGCCAATCTTCATAAGTCATTATTCCTCCGGTCGGGTTGTTCGGATAGCAGACGACCAGCACCTTGGAGCGAGGAGTGATTTTGCTCTTCAGCCCCTCGGCCGTAAGCTTGAAGCCATCCTTGGCAAAGGTCTCTATCTCAACAGGAACGCCTCCTCCGAGTGAAGTAATCGGCGAATACGAAATGTAGCAAGGGACCGGAATCAAGATTTCATCGCCTTCCGTCACCAATGCCCTCAGCGCCAGATCGATCGCTTCACTACCGCCGACCGTCACCAGCACCTCATTGGCCGGCTCGTATTTGACCTGGAATTGATTATATAAGTAATTGGCAATCTCTTCCCTGAGCTCGGGCAGTCCGGCGTTCGGAGTGTAGGTTGTTCTTCCCCTTTCCAATGCCCGCACGCATTCCTCCCTAACCAACGCCGGGGTGACGAAATCCGGCTCCCCTACTCCGAGCGAAATGACATCCTTGCTGCCCTCAACCAAATCAAAAAATTTGCGGATGGCTGAAGGAGGAATACTCCGCACAGCCGGGGATAAATAGTCGTTCATGGATCGATTTGTCATGGGACGCTCCTCCTTAATGAATTCCAGAAAATAAAAAAGCCCGCCCCTGTCAAGGGACGAGCGAAATACCCGTGTTACCACCCTAGTTTCACGACAAAACGTCATGACACTCTGCAACGTATCCATCAATACGCGTTCCCTGTAACGCTGGACCTGCGGCAGAGCTTACTTCACTTTCAGCCTGCTTCTCGGAGACGGCATTCAGCTAAAATCCGAACGTTGGTTCTCAGCTCCCCCAACTCTCTGCAGGATCGGATCGTTAACTTACTCTTTCTCTTCATCGAATTTGAACTATGCGATCGATTGATATGTTCCCCATTATAATTAGGGGCCGTTCATAATGCAAGACATATTTTTCAAAAAATACACGTACGAAAGCCGAAACGAAGTCATTACCGGAGATTGAACAAACGATTGGCGGGACAGGGCGTTTGACAATCCGGCGGATGCTCAGTTACTATGGGTTCAAACCAAGCCACAGAACGGATCTCTTTTCGGAGGGGATGGACACCGTGCGGGACAAAGCGCCGGATAAGAAGCAGCAGATTCTTGTATCTGCCATGAAGCTTTTCGCAACACAAGGATATTTACAAACAACGATGCAGGAAATTGCCCAGTACTGCAGCATGTCCAAGGGAAGCATTTATTTGCATTTTTCCTCCAAGGAAGAACTGCTGATGGACATTTACAAGTACTACTACAGACTCAGTGACGAACGAATGCAGTGGATTGAGCGGGATACGCGGCTGGCCCCACAGGAACGGCTGCTCAAAAAAATCGAGGTTCATTTAATGATGTGGCTCGATTACCCCGAATTCGTCACTCTCCAGATTCGGGAAAATCCCGGCTTTACGAACGAGAAAATCAAGCAGTTTTTGCGCGAGGTCCATACCAAAACGATTAAAGAGCTGCGCGAATCCTTAATCGAGGTTTATGGGGAATCCTTCGCCCGCTATGCGCTGGATGCTTCGGTGCTCATGGGGGGGATAATCTCCACCCTGATGGGGCTTAAGATGTTGGCTAATATTGAGCTTAAGGTCGATCAAATCAGCCGTTATATTCTGAACAGCGTTGATTATGTTGCCAGGGGCATGCTCAAAGACTTGCCTGAGCCCCTGATTTCGGAAAGCAACTGGCCGCAGATTTTCGAGGCACTGTATAAAGATGGAGCCTGCGCTCCCCCTCCCCTGCTTCTTATACAGAATTTGCGCAATGATCTCGCTAATGCGCAGATTGACCCGGAGGAACGCCAGGATGCCCTGGACTCCCTGAGTATACTGGAACAGGAGCTGTTGGCAAGCCGGCCCCGGCGGGTCGTTCTTCGCGGAATGCTGGCCAATCTTCAGCATCTGGAGGCGGTCCGGGAACCAATCAAACCATTGGTGCAATGGATTAATCAAGTTCATGGACTGTGAAAAAAGTCGGCCATCGTATAAAGTGCCTGTCAAATGGATTTAAAGACAGGCCTCCGCCAACAGCTTGTAGGAATGCAGACGGCTTTCGTAGTCCCCTGTCAGCGTGACGACAAGAAATTCCTCTACCCGGTATCGGTCCCGATACTGCAGCAGCCCCGCCTTCACTTGCTCAGGCGTTCCGATTAATGCTTGATGTTCCCGGGCAGCCCCATCCTTGGGCAACTCTTTAGGCTCAAACCGGGCCCTCCCTTCGGCCGCCAGCCGATAAGCCTTCTCCTCGGTTTCCGCACAGATTATGCTGACGGCTGCCATCGCGCGAGGTTCCGGGGTAAGAGAAGACGGCTGGAACTCCTTCCTGTAGGTAGACAATACTTCTTCCCCATCCCGATCGCTCATGAAATGACCGAATACATATCCGGCTCCGAGCTTGGATGCATAGGCAGCGCTGCGGTGGTTCGTGCCAAGCATCCATATTTCCGGCGGAGAAGGCGGAATCGGGCGTGCGGTAACCGATTGCCCGTCCAACCGATAGCGGTCCGTCAGCAGCTCGGCCAGAGCCTCGAGCGTTTCCGGCATCTTTCTGACATTTTCCAGAAAATTGCCGCTCAAGGCGATGCTCACATGAGCCGATCCCCCGGGCGCCCGGCCGATTCCCAGGTCTATCCGTCCGGGGCACAATGCGGCCAGAAGCCGGAAGGTCTCCGCCACTTTCATCGGCGAATAATGCGGCAGCAGAAGCGCTCCCGATCCGAGGCGAATCCGATGTGTCCGCGCTCCAATATAGGCCAGCAGCACTTCGGGCGCCGGGCAGGCCAAATGGGGGAGATCATGATGCTCCGCCGCCCAGTAACGATGATACCCTAGCTGTTCCGCCGTTCCTGCAAGCTCGGCCGCCTGTTTCAGAGCCGTTGCCGAATCGGCGTCTCCCAGGACAGGAACCAGATCCAGTACACTTAGCTTCACTATCACTCACTTCTTTCTGCGGATGGATGTGATCATTGGGATAAACTTGTCCATGCCAATGCGCGAAAAACTTGCTAACCCCATTTTATCACAGTCTGAAAGGAACTCCTCATTTGCGGAATATGGCGCGGGATATTCACCATTATTTAATGACATTAATTATTAATTATATAAATGTTTAACCTGACTAATTCGGCGCTGACCAACGTAACCCGCTTTATGCCTACCTTGCGGTTTAAGGTCTCCTGGCCGTTATCTTTACTTGATCCGGGCAAGAGTCCACGCCTTTTCCAGAATCTCATTCACCGTTTCCTCCGGCGTCAGATCCGAGCTATCCAGCCACCATCCGATTCGCGGGGTTTCTTTGATGAGCACATCATTCAGTCCGGAAATAGTCCAGGAGCCGGGGCCATAGCCTTTCTTGGGGCGAGCGGCTTCTCTACGGGCTACCGTTTCCATATTCGGATTCAAAACAATGACGAATAAAGGACGGCTCTGGATCCAATCCACTAACCGTTCGAGGCTTGGGCCCACGATAACATCTTGCACGACAACGGCGAAGCCGGCCCTGCAATATTCGTCCGCGGCGGAGGCGGCAATTCGGTAGCGCAAATTCAATTGATTCACCGCTTCTTCCGTAGCGTCCGGCAGCATCTCTTCCCGCCCGGAAACGATCATTCGACGGAAGGTATCCCCCCGGAGATGGACCCCTCTGGCAAAGCGTTCGGCGAGCTGTTGGGCGACGGTGGATTTGCCGGAAGCCATTATTCCGCTTATCAGAAAAATACCCTGCTCCAACGCTTCAAGCGGGGCAATACGATCGTCTTTCATGCGGTTATCCTCCTACCAAGATGGATTTTATTTTTCCAACTGCATCGCTAAACCAAACATTATCCTAGTACGATTGGTTTTTTGGGAGTCCAGACGGTGCTGCCTGTTTCAAATGGCCGGAAATTTCGTTGAACTATGTCTCGGCAAGAATCTTCCCGGCCAGTTTCCCATACATTTAAGGTAAATTCTCCTCTAGCCCAAAGCTTTCTATACTGATAAGAAAGGAGTCCGGCCATGTATGGTTATCCAATGAACAAGTTCCCGTTCCGCACTCCGTCCCCGTCCGTAATCGAAGTGCTGGGGGAAGGAGCGCTGCAAGCTCCTCCCGATCAGGCCTTGATCGTGTTGGGGGCCGTATCGGAAGGCCCCGTCCTGCAGACGGTCCAGTCCGAGAATGCCGGTAGAGTAACGAACATCATCCAGGCCCTGCAGCAGCTCCAAATCCCCCAGCAGAAAATCCAGACGTCCGATTACCGGATTGAAGCCCAATACGATTATCCGGAGGGCCAGTCCGTCTTTCGGGGGTATAAAGTGACCCATCTTCTGCAAATCAGTACCGGGAAAGTGGAGCAAACAGGAGCTATTGTTGACACCGCCGTAGCTCATGGAGCCAACATCGTCACCGGCATCCGATTCACCCTGGCTCATCCCGAAAGGTACAGTAACGAGGCTCTTTCGTTGGCCGTTCGCGACGCCCGGCGCAAGGCGGCGGCACTGGCCCGTGCACTGGGGGTCTCCCTTGCCGCAGTACCCGGTAAAGTTCAGGAGCTCTCACGCTCCGTTGAACCTCTCTTCTATCAAGCCCCCATGCTTGCGGAAAGTGCGGCCACTCCCATCCAGCCCGGAGAGTTGACGGTCCGGGCATCGGTTAGAGTGTGGTATTCATTCGCTTGAGGCACCGGATCAGTGATCGCTGCGCGCCCCTCTTTGTCCATTCAGCGGGCGGGCTCCCTCCGGCAAGTCCGTGTCCGTCATCCAGGCTTCCAAAATTTGATTGAACAGACCGGGGGCGGCAAGAGAAATGCCGTGTCCGATTCCAGGAACGGTATAAGCCGCGCAGTAATCGTTACTTTCGGCTAGGGCAGCGGCGGATTGGAGAATCGCTTTTTTCTCCCTTCCTCCGGCCAAGATGAGAATCTTGGCATGGCTCTGCCCGAAGCCCGGCGGAATTCGGTAGGACATGTTTTCCTCAAGAATGCGAAGAAGAGTGTCCGTGCTCATGCTGCTGGATTCCTTATAATACGCTTCAAATTGCTCTTCGCCTACATACAGTGCTTTGGCCTGGAGCTTGGCGAATCTTCTGTTTTTGGCGAGCGGCATCGATAGTTTAGTCATGGGTCTAAGGAAAGGACGAATAGACTTCATCGGAATGACAAGCGCACTGTTAATCACCGCATAATCGGCAATTTCGGGCTGCAAACTAAGGACCTCAAACGCTATTTGCGCCCCGAGAGAGAAGCCGGCAAGAGTCACCTCCCGACCGTTTCTTTTATTTTGAATGATTTCTATGATCTGTCGGGCTGTATCGTTAATCGATTGAAACGGGATGTCTCTGCTCTTTCCATGGCCGGGAAGATCGGGGACCACCCGATAACAATTTTGAAAATAATCCACCTGCCGGCCCCACATCCAGCCGCTGACTCCTCCGCCATGGATCAATACAAGCATGGGAGAATCCCGGCTCCCCTCTTCCTTCACAAACATCTCTCCGGCCTCCTCGCCTTTTTGTTCATTTTACCATATAGACATCCCGGACAGCGCAGAATGCAAGGCCGGCTGGCTGATTGATATAACAGAATGATTTTCTAAGCAGAAAGAAGAGGCGTCCTCTCAGACGCCCCCTAACTCTTCCTCATTCAGACAGCAGCGCCTGGAGCTCGGCCATCATCCGCCGATAGGTGTCGGATTTCTTCATTTCTTCGATGTGACGGTCCCAATCTTCAAGCGTCGCCTTTCCGATGATGACATGAACCTTCAGCTTCTCCAGCTCTTCATTCATTTGGATATACTCCTTGTTGCGAAGTACACGGTCGGCTTTGGGCAGCGTTTTCCGTTCATATGAAGCTTGGCGCCAATCGGCAACCGTTTCCTCATACCGTTGTCGGACGGCATCGGGAAGCTGTTGGACCGGGCTTCCGAAGGACTGCAGCAGATCTGTGCTTCCGAACAAATTCGCAACCGCGGAGCGGTCTGCTTCTTCCATTCCGGGGACTCGTTCCCATTCCCCGGATTGCTGCATGGCTAATCCTTGATCCAGCCACTCCAAAATTTTCATGGCCTTGTCATGAGGAACCGTGCGCGGAATAATATATGTGCCCGAACCTTCCGCATTCCATGGAGCGACCGGCTCCGTCGTCTCGGTTCCAAGGGAAGGCAGTGGAACCCAAATCGGAGCCCACTTGTCCGTAAGGTCCGAATCCGCCATTAGCGCGGCCGCCTGATCGAGCGTCAAAGCCGCTGCTCCGGCCCGGTTCTGCAGCAATCGCTCGGTGACATGCTCATCCTTTACAATGGGAGCCTCCGGATCCAGCACTCCATTCTCATAAGCACGGGCGAGCCAGCCCAGCGCCCGCCGCTCGCCGGCTTCCGCCGCTGCATCCAGCACCTCTCCATTCTTCACGGCAAAACGAGCCGGGCTCCCGGTATAGACCTGCTCCACCCAGGTGAAGGAACCAAGTCCGTTAACGGTCAACCGACCTGTCAGACCAACGGTGTTGTCCTTTCCGTCACCGTCGGGATCGGTTTTGGCAAATTTCCAAAGCACCTCATATAGCTGATCCATCGTTCTCGGAGTGGCTAAACCGAGCCTGTCCAGCCAATCCTGGCGAATGACCGGGAAAGCGGCATTCTGGGAGTCGAATGGCCGAGGGATGCCATATACCCGGCCGTCTATCGTTCGTACAGAGTGCGATTCGCTCTCGGCCAGCGCCCGAAGCCTCGGGAAGTCCTCCAGCAAATCCGTAAGATCGGAAGCGATCGAGCGAAACAGCTCATCATCATAATCATACGGCCGCGCGATCAGCATCAAATCGGTCGGATCGCCGGCGGCAATCATCAGGTTCACCTTCTCCCTGTAATGATCGGGCGGAATTAAGGTGAAGCGGATATCTGTCCTCATCTCCCGCTTCATATAATCGAGCAAACGTTCCGGCGTGCCGTATCCCCCGCTGTCCGCCCGGGTCCCCACGCTGAAGGCTATCCGGGCATCCGGATCTCTGACCGTCACCGATCGGTCCGCAGCATTCCACAGCACCTCCAGCCCGCTCATCTCCGCCGCCGGACGAAGAGGAATCCAGAGCAGTCCTTCGTCCAGGTAAGGGGCTTCCGGAAGGGTGTACACCGTACTTCCTTCTCTCACCGCCTCCTGGCGACCTACCCAATACTTAAGCGTCGGGCCTGCCGGGCGGCTGGCCGTCAAAGCGGCCTCGGCGTCGTCCCATTCCAGCCGATATCCGAGCCCCTCCAGCAGAGCCCGGGCCGGAACCATCATCGTATCGCCCACCAGCACCGGAGGATTCGACAAATTCACCATGACACCTTCGAATGTCAGATGGAAGCCGGGAATTTTATCCGTCGTCCCCTGTGCGGCCGGGCCGCTCCCCGTATAGGCTTCCGCTGCCGCCGGCGCCGCTTCTGCCCATGCCGCTGCGGAGCTGATTAATGTGGTGGCTGCGGTTACGGCCAGCGCGGCTCTCCGCCGTTGTTTTTTTCTCCTCATACCTGTTCCTCCTTTTCTTATGACCCGTCTCCGCTTCTAATGGCAGCGATCTTTTCTCAGGTCATCTATCCATTGCTTCATTGCAGCGAATTTGCTGTATAAAATCTATTAATCCCTTAATCCAGTTAATTCTAGGACCTTCGTAGTTCATCCATACGGCCGCCATGCCGGTCCAATATGTATTGCAAAATATTTCCGACATGTTCAAGTGTGTCTTGTTTCCTCCCTTCCGGACATTCCTCGCCTGCAAGAGCCCTTCTATGCGTGTAAACGTCCGGAATATTCCATTCTCTTCTTCACAATTTGCGCAAAACCATCCACCACTTGCTGTCGTATGCCTCCAACTTTACTTCTTCCAATCCCAGATTCGCTTCCTGTATCCATTCCCTGGCCAGCTGAATGTAGGCGCTGTGAAATTCCGAGGAATAACCCAGTTTTTCGTAACCTTCATGCGTACAATTATCGAAAATCATGTACCCTCCCGGCTTTAACAATTTCCCCAAAGTCTCGATGATGCCGATAAAGCCCCCGTATGCCGCATTTTTTAGTTCCCCCCGGTTGTGATAGGCCATCACGGCTTGCAGCATCTGAGGCTCTATCGTCCACCAATTGCTATTTACTGTATCGATTCCCTCTTGGTTTGCTATGATCGTCTGAATAATATCATTGACGGCATGGTGAAGGGATACAACATCGAAGGATCCTTCCGGATAATAATCCAAAATATGAATGCCATCATCCTGGATTACCCGAATGTCGATCCGTAAGCTTGCCGTCTTCCTCATAAAATTTTCGGATAATTCCTTGTTTAGATTAGCGGTAACATATTTCGCGACACTGGAATAGGCATCCAATGCTTTAGGAATATAAACCGTGTCCCCCGCAGCGATTTCAAAAAGCATACCATCGGCAGGTACCTGCAATCGGTCAAACAGATTAAACCACGAGGCCGTGTAAAATAATTCAAACAGCTCATGGCCCATTTCCCCGGATAACCGGATGGGAACTTGGATTACTTGCTTGAATTCCCTCTCGATCTCCGCAGCGGTCATCCCGCCCAAACGTAAAGCCACATCTTCCGGAAAATGCTTTTCCAGATGCTGCTTGAACTTCCCTGTCTCCACTTGTTTGGCAAGCTCGCTCAAATTCATTTTTTTATCACTCCATGCCAAGAGGATTTGCGAATGACGAAAATAACAAATCAAAGGGACTCCTGTGTCTGTGAAACCGCTATTTCGCCACCGATGAGTTTAACATACCATAAATTGACATGATGCTGTTCTATTTTTTTTGAGAAATAAAAAAGCAGCCTCCCCCTTTTGCAAGAGTTCGCTGCAGCTATCGAAAACACGGACTATAGAGCATTTTTTCTCTTTATTCTTTTCCTCAAGATCAGGAATACGAGTGTGATGAAAATGGTTAGGACAAAGGTGGTGCCGGTGCCAAGCTTGTAGGGAACCGCCTTTTTCTCTATCGAGGCGCCTTCCGGGTTATCCTCCTGCTGCTTCTCGGAACTCCTATTCCTGGAAGCTGCCGCAGCGATCGACTCCAAATCTTCGGTATACAGGTTCTGTCCTTCCAGGCTTGATACGACCATTTGTCCCGAGGCATCGTTGATTTGGATAACGAAATTTTCATCCTTCCTGCTTGTGAAGACCAGCTCCTCCGGAATGACATAGCGGTCCAGATAAGTCTGGAAGAGGGAAGGATTCAAGACAACCCGGTTTGTCCGGAATTGTTCAAAGCCGTAATTGAACAAGGCTTCCATATCGCTATAGGCGAATTCGGATGAAGCGGCTTTCAAGGTTACGGCAATCCATTCGGAGTCCCCTCTCTTAACGGAGGCTACTAATGTATGGCCGGACTCGTCCACATACCCGTTCTTCACTCCAGTGGTTCCCTCATACCGCCATAGAAGCTTGTTATGATTGTAAATGGTCGTTTTCCAGCCTTCCCCGTTCCACCCCAGCTCCTTCGTTCCAACTATGGAGCGAAACTGCGGATTTTGCATGGCATACTGCGTAATTAGCGCCATGTCGCGTGCGGTCGTTTGGTGATTTTCATTGAACAGGCCGTGCGGATTTTGGAAGGTGGTGTTCGTAACCCCAATCTTGTCGCGGACAAACTCGTTCATCCGTTCGGCAAACTTCGCTTCGCTGCCGTCAAAATATTCCGCTATCGCGGTAGCGGCATCATTGCCTGAATTGATCAGCATTCCCTGCACCAGTTTCAATAGCGGAACCTGCTCTCCTTCCAGCAAGTATACCCGGGTCCCTTCTACATTGCGGGCTGCTTCGCTAACCGTTACCATATCCTCCAAATTCCCGTTCTCCAAAGCGATAATACCGGTGACGATTTTCGTGATGCTCGCCGGGTACATCGGACGGTCGCTGTCTTTCTCATACAAGACCTGGCCGGTAGTTCCGTCTATTAAAATAACCGCTTCACTATGAAGCGTTACAGGCTTCTCTTCTTCCATGGCGTATGCTGTATTTTGGAAAGGGGTCATTAACGGCATTAATAATAAAAGAATCAGGGCATAGAAAATAGGTTTCATTGCTTTCTTCCTTTTCTTTATCTTAAACGTAGATAACGTTAACAAATAGAGCTCTCCATTCCATCAAGAAAACCATTTGCCGTTCATCCTCGAAATATATCGGAAACATTAACTTTTTGAAAAATGATATCAAAACAAGCATGCAAATTCAAACCGACACGAAAAAAAGAAAACGCTCCTGCTCTAAAGTGCAGGAAACGTCTTCTTTTGGACGATCCATGACGCGTGCCTTTCCCGGGAAACCAACGGTTATCGTAACCCTTTGGCCTGCAGAGACCGTTTCGTCGTGCATCTCTACCGTTTGTTTGACAAGCGAGAGCCCCCAAAACCGCTGCCCATCCCCTCTAGCCGATCGTCAGGACTATCTTCCCGCGAACGTGGCCGCTCTCAACCTGCCGGTGAGCAGCAGCGGCCTGATGCAGCGGATATTTGCCTGAGACATGGACAAACAGCTTGCCTTGAACATACAGGCCGACAAGCTCGGCCAGCCGTGCAGCAGACCGCTGGCTGCGGATGCCGCGCACGCCCAGCCGCTCCGCAAGGGCATGGTCGACAATCGTGCCGATGCGGTCCTTGCTGTGCACCAGCTCCACCGATGCATGGAGCGCCTCGCCTCCGATGGCATCGAAGGCCGCATCCACTCCGTCCGGTGCCAGCGCCCGCACCCTGGCGACCAGACCGTCACCATAGGTGACGGGAATCGCGCCCAGCGAGCGGAGATAGTCGTGGTTGCGCTCACTGGCGGTGCCGATCACGGTCGCGCCCCAGGCCTTGGCCAGCTGCACCGCCATAGTACCTACTCCACCTGCCGCCGCATGAATCAGTACCGTGTCGCCCGGCCCCACTTCAAGCTCCCGCAGCGCTGTATACGCGGTCTGGCCGGAGGCGGACAGGACGGCGGCTTCCTCCCAGGGCATGCCCTGCGGCTTGAGGACGAGCTGATCGGCAGGGACGACGACATATTCGGCGTAGCATCCCAATATCCGGTAGCCCAGCACTTCATCACCGATGGAGAAGCCGCTGACCCCCTCCCCGGTTTGATCCACCACACCCGCGAATTCATTGCCCGGAATCTGCGGGAACTTCACGGAGGCGCCCGGTGGCTGCCAGCCGGTTCGCACCGCAGTATCGAATGGCTGCACGCCAGCCGCCTTAACGTGAACCCGGACCTGGCCGGGACCCGCATGCGGCGCCTCTAAATCCACAAGCTGCAGAACCTCCGGAGGGCCGAAGGAATGAAAAGCCGCTGCCTTCATCTTTGTTCCCCTCCCTCTGATCTAATATAAAGCCGCTTCACACGGAGATTTCTTCCCACACTCAGGGCAGCTGAGGAATGTCTAAATTCACACAGGGCCATGTTCTATCCATCCTTTCATCTGTCTATTTTGCTTATAATCCTCTGGCAGCTTCCAGCTTCCGCTGGGCTGCGCTGACAAGTTTCATTAATCCGTCTCTTCCCGATCAGAAAGTGATGACGACCTACGATCACATCTATGGTAATATCCGTATTACCCAAGAACCCAGTTGATTGCGAACAAAGCTTACAGCCATTTGAAACGTTTGTCGTAGACATTGAATTCTCCCCGATTCTAGCCTTCCGCCATACCTCCTGCCAGACTTCGCCGCTTTCTCGCCTCCCTGTCGAATTGCAGATAATACAACACAATAATTCCCGTATACCCAACCGCCAGGAAAAAATAAATGTTGCTGAAAACAAACGCATTAGAATAAGCGTTTATCGGATTGAAGGCGACGATGGGGCCATGGTCCATCACTTTGCTGTACATGACAGCGGCGACGGAACCCGCCATAAAATTCTTCCCAGCAAGGCGGAAGAAATGGCAGCCGGAAACATGGCGAGCCCGATCGCTCCCGGGACCAAATGATAAACATTGGAAAAAAGCTGCGGACTTAGAAAAGGAAAGGAGTAGCCAATCCCTCCCGCCAGAAAGGCCATTACCAAGCCAAGCGAGTAGCTTCTATTCTTGAACAGATGAGGCCGGACAAAAGGTTCCGCCGTATAGCGGATTCGCGCTATAAATAACAAGAAGCCTATTAAGCCGGCGGCTGCCAATCCGCCCTTTTCATATGTGACGGCCAGAAGCAGCAGGGCGACGGCTCCGGCCAACAAGCTTCCCCCCAGCCCGTCGTATTTTCCCTTCTTCCTCTCCTCATCACCTAAATATTTGCGAAATAAAGGCAGCATAGGCAAAACCAGCAGCGGCATGCAGAACAGCCACCGCCAATGAACCAGACTGACGACAAGTGCAGAGACGACCGGTCCAACGGCGCTGCCGAGCGCCAGTCCTGCGGCGGATAGCCCTAAGGCTCTCCCACGGGTTTCCGGGGGAAAGTACCGGCTGGGGATGATCATGGCGGCAGCAGGAATGACTGAAGCGCCAACGGCCTGCAAAACCCGGCCCAGAAGCACCATCCAGTAGGCTTGGGAAGCCAGGCCAATCATGGAGCCGACCGCGAAAAAAATCAACCCGAAGGTCAGCAAATGCTTGAGCTTATAAATATCGGCAAATTTCCCGTAGGTCACCGAGCCTATGGCATAGGTAAGCATATAGGCGGAAGAGACCCAGCTCACCTGCGCATAGGTCAGATGAAAGTCCAGGCGGATTTCGGGAAGTACGATGTTGAACATAGTTGCGCTCATCACTGTAAGAACCAAAGTGACGGCAAGAATACGCATCAGGCTCTCTCCGGCTTTCTGCGGTCTGCCGCTCTCCATTTTTTCCTCTCCTTTCCCATCCGGTCCAACCCAACTGCTTATAAATTGCCGATTGTCCTCCGGCAGAATTCATTCTACAATGAGTAATACATAAAGAAAAATACTATTTTATTTATGCATATATATACTGAAGTATATGAATGGAGGACCAATGGGCTATGGAATTACTGCAGCTACACTATTTCCGCACCGTCGCCAGACTCGAGCATATGACCCGGGCGGCCCAGGAGCTTCATATTGCTCAACCCGCATTAAGCAAGACCATCTCCCGGCTGGAGGAGGATTTGGGCGTCCCGCTGTTTGACCGTCAAGGGCGGCAAATTCGGCTTAATGCATACGGCAAAGCATTTTTGAAGAAAGCGGAGGCCGCGTTATCGCTGCTGGAAGAAGGAAGAAGAGAAGTCGCCGATCTGGCGGGTATGGAGCACGGCAGCATTTACTTGGCGACATCGACCCTCAACCGGCTGTCCGAGCCGATAGGCGCATTCCTGGCTCAATACCCGAAGGTCAACTTTCGCATTACCCAAGCCTCCATGGAAGATATGGGGCAATTGATTGAGAATGGCGAGGTCGATTTTGGTTTTACCGCGATGCCGATTGAACAGCCTGGAATTTGTGCTCTTCCTGTGTTGAATGAGGAGGTTTACTTGGCCGTGCCTAGCGGGGACCGATTGGCGGAGCGGGACAGCATCTGCTTGAGCGAGGTGGCCCATGAGCCATTCATCGGCTATAAGGAGGGGTATCCGTTTCGAAAGATGAATGATGCATTCTGCCGGGCCGCGGGATTTCGTCCTAACGTCGTGTGCGAAGTTGACGAACCGACCGCTATCGGCAACCTGGTTCGGGCCGGACTCGGCGTCGCTTTCGTCGGTGCTTGCAAAGGGGACGCGGAAACACCTTTAATTAAGCTTCGTATCGACCGTCCTGTTTGTCAGCGCACCTTCCATATCGCTTGGCTGGAAAACCGCTACCTTTCCCGGGCGGCCCTACAATTCCGGGACTTCCTTGTCCGGCATTTTGCCAAACTGCAATAACTTCGCAACGATTCTTTGTCGAAAAGCTCGGTAACGTATCCAACTCTTTCGTCATGGACGTCTAACTGGATTTCATACAGCTAGTTTGTTCCTCTGAGGGCGAAAGACGGAAACTAAGTGGAAAACCTGCAGCTAGTTTGCGCTCAAAAGGCGATTTCAGCAAAAAAACTCGATTCTAAATGGAGTTTTTCCATTTACTTCAATCACTTTCTGCCATTCGCTGGAATCTAACTGTATAGAATACAGTTAAGTCGTTTTTTCCAATTAGACGCGCCATTCCCGCTTGCAACGGCACCAGAAGAAAATGAAAATAGACGGATTTTCAAAGTAGAAAGCGATAGTTTGTGCAGGATCTATATCCAAACTTATATTTCATCAGCCAGTCACATCAAACCTTTGGACCAATTTCGCTCTGCGAAAGTGAAAGTTTTTAAGCCAATAGGAACTCTTATGTGGCAAAAAAATAAAAACACCTGCCTCAGCGGCAGGTGTTGTCGTATATCGGCTAAAGCTCTTTTGCGGACAATTTTTTGTAGACTTCAATAAGCATGTCAGGATTTTCCCTAATATAGAAGGTCCGGACTCCATTCTTTGTGTGCAAATATAAAAAACCAATCGCCCCCTCCTCCCGGTGATTGCGGAAAAAGGAGATGTCGAAAACATCATGAAGCGGAAATCTTTCCCGTCTGACTGTGATTTCGTCTTCGTAAAGCTTCATTTCATAGGAGGCTTCGGTGATGATTTCCTCTATCCCCCGGATTTCCCTGCGGATTTCAATACAGGTCTGAACGGCCAGAGCTTCTCCGGACATTACTTGGACCCATCCTTCAACAGCTTGTTAATAGACACTAACTGAACACATAGGCACAGCACTTGAATAGCAGTCGTCAGCTCTTCCATAGACGGATACGAAGGGGCGAGACGTATGTTCCGGTCACGGGGATCTATACCGTATGGATAGGTGGCTCCTGCCTTGGTCAGCACGACTCCCGCGCCGGCTGCCATCTCGACCACCGCTTTGGCGCAGCCGTCCAATGTGTTCAGACTGATAAAATATCCTCCTTGAGGCCGGCTCCAGGAAGCTATCGATTTACCGCCCAATTCGGAATCGAGGATTTCAAGCACCCGCTCAAATTTGGGCCGCAGGATAGCCGCGTGTCTGGCCATATGCTCCATGATTCCATCCAAGCTCTTAAAAAAGCGGACATGCCGAAGCTGATTAATCTTGTCGGGGCCGATGGTTTCTGCGGAAAGAAGCTTCCTCGTCCAATCCAGGTTCCCTTGACTGGATGCCATCATGGCTACGCCGGATCCCGAGAAGCTGATCTTCGATGTAGATCCGAACAGGAAAACCCTATTCGGATTACCGGCTTCTTTACATGCCGTCAAAATGTTCTTCAGCGATGCGGGCCGATCGGTTAAGTGATGTACGGCATAGGCGTCATCCCAGAAAATTCGAAAATCGCCGGCCTTCGTCTTCATCGAGGCCAGCCGGTCGACCACTTCATCCGAATACGTGATCCCCTCCGGATTGCTGTATCTGGGCACACACCATATTCCTTTGATTGCTTCGTCCTCGCTCACGAGCCTCTCTACCGTATCCATATCCGGCCCGTCCGGCAGCATGTCTATCGTTATCATTTCGATGCCGAACAGCTCGCAGATAGCAAAGTGCCGGTCATACCCCGGTGCGGGGGCCAGAAATTTGACAACAGGCAGCTTGGCCCACGGAATTTCACTGTCGCATACTCCATGCAGCATAGCTCTAGCTATCGTATCATGCATCATATTGAGGCTGGAGTTCCCGCCTATGATGATTTCCTCCGGATGAACCTCCAGCATTGGGGCGAACAACTCCTTCGCCTCGGGAATCCCGTCCAAGCCCCCATAGTTACGGGTATCTACACCATTCTTGGCCAGAAAATCATCCCCGGAGCGGATCAGACCCAGCATTTCGTTAGCCAAATCCAGTTGTTCGGGACTAGGCTTCCCTCTGGACATATCCAGTTTCAGCTTTTGGCTACGGAACCGGTTATACTGCTCTTGCAGCCGGAAACGGTATTCGTGTAATTCCTCTGTGCTCAACGTATGGAAATCACTCATTGTCGTGTCCCTCCTTATCCTTTGCTCCTTAAGCTTTCGGCCATTGCTACAAGCTTTTTGACTGTGGCCCAGTTGCGTGTCGTAGCCGCCAGACCAAGCTTTTTCTCGAGAAAATTATTGGAAAACAGAGATTTCCCGTAGCCTTTGCGGCATAGAATGTAAACTTCCCGGGTGCGGAGACGATAATCATCTATTTCATTTTTATAAGACAATAACCGATCCTTGGCTTCTTGCGCCGGTTCCCCACTAAGAAAGCTGACATACACCTTCTCATCCGGAGTGAGGGAAGGCAGGTCATAAGGGTTCCGTTCCACAACCTCCTTCAACTCCTCCATCGTTCTTAGAACTACGGTAACCTCATAACCAAGTTCCTCCTGGAGCCGGCTTTCGATTTTATGGACCCGGACCTCGCTTTCCTCCTCCACCGCTAGAAAAACAACATTCCCGCTTTGTATATAGGTTTGCACATTTTGAAAGCCTAACGATTCGAAAATAGCGGACAACTGATCCATCTTTATAATCTTCTGCCCGCTGACGTTAATTCCCCGTAATAAAGCAATGCAGATTGGCATATTCCCGATTTCCTCCCTTATGACGGCCGGTTCGTGCTCTTTCTGATTATATAAAATGTAACATGTTTTCACGAGCTGTGCATACTAAATTTTCCCAGAGCAGGTGGCCCTCTCCTGTTACATATAAAGAATTCCAGACAAGGCCATTTTCTCCCACAAAGAAAAGCAGTCCCGCGATGGGAACTGCTTCCTGAATCCTTGTAATACACCGTGATGCAGCCGTAACGCCCGCAAAAAGGCATGTGGCCTATTCTCTATCGTCCGGGCCTGGAACAGGCGAGCCCCAACGAAGATGGCGCGCCCTGCGGAACCGATCGCGGTCCTTGCGGGTGACGACCGTCTCATCCAGCCCTAGCGGGGTACAAAGCTCGAGCCGGATAAACCCTGTATGAACCTGGGGATGGCGGATGACTCTTCCTGGAATCGTCGTTCCGCCTGCCCGAGAAATGCAGATATAAGAAAATTTCTCGTCTTCATAGGCGAGTTCCCCCGCTTTGGCCAGACGATGAAGCCGCGAGCGCGATACCCTCGCCGCAAAATGGCACCAGTTCCGCCCGGACATAGGACATCGGTTCTCATGAGGGCATGGAGCTATAATCCGACCTCCCATAGACAGCAACAGCTCCCGAGCCTGCCGGATACGCGCAAACCCTGCCGGTGTGCCCGGCTCGATGATAACCAATGTGTGGGAGGTCGATTCCCAGAGCTTGCCGATGATAGCCTCGCAGTCGCTGGAAGGCATCTCTCCCAGCACATAAGACGCGATCACCAGATCATGCGCGCTGACGCCCCATCTCCCTCTGAGATCAAGCCTGCGCCAATGGGCTTCCCAAATTGCGGAGAAGGATGAATGGGCAGCCAAACGTCTGCCAAGATCAATCATGCCTTCCTCGCGTTCCATGAGCGTTATCCGGCTGATCAGCCCCGGCCATACAGCGGCCGCTGCCCACATAGCCGTACCCGGACCGGCCCCTATGTCCAATAAAGTATTGGGGGACCAGCCCGGAAGCCGTTCTTGAACCTCCCTTGCCGTCGAATATACCGCTGCAAAAGTGGCTGGAAGGCGAAATGCCGCATAAGCTTCCACATCCTCCTGTGATTGCAGAAACTTGCCGCTTCTCGAAGACAAGCCTGTGCGATAGCGGCTGGACAGCCTCGCCGCGGCGACCGCAAGCTGCTTGGATGAGCGCAGCGCGATCTCTACATCAATAGCCTGCCGTAAATCTCTAGGAAGCTCCATGTCCGGCCTCCCCTGAACTAGGGTTGGCTCCAGATCGGACCGGCACTGCCCGGCCAACCGCTACTGGATAAGTTTGCTTGCTCGCAGACCAATGGACGCCGAGCCGCTCACCGTACCGGTTTAAATATGTCTCCGCTTGCTTATGGTTGAACAATAGGATACCCCTTTCAGATTCTGAGGGGGATCACAGTTTATAGGGCGAATGATGCGGTCCCCCCTCGAATGAGCCCTTGAACGACATATACACTGCTAACCATAAACATCGCCTCCCGAAAATAGTTCCTTTCAGAATAGCATATCCAGCCCGCTGTACACAGGGAAAGTATGATTATAGCCTATTTTTGCCTGCTCCGTTTACTCCTTCCTCGGGGTAGAAGCATTAAGAATCTTCTCCCCGCTTGCGTCATCGTTAGTTCTTGTCCGCTCCCAGTGTCTCGCTCTTAGTCCCCGGAAGCGGCAGGACGACTAACGTTCCGATGATAAATAACAGAGCTGCAGCCGAATACAGGACAATGAGCGGAAACATTTCCTTCAGAACCCCGGATAAACTCATCATAATCACCATAGAACCGGTCATAAGAGGGGTTCGGATGCCTGTTACCCGGCCTATGAACGATACGTCCGTATTTTGGATCACAAGCGAATGATTTCCGATAAAGATGGCGGGTTGAAACAGAGCGATGATAAGCTGGGCCAGCATAGCCAGCCATAGTACGCCGGATACCCCCATTAGGGCAATCCCTGCGGCGTTCATAACCAGACCAAGCACCAATAGCCTCTGCGGAGGAATACGGCCGGCCGCACCGAAGGCGAGGAAGCCTCCCGCCATTTCCCCAAGGCCATACGGTATCAACAGCCATTGCAGGTACTCCGGAGACAATCCGAGCCTTTCGGTCACGACAAAAATTCCGAGAGGCGAGATTAATCCGACTCCGAGACCAACCGCCACAAAACTGATACTGAGCAATCTAAGCACCGGCCTCGACAACACATAACGGATTCCGTCGGACATTTCCTTCCACAGGGAGGTCTTCCCTTTCGCGGCGCTGCCCGCTTCGGGATCAGGCGGAATGAAGGCCATAGCGGCGGCAGACAGCAGGAACGAGAAGCCCGTCATGGCGATTGCGGCAGCCATGCCCAGGTTTTGATATACAACGGTGCCCAGCATCGGCCCCACAATCATAAAGACAGAGATCATCGTCTGCAGCAAGGACATGCTCGCTTGGGCCTGATCTTCCGGCACATGGATTTTAAACAGCTTCATACCGGACGGTTGGGCAAATTGCGACAGAATGGAGGAACACAATGTGGTGAAAAATACGGCCGGCCACGCGCCCAGTTCGAAGGAAGCCAGAACGGCAAATACCGATAGGGCGCTGAGAAGATCGCACCAAATAACCGTTCTTCTTGGTCGCCAACGATCCGCGAATACACCCCCCAAGAACGAGAATATGAAGATAGGCGCGTACTCGGCCACAGAGATCATGGAAACAGCCAGAGCGTTTCCTCCGGTTTGCTCCATAACAAATAACAGTACGGATAGATTCCGGACCCAGATGCCGATCTGCGAGAACAATCCGGACACCATAACGGCCCGGACATATCGGCTGCGAAGAGCCTCACGGGGAGATGACATTTTCCCTACTTCTCCTTTCAAGGTGAATATTATTCGGAATTCCGAGGCTCATTGTAGGGCCTCCTCTCAGAGGAGAGTCAACCGGGTTGAAAGTACTTCGATGGAAAAATTTTCTTCCGTGTATTCTTCAGGTACAAAGGGGGTTAAACGGAATAAGGATTGACTCTGACCCAAGGGGAGGCTTTACAATGCTTGTAGAAGGAGGTAAGGCGGATGGGATACACCGTCAAAGAAGTTGCCGAGATGACCCATGTTACGGTCAAGGCACTGCATTATTACCATAAGATCGGTCTTCTGTACCCCGGAGAGGTGACGGATGCGGGCTATCGACTGTATGGAAAGAAAGAATTGGAGAGGCTGCAGCAAATTCTGTTTTACCGGGAATTGGACTTCCCGCTGCAGCAAATCAAAGACCTGCTGGAAAGCGGTCAAGACCGGTTATCCGTCCTGTCGGATCAGCGCCGGCTTCTTCTTGCCCGCAAGAGAAGACTGGAGGATTTGATTCATACTTTGGAGGAAACGATTCGCAGTACCAAGGAAGGAGAGCCTATGGATACCCAATCTATGTTTAGAGGCTTCGACAGTGAAGAAGAATGGAAGGAAGCTCTGCACGAACAAAGCGAATACTTGAAGGAAAAGTACAACTACGACCTGGAAGCCGGGCCCATCCAACCGGAGGAGTTGAACGAGCAGGCCAAGGAGGCCGTACGCTTTATGAACGGGATGGCGGAGTTCCTTAGGAGCGGGGTGAAATTCGACGACGCAAAAGTGATGAAGCATCTGCGCACACATCTTGATTTTCTGAACCGGCACGGACATTCCATCAATGAAGCGGAATTTGCCGCGCAGGCCCGGTTTTTCGTCCAAGACGATTTCCACCGGGGTATGCTGGAAGCCGAGCAAACCGGCTTGTCCTATTATTTGTGCATGGCGGCCGAAGCCCAGGCTTCAGCGGCTCCCTGAGGCGCACCCAAGGGGTCTCCCCCATCCCTAAGACGGGAGGAAGGATGACGGCAGCGATCTGTTTTCCATAATCTATTGGCCTGCCCGACCTTTGCCCAGAACATATCGTTCATATACTCCGGGGTCGTGAGAAGGCAGGATGGTCAGACCGCTGTTCTCCTTCTCCAAATCGTGCAGCAGCGCAAATTGACTTAGATATTGCGAATAATCGTAATGCGCTATCCGGCTGATCCGGCTTCCGGCCAGCCTGTCACGATAATTGTCCTGCATGTAGACCGCATCCGCGCAGAGCAGGACTCTTCCCTGCCGGGTATGATTGATCAGCAGGCCCATCTGTCCGACGGAATGGCCCGGCAGCGGGACAAGCACAAGCGATTCGTCGCCCAACAGATCCACAGCCTGTGGCAAAGGACCGTATCCGGAGGAAGAATCGAAATCGATCAGTCTGACCCGATTCGGATCGATTTGGTTAAAGAGAGAGGAAAGATAGGCGTGGGGAAACAGCCTTAAGGGGGACCGCCCCTGCGTAAATTCCCATTCCACCTTGTTGACTATAATTTGGGAACGGGGGAAATCATGGATTCCCCCCGTATGATCCACATGCATATGGGACAAGATGACCGTCACCTCATCCGGCTCAACCCCCATCGCCTGCAATTGAACCAGAGCGTGCTCCTGTTCCGTAATGCGAACCGGCGTCGCCAAACGCATCAATCGGTATGGAACGAGGCGGGTTGCTTCCCGGAAACGCGTGGAATAGCCGGTATCGAACAGAAAATAACCGTTCTTCGGATGCCGGATAAGAAAGAATAATGCCGGCCCCCAGATTTGTTGCCGGGGGCGCTCTTTATGCAGCATGTTTAGGGACGCCCGGTAATATCCGGCGTTCAGGACCGTCAGCTCGCATTGCGGTGCATCTGCCGATACTTCGGGCAATTTCATAGACATTGGACGGGTTCCTTTCTTCATTCACAAGTAAAACGTTGTGGTATTTATAAACGTGCGACCGTTTCCCGGATATTGCCGGACTTCGTAATGGCGGAGACGACGGCAACGCCGTCAGCCCCTGCATCCAGTGAAAGGCGGGCATTGTCCGGTGTGATGCCGCCGATAGCGACCATCGGCATTTCCGGCAGAAAAGCGCGCAGCTCCCGGATCCAGGCGGTGCCGACGGGCTTTTTGGCATCGATTTTCGTTGCCGTGCGGTATACGGGCCCTGCCCCGACGTAATCGGCACAGGCCATCGACGGCCGACTCGCCTCCTCGATATTCGTCACGGACAGCCCGATGATCGTATCGGGATAGCGCGCGCGGATCGTGTCTGTCCGTTCATCCTGCTGTCCGACATGAATACCGTCGGCTTGAAGCGGCTCGATCAGTTCCACATCATTGTTTATGATAAATAAAATACCATATTCGGAACAAATTTTGCGCAGTTTTTTGCCGAGCTCCAGCTTTGCGCTGCCGGACAGCGAACCGGGGCCCTTCTCGCGAAATTGAAAAGCGGTAATGCCCGCTTTCGCCGCCTCCAGCAATATTTCCTCGGGGCTTCGTGTGCAATCCTGGCTCCCCATAATAAAATATTTGCGAAGCTGCGCACGTTGGATTCTCATTTATTTCCCCTCCAAATCTTTAATGTCGTAGGACAGAGCGTCAAGAAAAGCGGGCAGGAACGTACCGGGACCGCGTACTTCGGGACGGGCTGCCGCATACTCCGCCGCCAGCCCATAGAAGGATACGGCCGTATAGGCTTGCTCCAAGGCATCGGCATCGGTCGTCAGGCAGGCGGCCAGAATCGAGCCGAGCAAACAGCCGCCGCCCGTTATTTTGGTCAACAGCGGATGGCCGGTTTCATTAACGAGCAGCTTGTCCTCACTCGCTATATAATCGGTTTCCCCCGTAACGACCGCTATCGTGCTGTAACGCTTCGCCACTTCCCCGGCCACTGCCGCCGCATCGCCGCCGCCTATGGAATCGACGCCGCGGGTTTCCCACGGAATATCGGCCAGATAAGCCATTTCCCCGGCATTGCCCTTGACCGCGGCCAGCTTCACCTCCTGCAGTATCTCCCGCCCCGCTTCTTTAGTGAAGGCCGAGCAAGCAATCGCCACCGGATCAAGGACGACGGGGATCCCTTTTTGATTCGCGGCTTTACCTGCTTTGACCAATGCCGGCACTTCATCGCGAGAGAGTGTGCCTAAATTGATCAGAACCCCGTCGGATGCCGCTGCCAGCGGTTCCGCCACTTCTATATATTTGGCCATGGCGGGCGTACCGCCGAAAGCGAGCAACCCGTTGGCGCTGAAATTCATGACCACCTGATTGGTCAGGTGATAGATAAACGGCACTTGTCGGCGAACTTGATCGATAATCGACTGATTCATGCTTGGCTGCCTCCGATCCGCGGCGCCCAATGATTCGTCGGGCCATTGCCTTTCCCAAGCGGCAAGGAATGGCGGATGGCCGCGGTAATATAGTCTTTGGCCTTACGTGCGGCCTCATATAAAGGAAGCCCCTGCGCCAAATAGGCGGTAATCGCGGCCGATAACGTACAACCGGTACCGTGCGTGTTGGTCGTCTCGATTCTATCCGCAGACAGAGCGTACAGCTTTTCCCCGTCGTATAGAATATCTACAGCTTCTCCGCGTAAATGTCCGCCTTTGACAAGCGCGGCTCCGGCCCCGTACAGGTTAACGAGCGCTACGGCCGCTTCCTCCATATCCGCTGTCGTTGTAATCGTACCGCCGGTCAAGCTCTCCGCCTCCGGTATATTCGGAGTGACGATGCTGGCGAGCGGCAGGAGCCTGTCCCTCAAGAAGGCGCGCGCATCCGGATCAATGAGCGCATCCCCGCTTGTCGCTATCATGACGGGGTCCAGCACATAAGGGGCTTTAATTTCCGGAATCTTCCTTGTCAACAATTCCATCATGTCCAAGCTGGCAATCATGCCTGTTTTAAAAGCGTGAACCGGTATATCCTCTGTAACGGAATCCAGTTGACGACCGATGAAAGCCGTCGAATGATGGACGACATCCTGGACTCCGGTCGTATTCTGCGCGAGAACGGAAGTAATGACGGACATTCCGTACACCTGCAGTTCTTGAAATGTTTTCAGATCGGCCTGGATACCGGCGCCGCCCGTCGGGTCCGTTCCGGCAATGGTGAGAGCACAAGGAACACGCTTCATGGCGCAGTCACTCCAATGTTTCCGGCGGGCCATGTTTCGCAAGTCAGGGACATTTCCCAGAAGCAGAGCTCGAGCTGGCAGCTTTTTCGAAAGGCGTCGCGCATCCGGTTTTTCTCGGCTTCCGAGGCTTCTTCGGCACAAGCATCGAGCCGCTTGCACAAGGTTTCGGTGAGTGCTTCTATTCCCGAGTCGGCATAGAAAGTAATCCAGCGATAAAAAGGATGGTTCGCTTGAGGCTTATATTTCTCCATGAGCACCTTGCCGATTTCCAAATAGGTCCATGGGCACGGCAAGAGAGCGGCGTAGATTTCCCCGAGTGAACCGGTATAGGCATGATACATCATATGCTTCACATAATGATCCGCAGTTGGCGGGAGTGGATGACCCTGCAATTCCTTATAGGAAACGCCGATATAGTCGCACAAATTCATATGCGGGCCGGTTTCCGAGTGTAAGGTAAAGCCTACCTGTTCATGGAAAAAGGCAATATCGCTGCGAGTATCCGACTTGGACATGGCAATCGCATAGATTTTCATAAATGCGTTCAAATATTCAAAATCGGCTTTTACATAATGCATGACCGCTTCTTTGGCAATATCTCCGCGGCCGATCCCTTCTACAAACGGATGATGGAAAATCATTTCGAACAAATCCTGGTTGGTTTCCCGTAATTGTTGAGTAAAAGTCATTGGAACCGCCTCCTTGAATTTTGAAAATCAATAGAATTGCATAGAATCGCTTGCAAGTTCAGCCGAATGGGCTGCAAATTGGCTGGATGGAGAAGGAACCTCCTTTCTTCATGGGGGGGAGAGGGAATCGGATAAATAAAAAAGAACCGATTCATGGCATTCATGAACCCGGTTCTTGGTCTGCGGAAATAATAGGGTATACAAATACCCTAGTGACTACTTCCCTCCGCTGGTACTAACCAGATCAGGTTCATAAGAGTTGGAAGCTATCTGCGTTCCTCTCAGCCCGAATATAGGGCACCCCTAGTAGTTTGAATAATGTATTAAATTGCAAGCAAATTTATATTAACATATCTGGAATAGACTGTCATCCAACATTTTCATCCTACAATTCCGGAGCGTTCGATACTCTTCATAAAGTAACGCTGAATTTCGAGATAGAGAATCAGGATTGGAAGGATGACAAGGACACATCCGGCCATCGTTGTCGCCTGGCCCACATTGGCGCTGGCCGTCCCTCCCGACATCGAGTTCAGCGACTGCCCGAGGAAGGGCAGCATCATCGGCAGAGTAAATTTATCACGGTCGACCAGGAAGATGGCCGGCTCGAAGAAATCGTTCCAGTGCCACACCACCGAAAGAATCGCCGATACAAGTATAGGCGGAATGGAGACCGGCAGCACGATACGGATGAAGGTTCGCAGTGCGCCGCAGCCGTCCACCCGGGCCGCATCCTCCAGCTCATGAGGCAAGCCGCGGAAAAACTGGCGGAAGATGAAGATAAACAAGGCCCCGCGCAGTCCGTTAGCGAAGAAGCTCGGCACAACCATGGGCAGAATCGTATTGATCCAGTTCAATTCCTTGTATTGAATAAACATCGGCACGATGATCGTTTGCGGAGGCACTATCATGGTAAACATAGCGAGCGCGAACAACAGCTCCCTGCCCGGGAAGCGGAAGCGGGCGAAGCCGTAGCCGACTACCGCGCAGGACAGCATCTGGCCGGTCACGGTGAGCAGCGTCAGGACGACCGTGTTTTTCAGATAGGGCAAATAATTAAGAGCCGCGTAGGCGTCGAAATATCCCTTCACACTGAACTGCTTCGGAATCCAGTATACCGTCGGATCGACCAGATCGCCCGGGGATTTGAACGAGGTCGAGATCATGAAGAGAAACGGATACAGGAACACGAACGACAGTCCGATCAGAAAGAGATAGATGAACAGCCGGTAGATGCGATATGCGATTTTCCACCTGCGAATCCCTTCCGCGGCCAAAGCCATTCTTGCCCCGATACTCGGGCGGGTACGAACAGTCTGCATCGTTAAACCTCCTCCTTATGCTTCCGCATGTAGCCGCATAGACTGGGATGGCTTCCGACATGCCGTTGAAGCAAGCGCGCCGCCCACTCTGTGTTACCTGTCCCCTGCGTAAAATACGCTCTTGCGGGTCAAGGTGAAGATCAGCACAATCAGCAGAAATACGAACACGAAATAAATCCAGCCGAGCGCCGCGGCATAACCGAACTCAATATCGGTGAACGCCACCTTCTGGATATAGCGCATAACGTTATTGCGCATGTCCGTGAACGAGTCCACCAGCGTGAAAATTCCGTTGAGAAGCAGCACCGGGGTCATGAGCGGAAACGTAATTTTCCAGAACATTTCCCAAGGAGTGGCGCCGTCACATTTCGCCGATTCATACAGCGAATCCGAAATTCCCTGCAGTCCGGCCAGAAAGAGCAGAATCTGGATTCCCGTCTTCCAGAAAATGATCGTCAGTCTGCCCATGATGTCGGACAGCGTCTTGACCAAATCATTCGGCAGGTACATAGCGATGGCTTCTGGCACCGCAAGCCCGTTGGCAACGCCTTCGCGCATCATTTCCGTCGGGTCCTTCACCGCATCCAGCCCGCCTATCCCCTGGCCCAGAAGCTGCTGCATCACGAAGCCCGAGCCGATCAGCACCGGCAGGAAGAAGGCTCCGCGGAAGAACATCCGGCCTACGGTTTCCTGGTTTAATAAAGTGGCGATGAAGAAAGAAAAGACAAGGATGAGCGGAATCTCAACGATGGCATCCTGAATGGCCTTATAAAAGAACGGGATGAACTGCGTGTCCTTCAAAATCGCTTTCGAATAGTTGTCCCAGCCGACGAAGGTCATCTGCAAATCAGCCACCGCCTGAATTTCACGAAAGCTCATATAGAGGGACTTGATCAGCGGATAGACGAGGAAGGCGGCAAAGCCGACCAGCCACGGGGAGATGAAGAGAAGCCCACTGATCCTCTTTCTTCTTTCCAGGCCCAGCTTCATTCCCCCACCTCCTTGGTCAAAACAGCGTAATCCAGCGGTTTAACCGTCGTCCCTTCCGTCTCATAAGGAATAGAGCCATAATTGACGATTACCCTCGTTCCATCCTCGTAACCCGTCTCGTATACATTCCGTTCCAGCTTGCGATGAGAGGTCATCGCGAGCCCCCAGGTATGCCCGAGCCTCTCGTTCAGCTCCCGGTACTGCTCGATGATGACCGGAGCCCATTGCCCGAAGGCAGAGCTGAACAGCTTGCGGTATTCCGTGAAGCGAAGCTCCTCCGGCTCCCGCCAGGTCAATTCGTAGAGAGGCATACTTCCGTATTCCACCCATCTAAGGAATCCCTGCCGCTGATCGTGATGGATATTGAGCGGAATGTCGCCGCTGTACGGAATGCTGCCATGGACAATCATCGGGTAGAAAGGAACGGCCTCGTCTGTGAAGACGTAGCGGGAGTCCTCCAGCGGAAGATCCGACAACCGGTCCGCCAGGTGAAGAACATATTGATTTCCGCCGTGAACCGCCGCCTTCCCGTTCATCTCCCGGGATTCCCGAAGCATGGAGAGCCACTGCCCGACGGTTCCTTCTCTGGTCAGAGGGTTCCATTCGCTGTGATCGGCAACAGCCAAATCCCCATAAGCTTCAAAATCGATTCCGCTCGCTCCGTATCCGGACAAAGTCTGCTTATGACCGGAGTCAAAGCGGCTTGCCGCTGTCACTGCATTCAGCAGCAGCGAATCTCCGTAATAGTTCTGCAGCGGCAGCCTGCCCGGGTCCTTCATGACCGCCGACATCTTCCTCACGCCCAGATTATCCGCGTTAGCATGAACATTGTTGAAATTCAGAAACAGCTCCAGGCCGTTCTCCTTCATCGTTCGGGCGAGCCGCTTCAGCCCGGAGGCACCGCCCAGCTCGCCGGCAGCAGCGGTTCCATCCGGAAAATCCCCGTATCCTCCTGTCATCCACCCCTTGACAATGACGCTCATCTCCTCCACCCCGGCTGATTTCAACTGCTGAACAATATTTTCCGCCTGCTCGAAGGTCGTAGCCTGCACGAAGCGGTCCTTCAGCACCCGTTCCTCCTTCACGCCCATAAACAGGTTCAGGGCGAGAGGAATCGTCCGTTTGTTCTTCTCTATCGTTCTGTGAAGCTTGCCCGACTGGATAAGATACTCCCGATAAATTTGGGCCATATCCGAATATTCCGCCCTGCCCTTCGGCAGAAAGTGATAGACGACCTGATGATCGAAAGCCCGCATCCCGGTTTCTACCCTTCTGGCGTATTCCCCTTTGCGGATCGCTGCGGAATATTCGCGCCGGTAGAGGAATTCCGCGGAAACGCGGTTCACATTGACCAGGTAACCGCTTGGAGCGTAATGAATCTTCGATTCAAACTCTCCTTCCGTGATATAAGCCACGAATCCTCTGCCGTTCTTATGGACTCCGAATACCGGTAAATAAGCGTTCTCCGCCCGTTGTCCGTTCCTCTCGAATATATCCTCGGAGCCGTAGACAAGCGCAGAATACTTTTCCCTGTATTGGGGATGGCTTTCCTTGAAAAAGGAGATCGCTCCGCTGCCATCCGGATAGAACATATACCCCTTATCCCGATCGGAAGCCGCTCCCAGATTGGGAACCGGCTCGATGGAGACAAGGGCGTAATTCCCTTGCTCGCGGATTTCCGTAACCGGTACGGAGACGACCAGACGGTCCTCATCAAGCGTGAACTCGATCGCGAACTGCAGGCCGAGATTGTCAAACTGATACGTAACCCTGATTCCGTTGTCCACTGCTTCTTTCCCGATTGTGGGTGAGCCGGAAATCAGGTTGGAACTAACCACCTCATGGGTGGGGCGTCCAATATCGGCATAGGAGAAATTGAACGGCGACTTCAGACTGTCCTTAAGGAGCTGACTCCCGCCCGCCTCTTCGTCGGAAACATCGGAAGCCGACAGCCATACCGCGCCTGTTTCTTTGTCCTCAACGGCAATAGAGGAGGTAAGCGGTTCGTAGTACAGCGACAACCGCCGGTTCTCCGCCACTTTCTCATAGACGGAAAGATCGCCCAGCTTATCGAGAACCGCTCTCGGGAAATCGGCATTCTGCTGGCCGGCCCCATCCCCCATGACCCCTTGCTCCACCATATAATTCTCCAAAGCATATATGAAAAATGTCAGCAGCCCAAGCACAACGGCCCAGGAGATCCATCGCAGCACACGTCGAGGCGTCAAGCTGTCCCCCCCTCCTTTCCTGCGTTACTGGCTTCGGATGTAAAGCTCCAGGAAGAGCTCCTTCGCAAATTTGAATATGTGATTCATCAGCACATAAAACAGTGTGGCGGCGACCAGCAGTGCGAGCATGGCGAACAAGGTTACCAGCATCACACGTATCGTTTGGCCGACTGAATAATCATTCATCTCCCTGAATTGAATCAGAAACAGCCAGCCGGTCCAGATCCATATACACACCCGCAAGCCTTCGTAAATCGCTTTCTCATCCAGGGATAAAATGCTGGTGAGCAGAGTGGTCAGCACGGTCCCCACTATCATCGGAATCATGGCATAAGCGGAAGCGACCGCTATCTGTTTAAGCTTCGATTCCCCGTCCATTATGGAGGTGATTGCCCATCCCGATACCATCCAGGCAAGCAGCGGGACGATAATCTTGGACGTTTCCAGCCACAGGTTGGCAAATTCGGGACGCGTTCCCGCATAATGAAACCCGGTAAAATAGATTTCAAAAAAACGGGCGGCCACAAGCATCAATATAAGGAGGATAGCCGGACTCCAACGGGGGCGGCTCTGAATCCGGGAGAAGGCCTCCGATGGGGAGAAGAGCACCATGACCGCGTGATCCCATGCCGGAACGGAGGAAGGGGCAAATTCCACCTTCCTGGCATAACGCCCCAGTCGGATGACGGCCATGTACAAGCCGGCCAAGAGCAAGCCTGAAGCAAGAACCAGCCAGCCGAATTGCTGTCTCATCAGCATGTGGCGATATTCCTGGAACGCTTTCGAATAATTCGCCTTGTCTTCGCCCAAGCGGAAGTGCTTCATCGCCTCCTGCCATTTTCCTTGCTTGAAGAGCGCCTTCCCCACCCCGCGGTGAGCCAGATTATAATTGGAATGAATCGCCAGCACCTCCTGCCACGGACTCATCGCCTCCTCATAACGGCCTTCGTGGAACAGCCGGCTTCCTTCGTGAACCAGACTTGCGAAATGGTTGGTGCGAAATACTTGAATCTCCCCCCTGCCGCGGTCGAGCACATACAGGAGTCCTTCGGAATCGACGGCAATGCTGACCGGTTCCTGGAAGAAGCCGGTTTGCGAACCGCTGCCGCCAAATACGAGGAGATTGTTGCCCTCCTGATCGTATTGATAAACCTTGCGCTGATTCGAATCGACCACGCTCAGAATCCCGCTGCGATCCACTGCTACGTCGACCAAATTGGCGGAGGTGAAGATTCCGTTCTTCCCGCTGTATTCTCCATACCGGGCGGCCGGATAAGTGTTGATGCCGACGAAGTTGAACTGCTTCAATTCGTCGGAATCGGTATTTTCAATGACCGTGTACAGACGGCCTTCCTCAGGGTCGATCGTCACGTTGCGATGATTGGGGGGCACTTTCTTCCCCAGAGCCTCCCTCTGCTCCCTGGTGGCCAATTCCCGCAGAATCCAATCCCGCAGATTAAACTTCAGCTTGTTTGGAGCCAGATAGCCTTGAAAACCGTTGGTGCCGTCAATCACCAGCAGTCCATGATAATCATTGCCGCTCTGCACGTACAGATTCCCCCCCGGATCAATGACGAACTTGACCGGGGCGAAAGGAAAATCCGGGTCGATCAGCTCCGATTCCGGAGCCACAAACTCCTCGACAAGCTCACCCTCCGGCGTCAGATGCACGATTCTGGAATTGCCCGAATCCGCAATATAGACGTCTCCATCCCGCTCCACAAATACCCCTCTTGGAGACATCAACTCCAGCCCGTCCTCCTCCGTTCCGAATACCCGCAGGATTTGGCCGAGCTTATCCATCACGACCACCCGGTTGTTATCCGTGTCCGCTATATACAGACGGTCGGCAGCATCGATGAACAGATCCTCGGGGTTCTTGAGCATCCCGTAATGATAATCTCCGATCAGCACCCTTTCCACGGAATAACCGAGAGGGGTAGGGATTTTGTATCCTTCCTTGTCGATCACATAGCTCTCGGCCGGCTCTGCAAATACCGGGAAGCTCTGAGCCACTCCAAGCACGAAGACGGCCAGCGCGATTCCGAGCCTTCGCATCCACTTGTTCACCCGATCCCTCCTCCTCCGTGTAATATTGAACACTACGCGCCAAAATTTAGACTATCCTCCACTGTAATCGTGTAACGGATCTGAAAGACCCTATTTCGACAAAATAGGCGTTTTTTTCAGACTAACGGACCCAGACGCCCTTATTTCATTGAAATCCTCATACTTTCGCCTGCATTTCTTGGAATAAGGTCATCCGATTCCGTTAAAATGACCGAAAGGCCCTTGTGGAGCGATTAAGGTCTCTGGGGTCCGTTAAAACCAAACCGCGCACATGATCTTTGGTTTTTGGTTGTATACCCTAAATCGACAGTCTACTCCGGGTCCGTTAAAGCTGCCAGAAGGCCTTTCCAGACCGATTAAGGTCTATCGTGTCCTATACGCCTCTATGACTTGATGCCGGAATGGGCCATCGTATCCATTACCTGCCGCTGCAGGATGACAAACAAAATGATCGTCGGTATCGTTGTGACGAACGCCCCGGCCGCCGCCGCCCCCATCCGTCCGACGGTTCCGTTGGACACGCCGGCCATAGCCAGCGGCAAAGTTTTCATCGCTTCACTGGTCGTATAAATCAGAGGTGTGAAGAAATCGTTCCAATTTGCTATAAAGGTAAAGATGACGACGGTTATCCACGCCGGCTTGACCATCGGCATAACTACCTTCCAGAACGAAGTCCATTCATTCGCTCCGTCCACCCTGGCCGCCTCCAGCGTAGCTTCGGGAATTTGGTCCATAAACTGCTTCATGAGAAAAAAGTTATACGGAACAGCCAGCTTCGGCAGGATGAGCGCCCAATAGCTGTCGATCAAATCCAGATTGGAGATGACGAAATAGGTCGGAATTTGCGTCACCTGGGGCGAGAACATCAGTGCAGAAATAATCAAAGCAAACAAGAAGCCGGTCCCCGGCAATTTATATTTTGATACAATGAAGGCGCCCATCGAACAGATCACGACGCTGCCCAAGACGGTGGCCACGGTGGTCAAGACGCTGTTGAACACATAGCGGGTGAAGGGCACCAGCATTCCGTCCGTAGCGATAAACAGGTCGCTGAAGTTCTTCAGCGTCGGCTTCATTACCCAAAACCGGGGCGGATACATGAACAGCTCGTCGAGCGGCTTGAAAGCTGTGGAGATGACATAAACAATCGGGGCAGAGGTCAGGACGACCAGCACCAGCATGACCAGATGCAGAACGACCCGGCCCGGCTTGACCATGCGGACTCGGCGCAGCTTACGCCACATAGGTTTGACCCATTGTCGGGTTATTGCCGTCAAAGCAGGTTCCCCCCTTCGGTTTGGACTTCGGCCCCGGCATTCTCCGAATCAGATCCGGATTAAAGAACAATCGTGATTGCCTTCTGCTTTCTCGATGAATCATGGCGTAAACGAGGCTGCCCACAGTCAGTGAAGCGTTGTGCCAATGACACTGATGATTATCTATGAAGCGTTGCGCCAACGACACTGCTGACCATCGATAGAAGCGTCGCACCAATGGCACGGCTGACCATCGATGAAGCGTTGCATGAATGGTGATGCTGACCCCTCGTAAAATCATCTCATGTTCGATCACTGATCCTTCGAAGACAGCAGCCTCATACAGATCCGCCCGAGAGTGAGCGTGAACAGAAACAGCACTACGGCGATTGCCGAGGAATAGCCCAAGTCAAAACGGATAAAGGCATAATCGTATAAATGAGCGACAATCGTATGCGCCGCATAATTCGGGCTGGGCATTCCGGTCAGCACCGTGGCGATATCGAAGACGGCGAAGGAGCTGACAATCGCGTTCACGGCTCCAAACAATAGCTGCGGCTTCATCATCGGCAGCGTAAGCAGCCGCATCTCCTGGAATTTACTGCGTATTCCGTCGATTGCCCCGGCTTCGTATATATCCGTCGGCACATTGCGCAAGCCGGCGAGGAAGACGAGGAAGCCCGCTCCCATGCTCATCCAGAGCGACACGAACATGACGACATAGAGCATCGTCTCCGGATTGCCGAGCCAGATGATCGGCCGCTCCAGCAATCCGTTATGAATAAGCAAGTTATTGATCAGGCCGTAGCGGTCGCCGGAGAAAATATAGAGCCAGACGACCGATAAAGCTACGGAGCTCGTGATCGACGGAGCATAGAAAGCAAGGGCGAAGCCGTTGCTGAACCGCAGATTATGAATGATCCAGGCGAAGAAGAAGGACAGAAAGTAGCTAAGCGGACCGGTGACGACGGCAAAAGCCAGCGTATTCTTCACCGCCGTCAGGAAAATATCGTCCTCCAGAAAAAGCAGCTCATAATTGGTGAGTCCGACCCAGCGCGCAGGCTGGAGCATATTGTAGTAGCTGAAGCTTAATCCGATGGACCACAGCACCGGGATCACAATAAAGAGAGTGAACAAGAGAACAAACGGAGCCAGCATCAAATACTGCAGCTTATGCTTGTGAAAATGGGAAAGCCTTTTCCTTTTGCCAAGCGGCATACCGGTCTCGCTGACGACTGCGGTTTTTCCCGTCACCTGACCCCTCCTTCCTGATACACCGGCCGGCCAATCAGAGTGAAGTCTGGTTCGCCGGCCTTCATCATCTGGCTCCGCTTCCTCGATGATCATCTTATCTTGGCTTGCCGAATCCGTACTCCTCCTGCTTCGCCTCCAGCTCCCGGTTGATGTCCTTGACCGCTTGCTCCAGCGATTCGCGCGGATTCATTCCCGACATGACGACCCGATTCCAGGCATTGGTCAAATGCCTGTTCGTAAAATAGCCGCCAAGGACGACCGGTGGCTCCTTGAACCACTTCCATTGCTCCTGGAAGGTCATCAGGTCCTCCTTCGGCCACGGAAGCTCCTGGAAGGCCTCGACATTGGCGCTGTTCCATCTCGCCTCCACGCCCAGCAGCGACTCCAGCTCTAGTCCGAATCTCTGCTGCGTCTCCTTGCTCATCCACCATTTCAGAAACTGCCAGGCTTCGTTCGGATGCTCCGACTGCCGGAAGATGACGGTTGCCTTCAACGCTCCCCCCGCCGAACGGTCCACCGTGCCGTCAAGCTGCTTCTTGCCGGGGGCCGGAGCGATTCCCCAGCGCCCCGCCAATTCCGGAGCCGCAGTAGATAGAAGCACATAGTGCTGGTACCCGGCCAATCCGATCGGCATCTCTCCGGAACGCATCCGGTTGAAGAAATCGGCCTGGATCGGAATCCGGTAATTCGTATACAAATCCGTCCATTCCTTGAAGGCGCGATAAGCTTCCGGGGAGGCCAAGCCGGATTCCGTTCCTTCCTCATTGTAGAATTGGCCTCCGTGCTGATATAGGAACGGATCGATGACCGGCGGAACGAACGCGTTCATCCCGTTTCGCTGAAGAACGGGCAGAATTTGATACAAATCATCCCATGTATCGGGAATGCCCAGATGCAGCTCGGCCAAAATATCCTTACGATAGACCAGAATGTTGAAATCCTGGGTTTCCGGCAAGGCGTAATCCCCGCCGTTGTAGCGAAACGGAACTAACGCACCGGGCAAAAACCATTGCGAAACCTCTTCATAATCCGCAAACTGGTTCAGATTGACGACGGCATCCCGGATGGCGAACTCGACCGGAAGCAGCCCATCTACACTGACCGCCACATCCGGCGCTTTGCCGGAGCTTGCGGCCAGCAGCAGGGTGTTCACTCCCCCTACAGCCAGTTGGCCCGCCGGAATCGTATTCATATTGACGGCGATCCCGGTCTCCGGGGTGAAGGTTTCGTCTGCCAAATCTTTAAGCAGCTCCGCCCATTCCCGGCCGTTCCCCACCCATACATCGATGACGACGGCATCCTTGCCGTCCTCTCCCAGGGCTGGCGTGTCTCCCACACTGTTGTAATCTTTGCTGAAGGAATTCAGGAAGTTCTGGAACGTGGCATACGAACGCTGGAAGATGTTGGACATCGCCTTCGGCCATGTCGTATCGGGCGATGCCACGATCAGGTAATCCAGCACCAGCGGAGCTTCCTTCAGACTCAGCAGCCAATTGCCGAGCTGTGCCTGGCTGTTCGTCATATCCTCCAGTTGGGCGGGAATGCTGTCCGGATTTCGGATCATCCGCGTGAATTGATCCTCTATCATCTTCAGGCTCTGCACCACCGCCGGATTCTTCCCGGAGAGGCGCTGTATTTCGCCGATCTGGAAACGAAGCTGCTCCGTAATCGCGGACAAATCGTCCAGCAGATTCGGAATCCGCCGATCCAGATCATAGCGGTAATTGAGATCAGGCTTCGTCCCCGTCACCATAATGATCTTGCGATTAAGATCGGAAATTTGCCGGATCGTCTCCATCAGCGACTGCAGCACTTCCCGATACGGGCCCAATTGCACCGTCATCCGGATGGTGTGCTCGCCTTCCTCCAGATAGAACAAGTAATCCTCTTCCCCGTCCCCGAGAGTATCAATCCTCCAATGCTTGTCGTAAGGGAAAGCAAATTCCTCCAGCTCCCGAAAAGGAACGCGGCCGTCCACTTCGATTTTCCGGTAGCCGGGCAAACCGTCCCCCCACCATTGGCCGGCCTTGATGCCAACCTTGTACAGCCCCGATTGGGGAACCGCGAAGGTCCAGGCGATCGACTGCCCGCCCTTGCGCCAACGGTAGTCTCCGATGACATTCAAGCGGATATTTCCTTCCGCAGCCGGCTCCGTTATCGGATCGGAATTCGTTTCCCTGCGGATGGTCGGATCGGTTTTGTAATCCGCCTGCTCCGCCTGAATTTTTACAGCCGTATCCTCCGCTTCTTTATAGCCTTTCTGCGAATACTGCTGCTTCACCTCGGCATAGGTCGGCACAATCTCCGGAGGAACAAGCGATATCCGCGACAATGCGACAGGCTCCCGAATCATCTCCATTCGGAGGGTATGCGTCCCCTTCTCCAGATAAAAGCGGAAAGGCTCCGCATGCTTGCCTTCATTATCCGTCAAGCGGACCGTTTCCCAGTGCGGAGCCTCCACCTGCCGCGGCCGGACATCGTCTCCCTTGCGGTTCCTGACCGGCTCCGCGGCGTCCTTCCAGAATCGATAGAAGGACAGCCGCTGGGCTTCGTTGAAAGGGAACTGGCCATCTATTTTCAAGGCCCGATCAATGGAAGACCTTTTCCCTTCTATGGGGAAATAATCCACCTCTATTTGATAAAACCCGCTCTCCTTAATCTCCGCCGTCCACTCGATCCATTCCGTCCCTTCATTCCAGATCAAGATAGGCTCCGTGCGCCCGCCTATTCCCGTCTGGATAAGCGGGGCCGCCTGCGGATCATCGCCGAATCCGCTGTACTGGCTCGCAGGAATATCGATCCTCTCCCCGGCGGCATCCGTCTTTCCTTCCTCCTGCTGCTTGCGGACGGCATGGGCATAAACGGGCAATTGGTCTTCGGAATATGAGGTAAATTCAATGGGCTTAAGCTGTAGAGCATCCTTATATTTATCCGCCAGCTTCTGCGATGCACCCAGGTCTTGGGACGGCATGGCGGATAACAGCAGCGCCAGGCTGACGGTAACCACCCATGATGACCGGCGGCGAAGAACGGATGTGCGATTACCGCCCGGAGGCATGCGATTATTTTTCATAGCTCGGATGCGGCCTCCCGTTATTTCGCATACTTCTCGAGGACCGGCTTCATTTTATCCGCAATTTGCTTGCCGGCCACCTCCGGTGTCAGCTTGCCGTCCAGCACCTCGGTATAGGCAACGCCGATTTCATTCCGGTATTGCGGGGTATAGGGCATGGACGGGAAGCTGAACAGATTTGGATTTTTGGAAGCCTCCAGATATTCCTTGAAGCCGGGAACCCCTTCGAAGACGTCTTGGTCGATCGCCTTGAGCACCGGAGGCAGATTGCCGATGCCGGCATTGAATTCGGCTGTATTTTCCGGCTCCAGGAACCAGCGGATGAATTCCCAGGCTTCGTCCGGATGCTTGGCGCCTTTGGGAATATAGAACGTGCTGGTACTAACGGAGGCGGAGCCTTTTTTGTCCGGATGCTTCTCATCGTATGGCAGTGGAGCGATCCCATAGTTGAAATTCGGTGGAGCAAACCGCTTGATAAAGCTCGGCACCCATTCTCCCGCAACCATCATCGCGTATTTGCCCGTGAAGAATGGATCGTCCGCCGTATTCACCGCTCCCAACGAATTGAAGAAAGGACTCAGCTTCTCGCTGCCTCCCGCCTTTTTCCATAAATTCGCGTTGTACTTCATCGCCGCCAGAAAGCCGGGGTCCTGCGGAGTGATCTCCTGTTTCTCTTCGTCATAAAATTTCCCGCCGAACAAATAAGTAAAATCATAGATCGGCAGGTTCGGATTAAAGGCGAGCCGCTTGATTTCCCCTCCCGCTTCAATTTTGTTCAGCTTATCGAAATATTCGGCCAACTGCTGAACCGTCTCCGGCGGCTGATCGTAGCCTGCCTCGGCGAGAATGTCTTTATTGTAAAGAAGCATCGAAATATGCATGGCCACGGGCAGCGCGTAGGTGACTCCCTCATATTGGTTCTGCTCCAGAGCCCCGGTGACGAAATCCGCCGCAGTTATTCCGCTTTTCTTCATATAATCGTCGAGCGGCGTCATCGCTCCGTCCACACCGTAAGGAACGCTGTTGTTACCAAACTGCGAAGCCACATCCGGAGGGCTCCCTGCCGTAATGGCCGTAAGCTGCTTACTATAGTCGGCTTCCAGTGTCCCTTTGACGATAATACGGTCCTGGCTGGCGTTGAATTTATCAATCAGGCTCTTGATCACCTGCTCCTCCGGGCCTCCCCATCCATACCAGAAGCTGATCTCGACCTTATCCTTTCCCTTGTCTCCATCGTCCTTCTCCTGAACTTGCCCCGTGGGCCCGGGATCCGGTTTGCCGCCGGAGGTGCAGCCCGCCAGCAGCGATACCGCCAGCAGAGCGGTTCCTACGGATGCCATCGACTTGTATCTCATTGCCATTCCTCCCCCGCCATTTTTTCATTTAACTACTGTGTGAGTCCTTCGCTATTTTTCCATCCGAACGGATGTATACAAGCGCTTTCAAAGTAACGGACTAGTCTTATTTTCCTTTGCCCGTGAACGTTTTTACCATTTGACTTGCGCCTCTGAGATTTCGCTTCGCTGCGTGCCCATCGTTTTTAGGACGGTCCCCCCTTTATGTAACCGTTCTCCATCCTTCGGAAGGCTTCATGTCTAGGCTGCTCCGGTTTTCTTCACTCATTATACGGTAAGGCTAACAAGGGACATTGAAAATTTGTTCACAGAATTTGTGATTTTCTCCAAATTATTTATGACGATTTTACTGATCCGATCGGACATGAAGACCCGTTGATGAGGCGCCGCGCCACAGGCGTCTTAATGGATTTTGTCCAACTTGCTCCTCCAGGGCGAAAGATGGAAAATAAACAAAAAACCGCCATAACGGCGGTTTCTCTTTCATTCGAACACTTTTCTTACGGTCTCTCGGCCAAAACCTTGCTCAGTGCGCTTTGGTTAAAGCCAACGATTTTCTCTGCTCCGACCACGGTAACCGGAACGGCACGTATGCCGGCATTCAACAGATCCTCGGCGTATTTTTCATCCTTGTCGACATTACGCTCCTCAAAGTCCACTCCCTGTTCGTTTAGAAAATGCTTCACGCGTGTGCAAGCAGGACAATAAGTGCTGGTATAAACGATGACTTTATGAACGGACATCCGAATCCTCTCCTTAATAATAAAGTAGCAACGGTTATACAATTAAACGGTTTCCAGCTCTAATGCTTCGAGATAACGTTCGCAGTCCAGCGCCGCCATACAGCCTGTTCCGGCTGCACTGATCGCCTGCCGATAGCGCTTGTCTTGTACGTCTCCGCAGGCGAACACCCCCGGAATGTTAGTCTCGGTCGTTCCCGGGTTCACGATCAGATAACCTTGCTCATCCGTAGTCAACTGCCCATCGAGGAATCGTGTATTTGGCGTATGACCGATCGCCACGAAAATTCCGTTCGCTTCGATCATTTCTTCCTGGCCGGTCTCATTGTTCCTCACCTTAAGACCGGTCACTCCCTGTTCTCCCGCCGCCACTTCCAACGGGGTGCGGTTCAGTGCCCACGTAATCTTGGCGTTGCCGCGTGCCCGATCCTGCATAATTTTGGAGGCACGAAGCTCGTTGCGCCTGTGGACTACAAAGACTTCGGAAGCAAATCGGGTCAGGAAGCCGGCTTCCTCCATCGCCGAATCTCCTCCGCCCACGACAATGATCTTCTTGTTGCGGAAGAAGAAGCCGTCGCAGGTGGCACAGGTGCTGACGCCGCGGCCGACGTTCTCCTTCTCGCCGGGGATGCCCAAATATTTGGCCGAAGCCCCGGTCGATACGATGACGGTCTCCGCTTGAATCTCTCCGATTCCTTCTACCAATAGCGTGAACGGCCGCTTGGACAAATCGGCCCGGTTTACCCAACCCGTACAAAACTCGGCGCCGAAGCGTTCCGCCTGCTTGCGCATATTGTCCATTAATTGCGGGCCCATAATCCCGTCCGGAAATCCGGGGAAATTCTCGACATCGGTAGTTGTTGTCAATTGCCCCCCGGGTTCCGGTCCTTCAATGACCAGAGGATTCAGGTTGGCCCGCGCCAGATAGATGGCTGCGGTCAAGCCTGCAGGCCCCGTTCCGATGATGACGGATTTATATAACATGCAATCAGCCCCTTCTGTAATAATTATTCTTAATTGAAAATAATTTTAACTAAATTATAGCACGGCCGGGATCCCCCATCATGAAGGTTTGATGAAGAAATATAATGTCGGCAGCTTTTTATACCATTAGAAAGTTGTTGGAACAAAAAAACCTCCATGAATGATCATGAAGGGTTGGTTTAGATTGGAATCAATCGGCAATCCGATAGCCGATTCCTCTGACTGTGGCGATGTACTTTGATTTTCTGGGATCGTCGCCCAATTTGCGCCGCAGGCTCTTGATATGAACATCGATGGAGTTGCTTCCGCCGAAATAGCTGTCCCCCCAGACGAAGGACATCAGCTCGTCCCGGGACATCACTCCTCCATTGAGAAGCAAGCCTTTAAGAAGATCGAATTCGGTTTTGGTCAGGTCCACTTTGGTGCCGCATTGGCGTAAGGTGATTTTTTTCAGGTCCATCACAAGATCCTTGTAGCGTAATAAATCGCCTCCGCTCTGCTGTCCTTCCGAAGAATCGCTGCGGACGACAAGCTTCTCGATCTTCTCCACCGCTTGTTCTATCGGGCATGGCCATACCAATACGTGACTGTGCGGACAGTCCGCTTCCTCCTCTTTGCACAAGAAGAGAATTCGGCGGTCTGACGTAGTGTTAATATCTATGGGACTGGATAAAATGCCCTTGGTCCGGTCGATAATCATAAGATCGCTATCCATCGTATGCAGAACCGGATCATCCTCATGATGAAAGACCAGGACATCGAAACAGCGAATCGTCAGCGCAACAAATAGAGACCGTACGGAAGCGGGAAACGGGCTCACAATGACAATTCTCCGCGTAGTCTCGCAGATCGGGCCTGTCTCTGAATTCAGGTCAACGGCGACAGGAACTTCACTTCCGGCACCGCTGTTTTCAAATCGTTGCATCCGCACTCACTCCTTTGTCCAAAAGTCATGTCAAACGCTAAACGTCGCATGATTTAATATCCATCATAAAAAATTTCTTCTTCAGCTGTCAATCGAGACCTGTACCCTACTCATTATGCAGGTGGGTTATGCCGGAATGCATGATTACAGCGGCAGCCGGCCGATATTTTTCAATTCCTCTGCATTTAAATGATCGGCTTTGCCGTCCAGAAGAAGCTTCACATCCTCCAGTGTTTCGTGTACGGAGCACCATTGACCCGGTCTCTGTGTAAATGGCTCGGCCGTATAAAACGGTTGGGATAGAAAAGCCTCCAGTCTTTCACCCCGATGATACAGGATACGATCGGCTTCGCCAAGCTTGTCGGCTCCCTGGATTTGCAGCATAGGCCTCAGCTCCCGGTACCGGCGGAGCACCTTTCTTGCCCGCTGTTGAACCGCTAAATGGGCGGATTCGAGCTGTGCTCCTTCCAGAATGATGGACGTGGACAGTATGGGGTCGATCGCCGGATACAATTGTCTTGTGGGGAGCTCCATATCGAACCGGATCAAGGTGTCCAATGGCCCGTAAGGCGCTTCGACATTCACCGCTTCTCCCCAATCGAAGCAAGGATGACCAGCGTACGTACCTCTGCACGGCCTACGGGAATTTTGCCCGTACACAGGTTCGATACTGTGGCGGGCCTTAGACCGGCCGCTTTCGCGGCTACCGTCAAATTGGGTACACGACGGCGAAGAAGCGGAACATTCAACTGTAAATCTTCCATCCGGTTTCTCCTCTATTCATCAGAAATTTCCATTAAAAATTGTTTAATCCGATTCCATGATTCCAAGGATGCGATGTAATTGTTGAACGGTGTTCCTCCATTCATGGACAGTTGTGTGGTCGGAATGTACGGATAGCGGACCAAGTGGCCGGTATCTTCGTAATGGAGATGCTCGAACTTGTGGGAGAAGCCCTTCGCCTTGAGCCTGGCCGCAATTCTTTCGCCATGAAGCTCCGCCGGCCACCAATGATCGTCCGTAGAGGTAATGATCAGGATAGGGCCGGCGATTTTTTCCACGGGAATGGTCACTTCCTCCAGCCTGTCGCATTGCTCGAATGCTGCTTTATGAATATGGTCAATTCGTTTGTACGTTTTGAAGCAATTTAACGCTTCCTCACACTGCTCATTCGTCCATTCTACATAAGGCAGCGCCTTCCCTTGGTACGACCAGGATGAATACCGCCTGTACGAATGATCGGCCCCCGGTTCAATATGTCCTATGCAGGCGGTAGAACTCGGACTGGAAGCAATAACGCAGCCGATTTCGGGAAAGACCGTGCCCAGGATAAGAGATAACTCCGCGCCCTTCGACCGCCCGAATACCGCATTACGGTCCGGCCGAACCTCCTGCCGGTGCCGCAGCCATTCAATCGCCTGATAGAAATATTCCAGAGGGATTTCCTGCAGGTGTTCCTGCAGATGCTCGAAGCGGAAATAGGCCAGGGCCAATGAAGGAAAACCATAGGAAGCAAACAGGGCGGCATAGTTCATAGAGGAAGCTAATCCCCCTTCTCCTCCTCCAAGCACAAGCACCCCCTGTGCCGGTGGCTGATCCGGTAAATAAAAGTACTTTCCAACCAGACCGTGTTCCTTCACATCTTGTACAAGCACTTTCGAGCTTACATACTCCCTCTGAAGGTTGGCTTTCGCCACCCGCCCCTTTGCCGACTCAGCCGATAACATAATCCCGGAGGCTGCCGGCACGAAAGTTAGCTGATCCAGCTTGCGAGTCATCGAATAGCGGACATGACTGACCTTCATCGACCAAAACAAGCCCATTGGATCGACCCCGCTATATGTACCTGCTACAGGGGCTTGCTGATCCAGATGTACTTCCCCGTTAACCCCGGCTATAAACGTTGCGAAGGATTCTGCTTCATAGACCGCCCCGGGCATTTCAGTCATGGCGGCGCGAAGAGTGACCTGCTCGCCAGGCTCTAAACCTGTCATGCGTATGCTTACCTTCTGATCGACTAACGCTGTATCCGGTTCAACAATTAACTCCATGCCAACACCTCCATTTTATTTACTTTATATAGTAACATTAATTACTTTATAGAGTAATTATCAATGGAGTCACTTATTTTCATGGCTAACGGAACAGGGAGACTCTATTTCGTCAAATCAGGCGGTTATTTTAGACTAACGGAAACAGTTGCGCTTATTGCATAGATTTCTCCTATTTTCACGTGTTTTTCTTGAGATAAGGTCATCTGGATCCGTTAAAATATCCGAAAGGCCCTTTTGGAGCGATTAAGGTCTCTGGGATCCGTTATAACCGAACCGTTCAGGTTTTCCACGCTAAATTTACCGAAAGGCCCTTCTAAAGCGATTAAGGTCTCTGTCTGGGGCGGAACGGCCGTGGAGCTCATATTACTTCTATATTCCATCCATTGGGAAGGATTCCGCACCATCTCTCCATTCTTGAGGCATCTATTACCCTTCTATTGAGAAAAGTTCCGGCAACTAAATCAGGTCCACTTAAAATGGACATCATTGACAGAAAATAGTTTCCATGATAAGTTAACACTGTTAAGTTAACGGTGTTAACCAACATTTTGGGCAGGGAGGAATAAGAATGAGACGCGGAAGGGAACCGCAGGAAGTCCGGAAGGAAATTATGGATGCTGCTCGGCATTTGTTCCTGGACCAAGGATATAACCATGTTTCCATGAGAAATATTGCGGGTCGCATCGGTTATTCTCCAACGACGATATACATTTATTTCAAGAACAAGGAGGAAATCCTGTACTGTCTGTTGGAGGAAGGTTACAGCATATTCTATAACGAGTTAAAGACCGCTTTCGACAATAACTTGGAAGCATCGCTCGAAACCAGGCTCCATACCCTATGTGAGGCTTATATCTGTTTCGGGTTGAACCAGCCGGATTATTACAGGCTGATCTTTACGGATAATCTGGAAACCAATGTCACCTGGCTTATAAGAAGCGATCGTTATAACGGTTTCCTGCTTCTGGTTAAGGTGGTCGAGGCTTTGCTGCAGGAGAACTACTTCGCCTCTCCCCTTCCCGATTCGAAGCAGTCTGCTGCGTTAATCAGCCAAACCCTGTGGGCGCATCTGCATGGTTTGACTTCGCTGCTATTATCCTTCCCGCAATTTGATTGGGTGAAGCGAGAGCAGCTGGTCTTCTTCCATATTGATGCCTTCATCCAAGGCTTGAAGACCCGCCCGGTATAGGCTGGTCCGAGAACGATCCGGTCCGGCAAGGAAGAATAACCACGATCATGGGAAAAAGGGAGTAGACTCCAATAAAATGAAAATAGGCGGGAGTGTTGCATTTGAAGAAAAAGTTATGGGGAAGCATGACTATCCTGGCCTTTTTGGTAGCGGGATATGCCGTCGTGCAATATTTTGTCATTGGTGCGGACCGTGCCGGCTTGGTGATCTCCAAATTAATGGCCCAGATTCCTTTGAATTCCTTCTGGTACGCCATGCTGGCTGTGCATATTGCCGCAAGTGCGGTCTCATTGGTAATCGGCCCTTTTACCTTGTCCGCTTCATTCAGAGAAAGGAATTTGCAGCGTCATCGTAATTTGGGGAAACTTTACATGTTGGGGATCTTGTTCGGAGGCGGCTCCGGACTATACCTGGCCTTATATGCATCGGGAGGACTGGCCGGAAAGCTGGGCTTCGGCACCTTATCCGTTCTATGGTTGATTTCCGCGTACCGGGCACTTCATCAGATCAAGCACCGGAAGGTACTCAGCCATCAGAAGTGGATGATAAGAAATTATTCTTTAACTTTCGCAGCGGTCACCTTGAGGATATGGCTGCCTCTATTCGTTTTGATTTTGGGTCCGGAACGTTTCGATCTTAGCTATTCTATTATCTCTTGGCTCGCCTGGGTGCCTAATCTCCTCCTTGCGGAAATCTTTGTTCGGCGGAAGCCGCTTTTACCTGCCCGATCATCATTCCCTAAATAAGCAGACCCATATGAAAAAAAGAAAAACAAGGGCGTCTGGCTGAACAGACGCCCTTTACAAGTATAAGGTTCATGACCGCTTCACTAAGAGCCGTACGAACCGTACACTTCATTATCTGCTTCGGCGGAAGGCCGAAAAATACAAAACAGCCCCTAACGCAATAATGACCGCGAAAGAAAAGAAAAGATTGCTGTATGAATGGGCGGAAGACGCGGTGATTATCGGTTCAGAGGGATCTCCAGCACTCCGTCAGCCAACATTTTCCCGACAAGGGCCATCCCTGCCGCCTCCGACAAGAAGCTGACCAGATTCAGCATTCCCATCCCGACACCGGCCTCCTGTTCGGTCAGCGTCTGTGAAACGCCGGTCGCCAGCGACGTCTTGAGGAACGAAAAGCCGACGTATGCAGCAACCAGCACCGCTGACAGCAGCCAGGGCGCGGCACCCGCTAATATCGACAGCAATAACAGGCTGGATATATACAAGGCCAGGCCGATATAGTAGACCCGGGAATACCCTTTGCGATCGACCAGGGTGCCCCCGTATACACCGAAGAAAACCAGGCTGATGGCCCCCGGGAACATAACCCAGCCTATCGCGCCTGCCGTCATTAGATGCACTTGGCTGAGCATCTGCGGGACCATGAACAATAAACCGGCCATAGTACCAAACAGAGCTATGGCGGACAGCAAGCCCCTCACCCATCTTCCATTTGTCAACATGGAGAGCTCGATAAAGGGTTCTTCAACCCGGCGGATGTGAACGGCGAACCCGCCGTACAGAATCAGGCTGATCACGAGATAAGGCCAGCGGGAATCCGTCAAATACAAAATCAATAAGGCGGTTGCTGCAACAAACAGCACAGCGCCGATGAAGTCCGCTTTCCCCCCGCGGGGCTGCTCCTCGGGCAGTGTTTTAAGAAAGAACGGAATCGAGAGCAGGGTAAACAGCGGGATGATAAACAGAAATGACCAATGAAGCCTTTCCGAAATAAACCCGCCGATGACGGGCCCCATTCCCTCGCTTAAAGCAACCGTCGATCCAACGATTCCGAACATTTTGCCCCGGTCGCGGGATTTGAAATAACGGGTGATCATGATCATAAGCAGCGTCGGAATGGCCGAGCCGCCAATTCCTTGAAGGATGCGGGCTGCAATGACCGCAGGATAATAACGGTGCGCGAGAAAACCGAGCAGCGAACCCCCGCCATAAATCAACAATCCGATCATCACCATCTTCTTAAGGCTGTACATATCGGAAAGCTTGCCGTATACGATGGATCCCGTCCCGAAAATAATCATAAAGCTGGTCAGCACCAGACTCACTTCGGAAGGCTTCAGCGCAAGCTCCGCAGCGATGCTTGGCGTCGAAACGACAAAGACGGTTTCATTCAACACAGCGAAAAAAAGCACGAAAATAATCCACGGAACGGTTTTCCTTAAATCAAGCGAGACCGGCTGCAGCGCGTTTGCTTCCTCCGAATCCCGCATACGTCCTTCCAATGTTTGTAAATCCTTCTTCAAAACATGATGCCCCTTCCCTTAAAGTCCGGCGCTTGTGCCCCGGGCTTCCAGATTGCAGGGAATCACGCAGTTTACAGGGCCTCTATGCGTTAATCCCTCTAATTTGTGCCCTATTTCCATTCATTTTCCTCATTATGTAACGCCTCCTAATCTATTATTTTTCCAAGATACTACTTCATTTCTACTTTGACAAGGGAAACAATTGGTCTAACGATTGTTTCCGGCATTTCTCCCTGTATTATTCTCTTTCCTGCACCGTTCCGAATAGAAGAGCTCCGCTAATGCTAATAATAAGCAAAAGTATGGTAAAAGACGGGAGATATATATGAGCTACAGACGGAAATCATTGAAATCCATCCTACGGTTTCGGCGAAGCATACCTCCGGTCATCCATCATTCGGAACTGGAGCCGCTGCCTGACTTCACGCCAAATTTAAACTATAACTTGTTCCATATGAAAGATACGTTCGCGGATTGTTCCGATATTGTCTTTCACTCCTTTCGCATCGGCGGACAAACCGAGGCCGTGCTGATTTATATCGACGGGCTGACCGATACGGAATTGCTGGATCAGCAGGTGCTGACTCCGTTGAAGGAAAGCAGCGTTTGTGATCAGGATATGGAGGACATCCTCCGCCACATTGCCGTCTCTTCGAAGAAAAGTGTCCAATCATTGACCGATGCCGCCGAAGAAATCACAGCAGGCAACTCTGTCTTGATTATCGATCAATTAACCAAGGGACTTTCCTTCGGACTGACAAAATGGGAGAAGCGGTCCATCGAAGAACCAAGTGCGGAATCCGTCGTCAGAGGGCCCCGGGAAGGATTCGTGGAATCGATTCGCGACAATACGGCCATGCTTCGGAGGAAAATTAAATCTCCCCATCTCAAAATGAAGACGTGGAATATCGGTCATTATTCGCAAACCCGGGTCATTGTTGCTTATATGGAAGGGATTGCAGACCCTGTGTTGATCGAAGAAATAGCCAATCGTCTGCAGCGGATCGATATAGACGCTATTCTGGACAGCGAGTACATCGAGGAAATGATTGAAGATCATCCGTATTCTCCCTTTCCCCAGTTTCTCAAGACCGAACGGCCCGACGTAGCCGGCGCCAATTTAATGGAAGGGAGAGTCGTTATTCTGGTAGATGGAACACCTATGTCCCTAGTCGCCCCGGTAACGTTCTTCTCGCTGCTTCAATCTCCCGAAGATTACTATCAGAGATATTGGATTTCGACCGCCATTCGCTGGCTCCGGTATCTGTTTCTTCTCGTCGCATTGCTCGGTCCTTCCTTTTATGTGGCTATTGTTTCGTTCCATCAGGAGATGATCCCGACGACACTTGTACTGACGATGCCACTTCAAGGGCGCAGGTTCCTTTTCCCGCTCTGGTGGAGGCCATTCTGATGGAAATAACCTTCGAAGCCCTGCGCGAAGCGAGTGCCAGATTGCCTAAACAAGTAGGGGCTGCCGTAAGCATCGTCGGCGGTTTGGTCATCGGCCAGGCGGCGATTCAAGCCGGATTAGTGTCTTCGCCTATGGTTATCGTAGTTGCTATTACGGGAATTGCCAGCTTCCTGATCCCGGACTATTCAACGGGGGCGTCTGTCCGATTGCTCCGTTTTCCCATTATCGCCCTGTCCGGTTTTCTCGGGCTGTTCGGGTTGCTGCTGGGAGTTATCCTGCTGTTAATCCACCTGCTCTCCCTGCGCTCCCTGGGTGTTCCCTACCTGGAGCCTCTCGCTCCGTTAAAAACGAAGCAGTTAGGAGACGTTCTTGTCAAATCTCCGATATGGGAGAATCAAGTCCGTCCGCATCTGACAGGAAAGTGGAATAAATATCGGCAAGGAACCGATCAACAGCCCGATCCTTCCACCGGGGATGAGCAAGCATGAAGAAGAATTGGAGAATGCCGATCATCTTCATCCTGCTGGCCTCCATTTTATTGCTGCCCGGCTGCTGGAACCGGACGGAGCTCAATGATTTGGCCATCATTACCGCAACCGCACTGGATTTGACAGAAGATAAGCAGCTTCTGCTGTCGGTCCTGCTCTTTGTTGCCAAAATCTCCTCTGGCGGCGAGCAGGGGGCACAGGGAAGTGAAAATGAAGAGACGATTGTCGTATCAGCCAAGGGGAAAACGATAGCGGAAGCTACGGCGAAGCTGCAGGAGGTGCTGCCTCGTCAGGTATTCTGGGGCCATAATAAAATTTACATATTCAGCCGCAAAGTTGCGAAGGAAGGAATTCTCGACCACATCGATTTCCTGCTCAGGCACCCTGGACCGCGCGAACGCGCCAAGCTTTTCGTAAGTCAAGATGAAGCCAGAGAAATTCTCAAGCTCCCGAGCTCTCTGGAAGGTGACATTTCGGAAGTTCTTAAGGAACTGGCGAAGGAGGAGACGGGTCTGAACGTCACGCTAAAGAATTTCCAGGAGATGCTCACTCATCCGGCGGAAGCCGCCATTCTACCGGTCATTGAAATTTACAATCTGAATGAAAATAAACGAGGTCCGATTTTATACGGCGCTGCTGTTTTCCAAAACGGAGCAATGACCGGAGTGATTGACCGAAAGGCGACCCGGGGAGTGATGTGGCTGAGGGAAGAAATCAAGACAGCGACTGTCAGCATTTCCATGGAGGGGGTTGAGGGATCCGTTGCCTTTTTTCTCAAAAAAAACAGGACAAGGCTGATCCCCCATATCGAAGGGGACAAGTGGAACATTACGGTGAAGATCGATACCGAAGATGATATTGTGCAAAATACAACTCCTCTCAACGTCGTTGGGCCGTCCATGATGGCCAAAAACGCCGAGAAAGATTTATGGCTGTCGGCCATTTGGGGATCGACAAGCGGATTTCTGACCGTTTATTTAGCGTGGAAATTGCATCGGCTGTTTCCGAACCAAACTATTGTCCAGCAGCTGGAGCAGGTTTTCGGGCGCTGGTTCGGCAAGCTTTTGGCAGGCATATTTCTGTTCTTCATAATGCATGCCAGCGGATTGATTATAAGGGAATATGGGGAGTTCATCGTCGGCACTCTCTTAACCCGGACTCCGATCAATGTTGTTATGGGGTGCATCGTCTTCGTCAGCGCGTTCGCCGTGCATGGGGGCATCGAATTGCTGGGGCGCTTCTCTACCATTGTTGCCCCTGTTTTTGTGCTTCTCATTTTGGTTTTGTTCTTGATGCTGCTTCCGGATTACCGTGTGGACAATATGCTGCCGGTTATGGAAAACGGTATAATTCCGTCACTCAAAGGCTCTATTATTTCGCACGCCTGGTTTATGGAATTTTTACTTATTACGTTTCTCTTTCCGTATGTCCATGACCAGTCGAAGACTCTGCGCCGGGGGATGCTCGCAGTGCTGGGCATGCTGATCACGATGATCGTTACCGGATTTACCAGCCTGCTGTTATTGGGCAACAATACGGCTACGTTCAATTTCCCTGTATTTATAGCCTCAAGATACATAAGTCTCGCCGATTTCCTCGAGCACGTGGAATCGATTGTCATGGTTCTGTGGATGCTTGGGGGATTTGTACAAATTTCCATGTGGTAATATGCTCTCGTTCTGGGCACCACCCAATGTCTGAAGCTGACTGATTATCGTCCGATCGTCTTTCCGTTCAGCTTTATTTTGATTGCGTTCAGCATTTGGGCGACTCCTAATTTCCAGAAAATGGTGGTCCATTTCTTCACGACCGCTTCCGTCTTTTCGTTCATCATTCTGATCGCACTCCCCCTTCTTCTGTTGCTGGCGGCTTTCATTAGGCGAAGAATGACCGGAGAGGAAGGAAGAATGGAACCCGATCCATAACTACATATAAGTATCCCGATACCATACGCCCAACACGAACAAAATCTGAAACAGGCATAGAAGCGCGAAAAAGCAGCACAGCGGACAGGACGATTAGCCCCAGAGCTTTAATCGTTTTCTTAATGCCTTGATGCATATGAAACTCAGCCCTCCTCCGACCTTGGTCCGGGTTGCATCCCGTCCCTGGTCCAACCGGGGTTCCGACAGAGGACGGTTTTCTTATGCCTGTTCTTTTGACTATAATGGAAATAGTAACATCATTAAGCAACAAAACCAATAAAGCTCAAGGACAGGTGGATTCATGCTGGAGTGGTTGGAACCCATTTATCAATATCTTGCACAGTTGGACAAGAATCAGATCCAGGAAATGCTGTATCGCTACTCCTCACTCGGACCGCTCCCCGGAATTGCCCTGCCGGCGGCGGAGGCTCTCCTGCCGTTCTTGCCCCTATTTATTATCGTTGCAGGCAATGCATCCGCCTATGGATTGTGGTTAGGCTTCCTGTATTCCTGGATCGGAACGGTGCTCGGGGCTTTCCTAGTCTTTATAGCAGCCCGCCGGTTCGGAGGACGCTTCAGCCGATACGTGTCGAACAAATATCCGAAGGCGGACCGCTTCTTCTCCTGGATTGAACGAAAGGGCTTCACCCCGTTATTTCTGATGTACTGCTTTCCGTTCACTCCCTCTTTCTTCGTCAATCTGGCGGCAGGAATCAGCACCGTCCCCGTAAGGATTTATTTAGCCTCCGTTATGCTCGGCAAAGGCGTGATGGTGTTTATGATCTCCTTCGTAGGGCATGACTGGCAGGGCTTCTTCGCCTATCCTTGGCGGATAGTGTTCGTCATCGCCGGCCTTATAATTCTTTGGTACCTGGGGAAGAGAATCGAAAAACGCTACCAATCCTGAGCCTCCGCTGAGGCGATTGGGGCGAATGGGGCCATTCGAGGCGAAATAAGCGCATTGCTACTTCTATTTCGCCTCGTTTGGGCCTATAAAGCGAAACAAGTGCACTTTTGCTTCTATTCCGCCTCGTCTGAGCCGTTTGAAGCAAAATAAGTGCACTTCTACTTCTATTTCGCCCCCACTGAACCTGATCGGGGCCGCGAGCGGTCCCCTTTCTACAGCCCCTTGTCGTCAACGCTGTCCAGCCAATTTTCGATGTCTCCGATAACGGACTCCACACAGCCGACTTCAAAAGGTGACACGAGCCCCGCCAACTCCACGATCTCCGTAAAGGACAAGCTTCCGCCCGCTTTGCATATTTTCATATAATCCTGCCAAGCCGATTCCCTGTCTGTAGTCATCCGCTGCCAGAACTGAAGAGCGCAAATTTGGGCCAAAGTATAATCGATATAGTAAAAGGGCGCTTGATAAATATGCGACTGTTTCTGCCAGAAGCCGCCGCGCTCCAAATAATCGTTGCCCGAATAGTCGCGATGCGGCAAGTATTTGCGCTCGATGTCCCGCCATGCGCGCTTGCGTTCGTCCGGTGTCGCCTCCGGATTCCCGTACACGAAATGCTGAAATTCATCCACGGCTACGCCATAAGGAATGAAGAGCAAGGCCCCCTCCAGGTGCGCAAATTTATACTTTTCCGTTTCCTCGCGGAAAAACAGCTCCATCCAGGGCCATGTGATAAATTCCATACTCATGGAATGAATTTCGGCCGCTTCAAAGGTTGGAAACCGGTATTCCGGCATGTCCAAATCCCGGCTCTCATACGCCTGGAAGGCATGGCCCGCCTCATGCGTCAGGACGCCGATATCATCCGATGTGCCGTTAAAATTGGCAAAAATAAACGGCATCTTGTAATCGTTCAGGAAGGTACAGTACCCGCCGCTCTGCTTGCCTTTGCGGCTGAGCAGATCCATCAGCCCGCTATCCACCATCCGGGTGAAGAACTCATCGGTCTCCGGCGACAGCTCTGCATACATCCTCGCCCCGTTCTCCAGAATCCAATCCGCATCTCCCTGGGGTGCAGGATTGCCCGACTTGAAGCTGAAATCTTCATCGTAATAACGCAGCCGCTCGACGCCGATCCGCTCGCGCTGTCTCTCCTTAAGCTTCGTCGCGACCGGAACGATATGCTCCAACACTTGATTACGGAAGACGGCTACCATCTCTTCGTTATAATCCGTGCGGAGCATCCGCGCATAACCCAGCTCAATGAAGCCGGCAAACCCAAGCTTCTTCGCAATTTTCGTACGCACCTGCACCAAATCGTCGAAAATCCGGTCCAGCTCCCGCTCGTTCTCCGCCAGAAATTGATACTTGGCCTCGGAAGCGCGCCGTCTCATATCCCGGTCGGTCGACATGGCGAACGGCGCCAACTGCGCCAGTGTCCGCTCCTCCCCCTCGAACGGAATCTTCGCGGAAGCGATGAGCACTCCATATTCCGTAGCAAGCTTGTTCTCCCGCTGCAAATCTTCAATGACCGAAGGATGGAAGGTCTTAAGCGACAGCTCCGCAATCCGGAACAACTGTTTTCCGTATTTGTGCTCCAGCTCTTCCCTGAATGCCGAGTGGACCAGAGCCCGGTAATATTCAGTCACATGCTCGTCCATAATCGGTCCGACTTCATCCATGTAATCCTGCTCCGCTTTGTAGAAAGCGTCGTCGGTATCGATGGAATGGCGGATGGCCGCGATCTCCTTCAATGTCTCAAACTCGTTGCGAAGCTTGACGATGGCCGTCATCGCCCGGTCTTGCTCTGTGAAGCTCTTCGCAGCATTCATTTCTCCGAGCAGTTCCTTGAAGCGTTGTTCCATCTGCTCTAAATCCGGCCGACGGTAAACCAGCTCGCTGAATTTCATTTCCCTTCATCCTTTCTATAAGAGATTCCTTTAACTATCTTACTGCCCTCGTAAGGTTTTTACAACATTTTCCATACGAAGATCAGGATGAAGAGTCCTGTTTCCGCTCCCGTTTCAATGCCGGTTTGAGATCATCCTGCACACTCTTCCCCCACATCGGAACACCTGTTCTGTAGGCCGCCCGGCCATTGAGATGACCGGCTACCGGAGACGTTATAAAGACGAACACGATTCCTAGAAGCAGCTTGGCACTGACCTGATCGAGGTAAAACATGAAATATAGGAAAGCCCCGGTCAAAATGCACAGCACCCCTAAAGTCGCGCTTTTGGTAGCCGCATGCGATCTCAAATAGACGTCGGGAAGACGGATGAGGCCGAACGTGCTTAACGCACTCAGTAAAGCGCCGAACAAAACCAATAAGACTATAATCAGTTCACCGATCATGCTCATCGTCTCCGCGTTCAATGACAACACCTCTTTCAATGTATCTGGCGAATGCCGTCGTTCCAATAAAGCTGAGGATCCCGATCAACAGAATGGTTTCCAGATAGGCCTGGGTTTTCTGCAGCATGCACAGAACCGCCACCATGGCCAGCAAATTAATGCCTATCGAATCCAAAGCCGCTATCCGATCCGCCATGGAAGGGCCTTTAAGCAGACGATACATACAGCCCAGAGTAGCCAGCGAAATGATGAATAATGATATAAGCAGTATGTTGGAAATCATGTTCGGGTCACCTCCATTATCGCCTTTTCAAACGTCCCTCGGATTTGCTCCGAAAGCAATTCCGCATCCTCGATATCCATGGCATGGATATATAAGGTCCGTTCGTCGCGGGAAACCTCCAGGGTGAGCGTTCCCGGTGTGAGACAAATCAGGCAGGAGAGCAGTGTGATCTCCCACTCCGATTTCAACTCCGTCGAGAAGGCGAAAATTCCCGGACGAATGTCCAGCTTAGGCCGGAGAATCTGGCGGATGACCGAGAAGCTGGATAGGAACAATTCCTTCAGGAACAGAATCAGCAGCTTCACCACCGCCCATACTCTTTGCAAATAAAAAGGTTGCGGCCAGAAGCTCTTGGAAACCGCGATAAACAGCAGCCCGATCAAGTAACCGACGATCAAACCGGCTGCGGACCAGTCATCGTTCAAAAACATCCAGATCAGCGCGACGCAAAGATTCAGCAGTATTTGGATTGCCATCTCATCCTACTCCTTTTAGCACAGCTTCAATATACAGTTCCGGCCTGAACAATCCGTTGCCTGCCTGAGAAACGAACGAGTAGACCCATTCGGAGCCAAGCCCGAGCAGAATCATGAGAATAAACATTCCCGTTGCCGCTCCCGCCATCCCTCTCAGGTTCACGGATGGACGCTCGGGGTTAAGCTTCTCTTCTCCCCAGAAGGCCTGCATGAATACTTTCATCATGGAATAAAGTACGATCAGGCTCGATGCCAAACCGAGAGAGGCGAGCAAGTACATCTGCGCATCCAGACCGCCGCGGACGATCAACACCTTACCGATAAATCCGCTCAGCGGAGGAACTCCGACGAGAGACAGCGCCATGACAAAAAACATCCATCCCATCCACGGATGCCGCTTGATCATCCCTCCCATCTCCTGTAAACGGTGGGTGCCGGCAGCCGCAATGACCATGCCTCCGAGGAAGTACATCAGAGCTTTGGCTATCATGTCATGCATCAGATAGAAAACGACCCCGTCGAGAGAATCCCGTGTGGCTGCGGCCAGTCCGAAAGCAATGAATCCGACACTGACGACTACGTTATAGTTCAGAATGCGACGGATATCGTTGTAGGCAACCGCCCCAAGCCCGCCCAGGATCATCGTCGCGGCAGCCATCCAACTGATCCACGTATGGGTCGCGTCCGGCTCGTGATAGAAAATGAGAGTAAAGGTACGAATAATCGCGTATAATCCCACTTTGGTCAATAAAGCCCCGAACAAAGCCGTCACGGCGGCCGGCGGTGCGCTGTAGGAGCCGGGCAGCCAGAAGAACAGGAACAAGCCCGCCTTCAGGGAAAAAACGATCAGAAACAGGATAGCAATCACCGTCAGGATGCCCCCCTGCCCCACCTCCGCCACGCGGACAGACAGATGTGCCATGTTTAAAGTCCCGACAGCCGCATACAGGTAAGCGACCGAAGCGACGAATAAAGTGGAGGATATGATATTGATCAGTATATATTTCAGCGTTTCTCTTAGCTGACGCTTCGTTCCACCAAGGACGATCAACGCATAGGAAGCGATCAGCATCACTTCGAAGCACACGAACAGGTTAAATAAGTCCCCCGTCAGGAAAGAGCCAGTCACCCCGGCCAGCAGAAAATAAAAGAACGGATAGAAATAATTTCGTTCCCTCTCCTCGCCAATACTGCCAAAGGCATAGAACAGACAGCCGGCCGCAACGACGGCGGTAATCAGCACCAGCAGAGCGGCGAACATATCCGCGGTGAAAACAATGCCGTAGGGCGGAATCCAACCTCCCATATGCAAAGTTTGAATGCCGTCCGAGCTCACCTGATACACCAGGAAGCAGGCCACGGCCAGATTGAGCAATGCGCTGATTGCGCTGATCCCTCTCTGCACAGCTATCCTTTCTTTGAAAAAGATAAGAAGGACTGCGGTAAACAGCGGAATAAGCAGCGGGTATACCAAGAAGTTATTCATCCTCTGTCCCCCTCAACTCTTCCATATCATCGGTTCCCAACGTCTTGTAGGAACGGTAAGCCAATACAAAAAAGAAGGAAGTCACCCCGAAATTAATGACGATCGATGTCAAAATGAGTGCCTGCGGCAGCGGATCGACAAAATGTTCCGCGCCTTTGCCAAGCAGCGGAGCAGCCCCTGTTTTTAACCCGGCCATCGTCAACAGCAGCAGATGGACGGCATGGGTCAGCAGAGACGTCCCCAGAATGATGCGAAGCAGGCTTCGGGTTAATATCAGGTATACACCGACGGCGAACAGAATGCCGACAGCCAACGATATAATCAGTTCCATGCCTAATTGTCCCTCCCAATCGTGAAGATGATGGTCATGGCAACGCCAACGACGGCCAAATAGACGCCCAAATCAAACAAAACTGCTGTTGCCAGCTCCGTATCTCCCAGAATCGGCAGATTAAAGTGCCCGAATGCATGACTCAGGAAGGGAACGCCCAAAATCAAGGAACCGATCCCAGTCAGCAGCGCCGTCATAAGCCCTATCGCTACCACCTTTTTGAAGTCGATCGGAAAGACCGTCTCGAACCGTTTCACACCAAATGCAATCGATAGCAGGACGAGCGCGGCCGAAGTCGCCAGCGCCCCGATAAAACCGCCTCCCGGATCGTTATGACCCGCGAAGAACAAGTAAACCGCGAACGTCAAAATAATGTAGATAACTACTTTGGACACGGTCTTCAGAATGACATCGTTGCTTTTCGCATAATGAAGCCCCGTCTCCGCGGACTCCTTCGCGCTGCGCGGCTTGAGGCTATCAACGCCGGCCTCCATCCGCAGCTTGATCAATGCGAAGATGCCGAGCGCAGCAATGCCGAGGACGACAATTTCCAGCATGGTATCGAATCCTCTGAAGTCTACGAGGATGACGTTTACGACGTTTTTGCCGCCTGCGAGGTCATAGCTGTGCTTGAGGTAATAGTCCGCAATGGACTCGAACGATTTACCGCTCAAGGCCCCCAGTGCAATCAGCGTTACGATAACGCCGACTCCGGCCGCAATGATGAAATTGGACATTTTGAACCGCAGCGCTGTCTTCTCTTTCCTAAGCTTGGGCAGATGATAGAAGCACAGCAGGAATAAAGTGACCGATACGGTCTCGACGATCATCTGGGTCAGAGCCAAGTCCGGAGCCCGGAACAGCACGAAAAACAAGGTGACCATATAGCCGATCGCGCCAGTGAAAATAATCGCCATCAGACGGGAACGTGCGAACGGAACGGCAATCGTCGCCAAAATGATAACAATAGCCACGACCGTCTCGAACGGCGCCACCGGCGCATAGTTAGCCGAGGTCAGGCTTATGCCCGGCGTACGAATCATCGTTATCGCCAGAATGACGATGAAGAAGGCGAAGATGTAGAGCAAATAATGCCGAATGGAGCCGGTCATATAAGCGCCGGTCAGGCGATTGGAGCCCTGCTCGAGCGAGCGAAGCCCGAAATCGTAGGCGCCGTTAAGCGATAAGCGGCTGGACCGGACACGGTGAAGCTTGCCGGGCTTGCCCAGCCACAGGTACAGGAGCGTTCCGACGCCGACTACGCCAAGAGTCATGAAGATTTCCGCCGTCCAGCCGTGCCAGAAATCGATCGAAACGAGAAACTTGTCCCCCGGCGAGAGCAGGTTCGGCAGAATGGAGGCCATAGCCGGCTCAATCAGCGTATAAGACAACAGATTAGGGAACAAGCCGAACACTACGGCCAGCGATGCCAGGATTACCGGGGGAATCAGCATTCCCGCCGGAGCTTCATGCGGCTTCCTCTCCAGCTTGTCGGATTGCAGCGGGCCCGTGAAGGTCCTGAACAGCAGCAGCATGCTGTACACGAACGTAAAGACGCTCGCCACCCAAGCGACGACCGGAAATAGAGCACCCCAGGTCTGCATATTCAGAATATCCATCTGCAGAATATTCAGCACCGCCGTAAAGAACATTTCCTTGCTCAAAAATCCGTTAAACGGCGGCAAGCCCGCCATGGAGAACGTTCCGATCAGCGCGACGGAGAAAGTAACCGGCATCAGCGACATCAGTCCGCCCAGCTTGCGAATGTCCCGCGTCCCCGTCTCGTGATCGACAATTCCGACCACCATAAACAGGGCCCCTTTGAAGACAGCGTGATTGATCAGATGAAAAATGGCCGCTGTCGTCGCTATGGTGTAGAACAACGATTCGCCGGTACCTGCATAGAAGGCGGAGGCGGAGCCAAGGCCGAGCAAGCTCATGATCAGACCGAGCTGGCTGATCGTCGAGAAGGCCAGCATCGCCTTGAGGTCCGTCTGCCGGAAGGCCCGGAAGGAGCCGTAAATTAATGTGAGCAGCCCGAATCCGGATACGAGCCAGAACCATTCCGGCTGCCCGGCGAAGATGGGACTGAATCTGGCCACCAAATACAGTCCTGCTTTGACCATCGTGGCCGAGTGCAAATAGGCGCTAACCGGAGTCGGAGCTTCCATCGCGTCCGGCAGCCAGATATGGAACGGAAACTGGGCCGATTTCGTGAAAGCACCCAGCAAAATTAGCAGCAAAGCAGGGACAAACAGCGAATGCCCCGCCATCATTTCCGCTTGTCCGATAATTTCCCTGATGCTGAACGTTCCGGTCATGACATAGATCAGAAGGAATCCGGCGAACATCGCCAATCCGCCGAAGATGGTGATCAGCATCGATTTCTGTGCACCGTATCTTGACCTCTCCCTATGGTGCCAGAAGGCGATCAGCAGGAAGGAGGAGATGCTCGTCAGCTCCCAGAAACCGTACAGAACCATCAGGTTGTCGGACAGCACAACCCCTAGCATAGCTCCCATGAACATGAACAAGTAGACATAGAAGTGATGGATCGCTTCTTTGCTCTTGTTCATATAGTAGATAGAATAGAGAACGACCAGCGAGCCTATTCCCGTAATCAGGAGTGCGAATAATAACCCGAGCCCATCCAGATAAACCGTAATGTCGATTCCTAGCGAAGGAATCCATGAAACGGTGGAAGTGACGGTCTCCCCTTCTTTGACCGAAGGAAGCTGCCCCAGGAAGAACGCAAACAGGGCGACCGGTGCCGGCAGGATAAACCATCCCGTATGAATGCGGTGCAGCCGCCTATAAAGCAGGGGCACCAGGATAGCGATAATGAATGGAATCATGATAGCAGCATGCAGCATAGACAATCCAGTTCCTCCTTAACCATTCAATTTGTTTCTTTTTCTCAGTATTGCCTATTTTTGTCCAAAGTAAGTGCTATTTTGCAAGGATGGGACGCAAAAACGGCAAAAAGGAGCCTGCTTGTGCAGACTCCTCCTAGGCATTGCATTTGAAATTATTATTCACGCATTTAAGTATAGCTTCTATTCCGTTTCTTGTCAAAATATTCTTAGGCAAATCATTTTTGGGCAGCGCGATCCGCCATGCTTATTTCCTGCGGCGCCGATTGCTGGTTTTGGCTGGTAAGTAAAGCACATCACGCCATATCTAGTCTACCGCAATCAATGGGCTTCGCGATTGGAGCAGAATTGCCGAATTATTTGCCCTTTCATTTCTTCGACCGGGTAATGATCCGGGTATGTGGACATCATTAACATGGCTCCATGCAGTGTAGATGAAAAATAAAGCGACTTTAATCGCGCATCCTCGACCCCAAGGTTGGCAAACATCTCACACTGCACTTCAAATTGTCTAGCCATCGCCTCATTGAGCATCTGGCTGTACTTGGACAGTACTTCGTCCTCTTCCGGCTGTGTCTGCAAATGCAAATAAAAGCGGTAAATCCGGGGATGCTGCCTGACGCTGTCAAGGGCGCCCTCGACGATATACCCTAGTTGTTCAGACGGAGAAGCTAGGGAGGAGGCAGTCAGCATCACTCTGCCGATTTCGTCGATCCGGTAGTTTACCATCTCCGCAAGCAGTTCTTCCTTCCCCTTATAATAATTGTAAATCAAGCCTTTGGATACGCCCGCCCTCATGGCAACATCATCAATCGAAGCGTTATGGTATCCCCGTTCGATAAATACCTCCATCGCGGATGTGCGAATATTTTCTTTAGCGGCTTGACGTATTCGATCATTTTCTTCCCGGGTGCGCGGCATTATCGTTTCCTTCCTTTACAAATTGTCGTATTTGTTCGGCAAGTTCTTCTGCATGAGTCAATATAAGCATATGATCCGCCCCTTCGATTTCGACAAACCGGATGGAGGGGACTCGCTCGAATTGTTGCTCGATTTTGTAAATGTCCGGCCAATCTACTGTACCGCGGATGAACAACGTTTTTGCTGCAATTTCCTCCAACCTGTCCATTGCCGGTGGCTCAGGCCAGACAACTTCATAGCTTTTCCACTCGGTAAACACTCTCGTCATGTAGTGTACAGTCAGTTCACGAAAGAACTCACGATGAGGTCCTGCCATCGTTACACGATAAATCGGGCCGGCTAAGGAAAGCTCGACCAGCTTGGCAATATCGGGGGCGGCCGCATTCACCGATGCCATCCAATCGGTGAACTCCTGTGAGAAGGTGTATCCCGACAGCGAAGGAGCGATCAACACTAGCTTATCAACCATGTCTGGATAAGATAATGTAAAATCGGTCGCAGCCTGCCCTCCCATCGAATGGCCGACCAGTGTAACCCGATCCAGGCCCGCATGTTCGATCAGCCTGTGCAAATCTTCAACAAGATGGGTCGGAGCTTGTGGAGCAGGCGAGCGCCCGGTTCCTCGGCCATCGAAGGTAATGACCTTGAAGCATTGCGCCAGTGAAGAAGCCATATCCTTCCATACCCTTGAATCGACGCCGGCGGAATGAATCATGACAATCGGCGAGCCTTCTCCCCTTATCTCATAAAAGAGATCCATAGTGATTCCCTCCTTGATTGAAAATATAACCAAATTATATTTTATGACTGGATGGTCAGTCAATATAAAATACCCAGTCATACTTGAAGCCGTATAAAATGTCGTAAGGTGGGGATCACTTTTAGTAAAGGAGTGGTTCTCATGCTGGCTGCCAAAATAAGAATTTGCGCTTTCTTATTTATTGTCATACTGCTGGGCGGAGGAATATTGAATCAATCTGTCGAAAGCCGGCATTCCCCGGACTCCCCCCTGCCCTATACCGGTGCAAGATATCAAATTTTCTCGCACGATTCGCAAATTACCGGCATGGAAGCTGAGCGAGTTCCCCCGTTCAAGCCTCGGGAGTATGTGAGAATTGTCCGGCAAGCGGGCGGGCCTTCCTGACACCAGGATAACCCGCCTTAAACGATGCCTGGACGGTACATAATTGTTCTTTCTAGGGAACAGGCCAACCCCGTTACTCATCTTCGATAGGGATGGACTTCAGCGGTGTTTCCCGTGGCGAAGCCCGCCGCTCATCCTCCCGACCGATTTGTTCGATCTTGCTGTCGAGCCAGGAGCGCACTCCCAGCAGCGCTTCTTGCTCTGCGCGTCTGAAATGCGCCCGGGCCGCTTCCGGCACTAGCTTCTCCGTCAATATGCGGTGAATCTCCATGGCATGAACTGCTGCCTTCGCCCAATCGGTCTGTTCCAGGCGTTCCTTCATTGTCCTCCATCTCCTTCCGGATCATTGAAATGAATCGTCAATTGACCGTTTGCCAATTTAGCCGATCGGACCTGACGGCTAAGAAGCAATCTGGGCAATGTGACTATGCGCTTGTAACTGCCCACCTGCAGCGTCAGCTCATCTCCCTTCTGATTGAGCTTGACTTGATCCTTCTCGGCGAACGGCAGGGTAACGTTCATGACATAACCGTCCTCCGTCTTGTATATTTCCTCCGTCTTGCCGTGATACAGCATGCTTCCGCTCTGTCCCTCGGGGAAGGCAACCGCGGCCACCTGACTGAGCATCCGTTTGCCTACCACTTCCTGATTCATCAACGGAACCTTTAGAATCGGCAGCGGACGGAAGCAATCTTCAATTTCCCTCTCGTATTGGAGATGAATTTTCTGCCATTCGGCCAAGTAACCCTCGGCTGCTTCCGGCGGAAGGATCTTGTTAATAATGACGGCATCCGTATGAAAACCATACAGATTCAAATGAGTAAACGCCCTTCTCGCTTCCGAAATGACCATTTTCTCCGGATTAAGCACAATACGCACCGAGGTGATCTGAGAATCCAAAATGACCTTCTGAAGCTGCTCCAGCTCCAGAACTAGATGGGCCATGCTGTCCATCGTTTCATCATTCGGCAGCTCCAGCCCCTTCGCCACCTTGACGATCGGCCGGGCCACCTTCAACAGTTTACGTTCGTAAGGGAAAATATTCTGAACCCACCAGCGCAGCAGATTGGGATAGCTCAACAGGCGCAGAGTCTCCCCCGTCGGCGCACAATCGACAATGACCGCGTCATATTGCCCGCTCTCCACATGCTCCTTAATCCGCAGCAAGCTGAACAATTCTTCGAAGCCCGGGAAAATCATCATCTCCTGCGTAGCAATGTCGTCCAGCTTGGCCCACTGCATAAAACTGGAGAACCAGCTTGCGACCCTGCCCCAATGCCGTTCCGTCTCCTTCAGGCTGTCAATTTCCTGCGCCCACAGCCGCTCATCAACCTGCTGAGGCTCACTGCCGAGCGGCCTCCCTAACGAATCGGACAAGCTGTGAGCGGCATCGGTGCTAAGCACCAGAGTCCGCTTGCCTTCAGCAGCCAATTGGTATGCGGTAGCCGCCGCGATGCTGGTTTTGCCGACGCCGCCCTTGCCCGTGTAAATAATGATTCTCATCGTCTTCCCTCCTAATAGTACGATATCGTAGTAATAGAGTAAAAAAAATTATCGGTTATTCTATCTCTATTGTCCTAATCTCTGAAGCCCGCGATGCTCCAGCGGATTGCGGTCCCTCCTGCAGAGATTTGGCGACCTTGAGAGCCAGGCCGATAAACTGCTGAAGCTCTTCAGGACTCAGCGCAGACTGAACCCGAGTATATACCTCCTGCATCAGCTCCATCATCTCCGCCGCTATCGATTCCCCAGCCGGTGTAAGCCGGTTAACGATCATCCGTTGGTCGGACTCCGATTTCTCCCTGCTAACCATTCCTTTCCTGACGAGCCGTTTGGAAATACTGGTAGCCGTACTGAGAGGCGCCCCAAGGTGCTCTGCCAGCTCGGACATCGTCAGCTTGCCGTGATACTTCAATAACGCCAGAGTCGCACAATCGGACCTCGTTAATTGGCTCTCCAGATGGCTCGTATCCGGAAAGATGCTTAGCGGTCGCAGACCGGCTTTAAATAATAGCTCGAAAAGCTGCTCCATCTCTTAACTCCTTAATACTACGATATCGTATTTCCTATAGATTACTACACTTTCGTATTAATTACAATCCTCGATTTCACCATGCAAACGACTCACTCTCCCGCAGAATAGTTTGCCCACCGATAAACGAAGAAGTGCCCGTCCCCGCAGGAATCAAGCACTTCTCGCAGCATTCGAGCACGCATAGTTTCCGGGCAACCGGCGCATTTTGCAGTTCGGCCTCATCTTCTCCGCCGCCGGCAGCATCGCCCATCTAAATAGAACGTTAAATACACATGAAGATTAATGATTTCTGCGATTCTCCAGCTTCTGCATAAATTCGGTTTCATCGGAGAAATGCTCTACCCCCATCAGATAGGACAAAATTCTGGGGAGGTCGGTATTGTCGATCAACCCTACGAATTCGTCGGCGCCGATGCCGTAAGCATATAGCGGTACCTCTTCACCGGTATGATGCCTCGAGCCCCAGCTTATCAACGCATGGGCGGAGATGACTGTACCGACTTCATTGGACAGGGCGCTGCCGCTCTCCCAATTTACGCTCGTGAGCCATTGAAGGTCGGACTCGGTCAACTCCAAACCGACTATCGGCTCCATCACTTTGCGAATATCGACGATATAAGCTTTGGTTTTCCCGGGCTCTCCTTCCACGGTGCCGATTCCGGCCTGCAGACCGATCATTGTCGCGGCCTTCTGAACATCGATATAGGCCGTGCCCTCCTCCAGGAAGTAAATTCCTTCTTCCGTTTCTTCCCCCTGAACTATCGTTTCATTCAGCAGATTCATCGCAAATGCGGTTCCGTTAACAGATACTTGCACAGATGAGGCCGCCTCGTCATAAACAAGCTCCCCCTTCAATTCGCGAACCCATTCCCTCACAGGCATATAGTAGCGGCCATCTACCTGCTTGGCGCTTCCGAGCGGAAGTTGTACAGCTTGCTTTTTCAGCGCGTCCCTGACCGCATTGGCGCTTCCTTTCGCCTTCTTCAGCACAGCGATGTTTTCCTTGTAACCGCCCGCCGTATTGCCGATGTTGATTCCCCCTGTCTCATGGTCGCCCACAATGACGACGAGCGTATTTCCATCCTTCTTCGCAAATTCCAGCGCCACATTGACCGCCTCTTCGAAAGCAAGCACATCATGGATAAGCGCAACGGGGTCGTTGGCATGGCCGGCCCAATCGATCTGGCTGCCCTCGACCATCAGGAAGAAGCCCTGATCGTTCCTGCTCAATACATCAACCGCCAGTCCGGTCATTTCCGCCAGGCTCGGAACATTAGCCTGATCCCGGTCGATATCATACTTCAAGTCGCTCATATCGAACAGTCCCAATACTTTATCCCCTGTAACCCGGTTTAAATCACTGCGGCTCGTTATGTAATCGTAGCCCTGATCTTTCGCTTCCGCGATCAGATCGCGTTCCGGCTGATTTCCCCCATCCTTCTGCGGCAGGAACATATCCCGTCCCCCGCCGAGAATGACATCCACGTTCCCGATATAATCCAGAGCGATAGCCACTTCATTGCCTCGGCTCGGATCGTGTGCGGTAAAAACAGCCGGGGTCGCATGGGTTATTCGGGAAGTAGCCACCAACCCGGTTCCTTTTCCCTTCTCCCTGGCGGCGTCCAATATGGAACTCGGCTGTTTGCCCTCCGGTGTTACGGAGATCATGCCGTTATTCGTCTTGTAGCCCGTGGCCATCGCTGTGCCTGCCGCGGCGGAATCGGTAATATTCGTGTCGGCCGAATAGGTTTTCATCAAGCCCTTCACATATCGCTCGAACGAAAGCTCCTCCCCCTTGAAAATCCGGGCCGCCGTCATATAGCTTATTCCCATGCCGTCTGGAATGAGCAGAATGACGTTCTTGGCCCTGCCTTTCGCCTCTGCGCCTGCGGTCCCCGGCAAACTACCAAGCAAGATAAATAATGACATCAATAATGCAGCCGTTTTTCTTATGAAACGCTGATGCATGCTGTTCCCTCCTCGGATTAAAGTAGCTTCAGTATAAAGCAAGAACGTAAACTCCGTGTAATTAAATATTTAATAGATGGTTAAGGTTAGAAAGAGTTTTTCCCTGCCGAGCAATCGTTTGTTGGAATAAATTTCTGGAATTGCACCGGCACCAGGGTTATAATATGTATCATATGATATAGATCAATTGTTATATATTATTTCAAGGAGAATGCAGATGGCGCCCAAGAAGAAATTTTCCAGACAGGACATAATCGATGCCGCTTTTGAAATTGCCAGGGACGAAGGATTGGACGGCATCACGATACGCAAGGTAGCCCAGAGGCTGGGGAGCTCCATCGCCCCTATCTATGTCAATTTCAGCGAAGTCGAGGAGCTGACCGAAGCGGTCGTGCAGAAAGCTTTGGACGTTTCCAGACAGCTTATTATGGAACGGCAGACGGAACTTCGTTTTCGCGATATCGGAATGGCGAGTCTCCAATTTGCCAAGGAGTACAGCTTGCTGTACCGGGATTTGGTCATGAAAAACAACTCTCACATGAAATACAATGACGTGGCTGTCCGTGAGGTGGTTGAGCTGATGAAGACCGATCCCGATCTGGGGGGCTTCTCCACCGAGGAGCTGAAGGGGATATTGCTGAAAATGCAGATTTTCCAGACCGGTCTGTCCGTCATGGTGGCCAATGGCTTGCTACCGGCGGATTTCGACGATGACAGAATAATGGAAATGCTGGACAGCGCTGCGGAGGATGTCATCACGGCGGCACGCCTGCGACAGCAAGAATTGCCTTGATGAGAGGAGTTTTGCAGATGAAGCGGGAGTTGACCCCATCGCTCTTAGATGAGCTTACAGCCCAGGCCGCAAGAAAGAAAAATATCCATGGAGCCGTTATCTGTGTGGAAAAAGGAGATGACACGTTATCCTTAACCAGCGGAGCAGGAAACTTGAGGGTGGACGATCTTTATTTTATCGCCAGCGTCACCAAGTTGTTTATAACCGCCGTCTTTCTGAAATTAAGAGCCGATCAGCTTCTGCGGCTGGATGACCCGATAAGCCGGTATCTTCCCACAGAGCTTATCCGGGGGATACACGTTTGGAAGGGAAAGGATTATTCGGGAGAGATTACAGTCAAACAGCTTATGTCCAACACCTCGGGTATCCCCGATTACTTCCAGGGAGATATGGTCTCGAAATTATTAAGAGGCGAGGACCTGCCATGGTCTCTGGAGAAATCACTGGACACGGCCAGGCAGCTCAAGCCCAAATTTATTCCCGGGCAGCAAGGAAAGGCCCATTACTCGGATACCAATTACCAGCTTCTTGGAAGACTTATCGAGACAATCACCGGCAAGAGCATTCGGGCGGTCTTCCAGCAGTTTATCTTTGACGAACTGAAATTGGCCGAAACTTATGTCTTCACGGATGTCAAGGATACACGGCCTGTTCCGATCTATTATAAAGCCAGACCCCTACATCTTCCTCATTATATGGCGTCCATAGCGCCTGATGGCGGAATTGTCTCCACTGCGCGGGATATGATGACATTTCTGAGAGCGTTCTTCAATGGGCGTTTGTTTCCAAGGGAGGATTTGAAGGAGCTGATGAGCTGGAATCTTCTATGGGGCCCGGGATTATTCTTCTATGGAGTCGGGCTCTCGAGACAGCCGCTGAGCCTTAAGGGGTTCCACAAGGGGCTGATCGGCCATTGGGGCCAGTCCGGAGCCTTCGCGTTTCATGATCCCGAGAAGGATCTTTATTTCACGGGAACGGTCAACCAATTTACCGGACATAACACTGCCGCGATGCTAATGAGCAAGATCATCAAGCTGGTTTAGAAATGTTATACTGGGTCGAGCAAACGGAATGGCGCGTCTAATTGGAAAAGACGATTTAGCTCTATTTTATGTAGGTAGAAAAGTGATTAAAGTAAATGGAAAAACTGCATTTAGAATCGAGGTTTTTTGCAGAAATCGCCTTTTTTCCACAAACTAGCTGCATTTTTCCACTTAGTACCGACTTTCGCTCCAGAGGAGCAAACTAGCTGCATGAAATCCAGTTAGACCCCCATGTCTCTGACCGCGGCACCAGCAGATGATAAAAATAGACGGATTTTCAAGGTAGAATAGAGTTGAATTGCTTCAATAGTGTGAAGCTTGAAAACTAAATGGATTTCATACAGTTAGATTTCTATATTCGGAAGAAATATGGAAACTAACTGGAAAACCTACAGCTAGTTTGCGCCAAAACAGCCGTTTCGCCCAAAGTTGCCCATTTTAACTGTAGTTTATCCAGTTAGTTTGATCATTTTCGCCCATTCGCTTGAATCTACCTGTACAAAATACAGTTAGACGTGCCGCTCCGCTTGCAACGATGCCTGCAGACGGTAAAATAGACGGATTTTCAAGGTAGTTACCGACTTTCACTCCAGAGGAGCAAACTAGCTGCATGAAATCCAGTTAGGCAGAATCAACCGTGCTGTTGTCTTGCGCGACTGCATGACTGAATTAACGAAGCCGTCATAAAAAGCAGGAATCACGGATTTGGCTCTAACGTTAAGTCGGGAATGAATAGGTAAACGGCCAAATGACGTCAAGGTTGTTTAGCATTATCAAGCAGCGAAAGTGAAGTGATAAACTTTGTCTGCGGGGTAATCGGCAGCGGGTCACGACACCTCTTTGCACTCTCTTTGGCAATGGCCGCCCCGCTGGCAGACGAGATACTGCCCAATAAAATCAAGACGATGATCCAGCACGCGAAACCCGTATTCCTGATATAATTTCTCCTCTATCTCCATGAGCCAGTCTTCGGATATTTTATGCAAATGTCCGCATCTGCTGCACACCAACCGATGGCTCAGATGGTTGTTATCTTCGCTGCGCCAATCGTAATGGGCCACGCCGTCCTTGAAGATCACCTTGACAATCACCTTCAATTCCACCAGCAGCTCCAGCGTACGATAGACGGTAGCCAAGCCGATGTCGGGAAAGCGGTTCTTCACAAGCATGTATACTTCTTCCGCACTCAGATGATCTTCCTTATGGTCCATCAGCACCTGCAGCGTTACCTCACGCTGCGGCGTCAATTTGTATCCCTGCTCGGCCAGCAGCCTTTTGATTTTGCCAATGCTTTCTGCGGTATTCATTTCAAGGAAGCACCTCCTTCTTGAAAACCATCCTCGATCATGATCGAATCACAACACGTTCCATCCTTCTCAACTACCGGATAAGCACTCTTTTAGTCCGGTCCTCCCGGTGCTCTTCAGTACAAAAGTTTGCTACACACAAATGTTATAGCTACATCCAACTTACTTGTGATCGAGTTTTTTGTCAAGGGAATCCCCTTAATTATCCAGAGGAGCCAAATATGAGCATTCTTTCATGAAAAAAAGTCGAATCACACTTCCACCAAAAAAGGGTACGAGTGCTAGGGCGCGAATAGGATACAAAGATAAATAAAAGATTTTGGAAAATTAATTATTCATTTTGTCAGAAATCTCTTTTCTTTCGAGTCATTATATTAGGTCGATATAGCGGGGTGTTATTTATCGGGAACAACGTGATTTGGACTAAAAACGCAGAGTCAGCAAATGAAGAGACGGAGCATGATCTGGATAAGCTTGAAGACAGCGTTCTGGTGCAGCGAGCGCAGACTGGCGACCGAGAGGCGTTCGGAGAGTTGATCCGGCGACATCGGCGGCAAATGTTCGGGTACGCGCAAACATTAACTCGAGAGCCTTTCCTGGCAGAAGATATCGTACAGGATGCTCTGATTCGTGCCTTTTTACATTTGGGGACGTTGGTCGATGTTGCGCGGTTTCTGCCATGGCTTCACAGGATCGTCCGCAATCAAGCGTATTCCCGATTGAGAAGCAACCCGGTTGTGCGGGAGAGGTCTTTCTCGGCGCTGCAACGTAACGGGGAAAATGAGGACTCTACTAGCGTAGTTTGGTCGAATTTGGATGATATTCTTCATCGCGTTTCGCGTTTGCTGGCTGATAATGCAAGCACTAACGATAATCCAGAAGAACACTTAATGCGCCGACAACTGCATGAAATGATCACTGGCCTGCTCAGTTGTTTAACCAAGCGGGAGAGGCAAATTTTTGAGTCTCATTTTTTCGATCATTTATCGCCGCAGGAAATCGCAAAATTGTTCAGCTTATCATCCACCAACGTCTATCAAATTCTGTCCCGTTCGCGGAAGAAAGTGGCCCGAGAACGAATCCGTATAGAAGTCGACCAATATATGATAGAGCGAAAGGATTTGGGCGCTTTGAAAACTAAAATATTATCGAAAACATCGACATTTCATGCACCTGGTACATGGACGACGGCAGGCTGGGCCTTCCACCGCATGTTAAGCTATACCGATCAGAAGCTGTCGTTGCCGATGGTGATGGGCCTTACCGGGCAAGCTTTTCGTATTACCATTTGTCATGACGATGTCCATATTGCCGGACCGACGATGTACCCGTTCCGGGATATTCTGTCTAGGGGCCTGCAAAACATTGGATGGAGCTGCCGTATCGTGGAAACTCAAGACAAGCGCGATGCACCCGGAGATAATACCAACTTGATGGATTCTGCATTGCTTACGGCAGCCGCCAAAGAGAAAAGGCCCCTTCAAGAAGAGCTCCCGGCCGCCCTGGACCTGATTCACCGTTCCATCGACAGAGGCATTCCGGTTCTGTCCTGGGATCTGTTCATTCCGGAATTCGGGGTCATCTATGGCTATGATGATGAACAGCGGATGTTGACGGCAATGGAATGCATGCAGGATGACAAGCTTCCGTACGATCATCTCGGACGGGGGACGCTGGAGGATTTGTTCATACTGTCTCTGGAGGAACGGACGGAGAAAGACCAACGTTCCATGCTTCGGGATGCGTTATCGATGATTCTCGATCATTACCATGGGAAAGAGGCTCCGACCGATCGTGGAGAACGGGGGTTGCGCGCCTATGATGTATGGATTAATGCTTTCCGCGGCGGCAAGATTGAGCCGAACGGAAATGCCTACAATATAGCAGTTGTTCAGGATGCCCGCCGACTCGCTGCTGAATTCCTGAGTGAAATTAACGCAGAGTGGCAGGGAAGCGACGAAGCGGACGAACGCATCCGTGCTCTCAGTGCCGAGGCTGCACATCTGTATCGACAAGCGGCGGAACAACTGCGAGAACTTACTCTGCTATTCCCCTTTCCTTCAGGGGGCGATCCAAACTCGGTAGAGAACCGCGAACGTGCCGTTATGGTATTGGAATCTGTAAAGGGGCTGGAGGAGCAGGCCGTTTCACTGCTTGAACAGATGAATGAGGCGCTAGCTTACTAATTATGAAACTGGTCCATTAAGGCCCCCCACTCCCTGCCGCCGGCTTGAGAATAGCTCTACCACCCAAAAAGGTAAGGCCACCCCGTAAAGGATGGCCTTACCTTTCGCCTTTTATAGATATTGCGGATAATCGTATCACACTATCAGATCAACAAGCCTCGCTCCATGGCATTAAAAGCCTCATTTTACTGTCAATATTTTGTATTTAGCCAATGTTTCAATGATGCAGATTCTGACCCCGACGTCTTGAACGGCACAACCGATCCGGAAACAGAAAAAAAGCAGGCAAGGTCTCTAAGACCTTACCTGCTTGGATGAGCTCTTCTTATTCCTGAGTAGCCGGGGTCCGTCTAACAAACAGCGACTAAACCGGTGCCGCTACATCAGGCAGGAGACTTCTGGGTTCTCCCGCTTCGAATCAGCCATAGATGCGTGAAGTATTCGATGACGGCCAGCAGCAATCCGGTTAGCACGGCTCCCCAGAACGTAACCGACGCCCCCGCGAACATGTTGGATACGAAATACACAATGATCACGGATGCGATAAAATCCATCAAGGTGCTGGTCCATAACGTTCCTCTTTTTAAAAGCAAATACTCCATCAGCACTCCGACCACAGCCAGAATCAATCCGACAATGATCGCTTGATAGTAAGCGCCGTAATCCACGTTGGGAAACAGCCATGCGGCAATCAGGACGCCTATGGGGCAAGCAATGATCTTCATTATAAGACTCGCCATGGAAATCCTCCTTCGTAATGTTCAGTGTGCAAAGCCCTCTTAGCAATTAAGAGGGCTCGGCCGTTTATGGGACAGCGACCGGTTCCTGGACCGGCTTGTACAAGCCGCCTAAAGTGGTCAGAGTCGTTGGAGCAGCAGGCTCCAGCGGATAGAAGCCCTTCTTCACCATCCACTGCCAGACATCATACGCATGACGGGAACACATACGGAAAGCATCCTCCAGGAAGCTGCGAATCTGCGGGTTGCTCATTTCCATGGCGGCCCAGGCATATTCTCTTCCTGAGCGCTTCAAGGTGAGCAAATAGGCGGTTGCTATTTCCCGGTCATTGAATTGCTGCACCGAGGTTCTCGGTGTCACCGGCACAGGAGCTGCGGGTGACTGGGTAAAGGACTGCAGGACAGGGAGCAAATCGGGAAGCTGGAGCTTGGATTTCGCTCCTTCCGCATTGCTTAGGTATTCCACCTTCATATTATAGTCCTGAATGTGTACCGGAAAATGCTGCTGTAGGATACCTTTAAGCTCCGCATCTTGAACCTGGTTCAGGAAGCAAGCCATGTTCGTGATCGAATTAACGCAGCTCATCGCCAATTCATGCAAATCCTGCGCCTCATGTGCGGCCAATTGCATAAGAAAATTACCTCCTGTCATCTCTATAATCAATCATAGATACGGTCTGCGTTCGCATAGCGGACTTTCTCCGAATGGATGCGCCGCTTTCCCTCGGGAGATTTCCCCGGTTGCTTCTTGCCGGAATCGCTCTGTCGTTCATCCTGCATTCGTTCGGCTTGCCGGTTGTCAGGCACCTGATATAACCCCCCTTTGGAAAATAGAGTGTCCTCAGGAAACTTTTTTTATTCTTGTCGGCGGGAAAGTAAGTAATCCCGGTGAAATGAATAAGACAACGTTCATTTAGCCGTTTGTGGGCATACAGTATTGCATCACTTTAATGGAGGGAACAACGTTGGAATCTACATGCAGGCAGCCGGACCAGAAGCATCTGGCATGGCACGAAACCTTGGAAATGCATGAACTGGCCGCTTTCCAGGCCAACCATTTGACGGCATTCAAAATGCATCTGCCGGACATCAAGGATCGCCAGCTTCATTCACTTTATGCCGAAGCGATTCATGCAACTGGAGCGTAATCTTAAAGAGCTTCTACAATATTACCCGCAGGCTCCGGTCAGTTCGAGAATCAGCAGCAGCCGTGAGGATATGACCCCTTTCTACGCCGCTCACTTGCTCGGTTTCGCCAAAACTTCGGTGCGAAATTACGCAATCGCAATTACGGAAACCGCTACCCCTCAGCTGCGAAATACGTTTCGCAAGCATCTTAACAGCGCAATTGAACTACATGCGAAGATTTTCAACTTTATGTACGAGCGGGGGATGTATCCCTCTTATCATTTGAAGGAGCTCTTGGCCAATGATGTGAAGAATGTCAAGAAGGCTCTAAGCATGTAACCGATCGAAAATTCCAAGCGGCTGCAGGGCGCTTTTTTCGGAACCGTCCTTATACATGTACATGTAAAAACCCCCTGCCCTATCCTGGGAGGGGGTTTGCAGAGGTTTTGTTGTAACAGGAACCCGTTCTATGTCTACTATACTTTCCTATTCTGTGTGTTAAGCATAACGACCAGACCGTCTCCCTTGATGGTGGCCTCCGTCGTTTTCAAGATATCCTCATGGTTCAGAATTGCCTCATGACCTTGAATTCTGCGGACAAAATCCTCCGTAATCGTGTACGGTGGGGACAGGAGCGGAACCATTACCGCTGACTCTTGATTGGTTAGTTGAATCATGACGGCATCCTCGTGAACGAAGGGATCCCCTTGCAGTCGGAGCTCCACCATTCCTTCCGTTCCCGTCACGAAAATCCGCCCATCCCCCCACGTCCAGCTCTGGTTCGGCGTATGCCAATCCGCATACAACTGAGCTACAATACCATCATCCAAAACTACATGCACATTTACGGCATTATTGAACGTAGGATACTCGGATAAAATGGTTTTGCTGACATACCCGTCAATCCGGTCGATCTCCTTGCCTGTAAACCAGCGAAGCAGATCAAAATCATGAACCAGAAGGTCAATCAGAATTCCTCCCGACTGTTCTTTAGAAAAAAACCAGGCCGGTCTTTTGTCCGCATTGAGACGATGGGGCTTCCGCATCCCTATGGTGACGATTTCTCCCAGGATACCGTCATCAATATGTTTCTTCAAAGTATAAATAGCGGGATGAAACCGTTCGGTGAGCAGCATGCCGACCTGAATCCTCCCTCGTTCCAGAACGGCTTTCAGCCGGAACAAGCCATCCTCGCCGGTCACTGCCGGCTTATCCACCATAACATGCTTGCCGCGATCTTCGCATATTTCAATAATGCGGATCTTGTCCTCGTTGACCGCAGCGCAGCCTACGATTTTAACGGAATCCCCTAATAAGCTCTCCATGTTCTCCGCGAGCGGAATCCCGAATTTGTCGGACAGGGTGCGGGCCAACCCCTCTTCATCTTCATCGAAGATCCCTGCACAGGCGTAGCCCAGCTCCAGCATTTCCCGAATAAAGATTTCAATATGCGCATGCTGGCAGCCAATCACTGCAAATTGCTCCGTTGCTTTGTTCATTAATAACAACCCCTTTCTCTACATTAATATAGTAAAACCATTGCCTAGACCTCTTCCTTATACACTTAATGAAGCTGATCTTCCTAAGCCATTTATCGGGTTTGTTGGTATAAATTATTAGTCGTTCCTCGCTCTTGCTCTCTCTTTCCATAAGGGGTTTCTCTCTGCCGCTTTCTTCGAATAACAAACGTCCGATACCATTCCGAGAGCCCGGGAGCGTTCGTGTTCCGTCTGGCTCCCATGTCTGCTGTCTAATCCGGGGGCCTAATGCTTAATGGCCATCCTATCCAAGTAAGGTTGGCTGAAAGGATCGAATATGGAGCCACCTCCGCAAGTAAGCGCATTCATTTTTGTTGCTAAGAAGGCAACGAACTCCACGGACACTAAGCCGGTGTAAACGATCATGTTCCCATATGAAAGACCACATAGTTTGTGACCGTATCTATGCAATTGTAACGGATATGCAAGGCCTTATTCCGCCAAATTTTAGCGGATTCGACAAAGAAGACCGGCTTTCTGGTAGAAAAACCGGTCGTATAAATCTCAATTGAACTGCACCATTAGGTATATCTCACTAGTCGTCAGTCCAGCGGCCCCGCATAACGCTAAATACGTATTCGATCTATAACCGGTTCTTCAGCAGATCCAACCCGGCTGCGGCCAGCACCCGATCCAGCGCTTTTCTCGACCGTTCCATCAGCGCCCGGGCATCCTCCTGCGAAGGCTCCTTGGTCAGCACTTCTTGCGTAACCGCACCTTGATATCCTGACTTATGCAGTGCCTGCAAAAATGCCGCCAAATCAATAACGCCTTCGCCGGGGTACAAGCGTTCATTATCCCGCACTTGCTCCACCGGGACAGGCGGGGCGTCATTGATATGCACATGAACAATCAGGTGCGCCGGAAGCTTCGCTATATCGTCATAAGTAAGTTCCGTGGTATACCAGTGGAACGAATCCACCAGCAAGCCGACGTTCGGTTCTCCAATGGCCTCAATCAAGGCCAGCGTATCCGCCTGAGTCCATATGAACGGGTGCTTCCACTGCGTTCTTAAGTGATGCGGACCGACATATTCGAGCCCAAGCTTGATGCCGTATGCCCCAAGCCATTGGGCACACAGGCGAAGCCGTTTGACCGCCCGCGCCATGAAAGGAGCCGGTGCATCATCGGTCGAGGGCAGAATATAAGTGCAGCAGCTCTTGCACCCGAGTGCCGCAGCCGCCTCGGCGGCTTCAAGCAGCTTGGGCAGGCCTTCACGGAACGCCTGATCGGTCGTTCTCCAGTCTACCGGCAGGCCGAAGGAGCCCAAAGTCACCTGATGCCTGGCCAATAGCTCGGCCGCACCTTGTACGCCATGCCGCTGAACCAGCCCAACAGGATCACCGTCAATGACTTGAAAACCGAATTCAGCGGCTGCCTGCAACCATTGTTCATCGCTTCCAATGCTGCCAATCCCTGCCCGAGTCAGTCCAAATTTCATCGAACGATGACCTCCTCTTCTCTACAGATCCCAGTTTAACTTAACTTCGCAGCCGGTGCGGGAAGATTCGTAAATGGCGTCCAGCACCAGGTTGTTCGTATAGCCGCTAAGAGCGGAAGTGAGCGGCTCCTTCCCTTCCCGGATGCACTCCAGGAAGTGTCGGCTGAGCCTTCTGCGGGGGCCCTCGTCTTCTTCCGGCTTCTTCAGCTCCACTTCTGACGTGCGGTCGAATTTCTCCGTCAACAGCTTGCCGGAGCCTCCCCGATAGCTTGCACCGCCGTCGGTTCCCATAAGATGAAGGAACGGCGAGCTGTCCGTATCCATATGCACCGCCCAGCTTACCTCAAGCGTCAACGAGCTGCCGTCCTCCATCTTGATGAGCGCCGTCGCGAAATCTTCAACATCGTATATTCCTTCCCAATCGGGCTTGCCCCAGGTCCCGATTCCCTTCTTCCTTGGGCCGAATTCCGCATAGGTTGAACCATACACCGAGACCGGCTTGGGATTGCCCATCAAATGCAAGGCCAGATCCAGCATGTGGACGCCGATATCGATTAACGGTCCGCCGCCGGATTGATCCATACGGGTAAACCAGGTTCCCCAGCCGGGAATGCCCTTGCGCCGGTACAAACCGGTCTTCGCAGTATAGATGCGGCCCAATTCCCCGCGATTCACCTGTTCCTTGATTTGCATCGGAATCGATTCCCATCGCATCTGATGCGCAACCATTAACCGGCGGTCCGTCTGCCGGCTTGCCTTATAGATGTTCTTCGCCGCTTCGGCGTTCATGCCCATCGGCTTCTCCAGCAGAACATGCTTTCCGGCCGACAATGCTTCCACCGCTAACGACTCATGGAACTGATTCGGCACGGCGACGACCACCGCATCGACCTCGGGGCTGTGGATAAGCTCCTGCGCTGTGCCGGTCACATTGGCAATCCCGTACTCCTTGGCCCGGGATACCGCCAGCGGCGCGTAAACATCCGTAACGGTCGTAATTTCACACCAATCCTTCAAGTCGGAAAATTCCTTCAAATGGACATTCCCGATGTTTCCGGCGCCAATGATGCCCAGCTTGATTTTGTCCGATGCAGACATTCTCATTCCTCCAAACCATCCTCATTTCTTCTATCCACAGATATGATAAAATAAGAAAGAATAGTTTGCATACCGAAGGTTTCGGGAGATGTCTCATTTTTTCGGAGGGAGCTTGGCTTGACTCATTTTCCAAAATATTTAAAAAACTACCCTAATATGCATACGAACTTCCCGCTCCACTTAAGTCTGAATCAGCTCGCGAACGGGTATCCCGCCCATCGCCACGATTACCTTGAATTCTCCTATGTTGTGGAGGGCTGCGGTGAAGAAAAGATTAACGGCGTCACCCATCCGATGGTCCCCGGGACATTTACCTTCATTCTTCCCTATCAGGTACATGAGATCTTTACCGAACCGGGTTCTGTGCTGAAGCTGTATAACTGCGCTTTCAGCCTGGATTTATTGATGGACACGGGAAATAGCGGCAGCCTGGGCGGATTGGTCAACGATCTGGATCAAATGCCTTCGTTCGCGCAGTTTCGGGATGAAGATATGAAGCTGATGCATAATCTGGTCCGTGAGATGTATCAGGAATATGAGCAGGAGAAGCGTTGGCGTGCAACGATGCTGAAGGCGAAGCTCTGGGAAATTCTCATCCGGTTCGACCGCTACCGGCAGGACCGGGACGCTCCTACTCCGCTGCCCGCAGCGAGTGCAGGGACCAGAAGCTCGGTTTGGCCGATCATTCATTTTATCCATAATCACTATCAAGAAGAGCTGCAGCTGTCCGATCTTGCCCAGATGTTCTCTATGAGTCTGTCCCGCATCAGCGAAGTGATTAAGGAAGCTACCGGCCAAACCTTCGTCCATTTTCTGCATGACCTGCGAATCAGACATGCCAGCGGGCTGCTTGTCTCAACGGATCTAAGCGTAATGGAAATCGCTCACGAGGTTGGTTACGGTTCCTACAAAACTTTCTACCGGATGTTTCGCGAGAAGAAAGGAATCATTCCGACGGAGTACAGGAAAATGAAGAAGCGGCATTAAGGCATTAAAAAAAGAGGGAACCCTCCCTCTTTTTCCTTTTTATCTAATGGAATTGAACATCGATTCTTTTTTTGCTGTCTGCCTGCTGCTTTGGCATACGGACTTCCAGAACTCCGTTCTTATAGCTCGCGGTAATTCCTTCGGAAGCGACGTTGTGCGGCAAGCTGATCGAACGATGGAATTTTCCGACGTACCGCTCCTGTCTGTGCAGATGCTCCTCCTTAATTTCGTTGGAGCGATTTATGGTTCCGCTTATCGTCAGAACATTAGAATCGATATCGATTTGAACATCTTCTTTCTTCTCCAAGCCCGGTATATCGCATGTAGCCACGACTTCATTCTCCGTTTCATAGACGTCTATATTAAGATGGCCGGCACCTTTGAATCCCAAATCATGGGTAAAGAAGCGATCCAGCTCCCGCCGCATATTGTCCAGATGTTTAAACGGCTCGTATGGAATTAATGGCATGATTGTTTATCCTCCTGATGTTTATTCATTCTTTGTCATTATTACCAATCGGCGGTTTGCTATTCCGACAGTAACTTCCTTGCATCGCAGGTCATATTTCACCCAATAGAAGCTGTTAATGAGTTTCTCTTCCGGATATTCTCCGAGGTTTACGGATATTCTATGGGTAATTCAAAAATAACCATTACATCTAAGGAGAGTTACCTTGAATCCGAAACGGCTGGGTCCATTAATCATTATAGTTGTTATCGTTATTTTCCTCCCTCTGACCGTATTGGCCGAGGAACAAAGTATAGAACGTCAACAGCTAGAACAATGGATAACCAAATTATTTGACGAGCGGGCTCATATGCTTGTGCATTCGAATGATGACAACTTGAAAGAGTATTACCTCACTTCGGAGGCTGCCGCACGTGGCGCGTTCCGGCAAGAGAAGCTTAGGAAGGAATATATTCAGACTTGGGCCGGCAAGCGGTTTCTGTCATTAACCGATGCCGAGAGCCGTATACGCTTGGTGCGGGTAAAAATTTCGGGAAATCAGGCCCGAGTGTCATTGGTTCAGTCCCTGAAGCTTTCATACGCTTATAACGGTAAGCCGGAGCAGCCCCAGCATTTCGGCATCGGCACCCGCCATGTGCTGAACCTTCAACGAAACGATGGGGTCTGGAAGGTTGCCCGCGAATATTATCTGGATCCGCTGACCGAAAATCCGAAATTAATCCCGGAGCTTGCTCCGGCTGAGGAAGGAATGCCATTTTTCCGTTCGGATGGAGTCAGCCTGTCCGTGCCCAAATCCGGAGCAAGGCGCTATCAACGCGAACGGGCTGTCAGCTATGCCAACAAATATGCGGGACTTGCATGGGGTGCCGGCAATAATAACCGCTACAATCAAAAATATAGAGACTATACCGATTTGGGCGGCGACTGTACGAATTTCGCATCCCAGGTGCTTGGTGATCCGGAAGAAGGCGGCGGATTGAAAATGACTCACGGCTGGCGGTACCGCTTTAAAGCCGGAGGAAGCGAAAGCTGGGTGAGGACCGATTCGTTCAAACATTTTCTTCTGCACAGCGGGTATGGGACCGTGGTGGCCCGAGGAACGTTCGATGCAGTAATCAAGAAAACCGATAAACATCCGAATGGAGCTTTCTCCAAAATCCAGCCCGGTGATCTTATTGCCTATGAAATAGACGGGGATGTGGATCACTTTTCGATCGTTGTCGGCTTCGATGTTCACGGCTACCCTTTGGTTAATTCGCATACGGCCGACCGGTATCAAGTTCCCTTCGACCTGGGCTGGGACAAATATACGAAATATTGGCTTATCCATATCAAGGATTAACATTAACTCCCCTCATATTTGGCGGGACAGGCTCATATAATGTAGAGCACACATAACCGTTATTTATTTGGAGGGGAGACCCTTTGGGATTGCCTATATTCGCTAAGCAAATGGCACTGCGTGCGGGTGCCATTTTTGTTGTCAAAATCCTCGGCTTCGCCGCCCGAATTCCGCTCTTTCGATTGCTTGGGGCGGAAGGGATCGGACTATATCAGATGGCCTATTCCTTCTACGGGCTGGCCCTGACCGTCATCTCCGGAGGCTTTCCTACCGCACTGGCCCTGGCAACGGCCCAGGATCACCGTAAGGGCTGGCAGCTTTATAAATCGGCTACCCTGCTGCTGGCCTCCGTTGGGGGAATGCTGGCATGGTTATGCTATCATTTGGCTCCGAGCATAGCCCGCTGGTTGGGCCATTCCTCACTGGATGCGGCTATTCGCTGCCTGGCACCGGCTCTTTTTCTCGTTCCTCTGCTTTTTCTTCTGCGCAGTTTTCTTCAAGGGCTTGAATTCTATGGAGCGATTGCCTGGTCCGAAATCATGGAACAGATTGTCCGGCTCAGTGTCATGCTTCTGGTAGTGACTCTATGGATTCGCACTGACCTGGGACAGGCCGTAGGCGGAGCCGTAATCGGGGCAGCGGCAGGGGCTCTAATCGCCTATCTTTTTTTGCTGGCCTTCCTATTCTTTCGCCGGCAATCCTTCAGATCCGCGGAAACCCGGGCTTCCGTATCCGCATGGTCCGACAGCGGGCTCCGGTTGTTCCTCTATAGCGCCCTATCGATTTCTGCGGCCCGGCTCATTGTACCCATTTCCGATTTCATGGATGCCATCATTATCCCCAGCCGGTTACAGCATGCCGGAATGACGGCATCGGAAGCCGCATCCGTATTCGGCCAAATTGCCGGGGTCGCCGCAACGATCGTATATATGCCCACCTTGGTTACTTCCGCCCTGGCCTTTACATTGGCGGCCAAAGTTACTGCCGATTGGAAAAACAAGGATGTCCTCCGTTTCTCAAGAAGAGCCCGCTCCGCTATCCAAATAGGTATCCTGTGGGGGATAGGCTCTTCCTGGGTTCTCTGGCATTATTCCACCGATCTCTCTTTGTTAGTTTTCTCGGATGAGGCAGCAGCCGTTCCCGTCCGCTATATGTTCCTCGCTCCTTTATTATCCGGTCTTCAAGAATTGACGATGGTGATTCTGTGGGCTTCGGGGAATCAAAAAGCTCCTCTGTTCGGCCTGGCCGCAGGAATTTTATGCTCAGCCGGCCTGAACTTCGGGCTGCTAGGCATCCCCGGGTTTGCTTATGCCGGAGCGGCAATGGGCCTGCTTTCACTGGATTTAGTATCCATGCTGTGGAACCTGGTAGCCATATCGAGACAGAAGCGGACAATTCTGTCCGGTTCTCTTCCAATCCGGCGGGCATTGCTGCTCCTTCTTCTATGTCTGGCCGGTACTCCGGGGGCCGAATGGCTGGTTAACCTGCTTCCGCTCCCTCAGCCCTTCTGCACAATCCTAAGCATTGCAGTGCTGTTTGGATTGTTCAGCCTGTTTATTATGCAGACATACAAAAAAAGCTCTTAACGAAGCCCAATCAATACCCCACGTCCGGATATAGCCAGCTGTAAATCGGTTTCGACCATCAGGTTCTGAAGCATTTCCCATACGCCCGTTTCGCCGGCCACTGCCAATGCATAGGCATACGGCCGGCCAACCAGAACGGCTGCCGCCCCGAGCGCAATGGCCTTAAGTACATCCGCCCCCCGCCTTACCCCGCCATCAAGCAGGATAGGAACCTTCCCGTTTACCGCTTCGTTAATCGAGGGCAATACGTCCAGAGTGGCGATGTCCCCGTCCAGTTGACGTCCTCCATGATTGGATACTATGATTCCGTCCACCCCATGCTCCAACGCGAGAACCGCGTCATCGGGATGGTGATTCCTTTGATTAATAAAGGGAGCTTCGTCCGCTCACGAATATAATCGAGCTCCTTCCAGGTGAAGCAGATATGATTTCCTTCATCCAGCGCCTTCTCCACTGCAGCTCGCAGGTTCTCCTCGGGCTGTTTGTCTAATGAGGAGAGAAAGACAGGGTCCGAGAAATAATTTCCCATCCCATGTCCGGATAAGAACGGAAGGTAGTATTGCGCAAATCTCTCTCCCGCCAACCAAGCAAAGTCGAATCTATAGTCACTACGATGGCCGAATAACCCGCGGCTTCGGCACGCTGTAAGAAGCTGTCTGTCAGTTTGCGGTCTTTGGGAGGATAGAGTTGAAACCACCTCACGGCTCCTTCCATCGCTTCCGCGAAGATGGGTAAAGGACAAAAAAGCGGCCGAGCGGGCAGACAGACAATCAGCCCATCACCGCTCAACCGCTTTAATCCTCGTATACTTTTGACCGAAGTCAATTTAACCCGATCACCCACTCAGAACCTGCCTTCATTAAAATAAGTGACGGACTGATTTCTCCGTACGATCGCGCTAAGCCCTTCTTTGTAGTATGGCATCAGACGATCCGCCTCCTCTATACCGATCCACGCAATTTCCATGATTTCATCCGGTATGACGATTTTTTCTTGTCCCTCGCCGATCTCGGCCGCGAAGGTAAAGAAAATAATATGCTCCTGATCCTTCTCCGTTATGTATTCATTAACGGCCACTATGCCGTGCACATTTACTTTCAGCCCCGTTTCCTCCCAAGCTTCCCTCGCTGGCGCTATTTCCAGCGTTTCATCCGCTTCTACTTTTCCGCCGGGAAGAGTCCAGCGCCCGTTGTCCCTGTTCTTAACCATTAAAATCCGATCCCGTTCCACATTGGTGATTAATGAATAAACGACGTCAATTCGCTTCAACAGCGCCTCCTCCTCCTTTTACACAAACCTGCACTCTAAAAATCGATCCGGCCCTCACATTCTCAACGAAACCGGTTTTCAAACTGGGCTGCAAATTCGACTTTCCGGTCGAAGATCTCCCTGGACCTCTCATAATTTAAAGAATGCCTTGAGTTCTCCAAATATTTCTTGTATTCTTCGCTTTCCCATAACCTAATTGCATCAAATACGTTCTCGTTCATATGGCCGCTGTACACAAATTTGAGCCAGATTTCCAGGGAACCGAAATGGTCCAGCACGTCGGCATCCTGAACAATTTTGATATGAAAAAGGGCAAATCCTCCTGATGACGGGTATTATGATACCGAATAATATCCGCTATATCGTCCAGCTCTTCCCCCGTGCATTCTTCCTGCAGCAATGTTCGGACTAAAGCGGATCCGGTTTGATGATGGGGTTCGATACCTTTGGCTACATCGTGAAAGAGGGCTCCGACATAAATCCGGTCATCCAGGGAGGAATCGTCCGGAAACAGTTCCTTTCTTAAATGAATAGAAATTTTCGCAACTCTTTCACAATGGTAGTAGATGAACCCTCTTTCCCTGTTCAAATGTGATTTCCTCTTTCCCATCGTTCTAAAAGCGATCTCATGGATTTTTTCAAGATTCAACAGGAACACTTCCTTTGTGTTTATATGGGAAATAAAGAGACATTAACGGACATGGACGAAACGGTTGACCGGATCCCAATCGACCTCGTAACCGAGAGCTTGAGACAGGAATCTTAGAGGCACCATCGTATGCTCATCCCGGAGGAAGGGGGCGGTTTCCAGGAGAAAATGCTCTTCGCCTACCTTGACCTGCTGCCGGTCAATCCATAAAGTGATCACCTGCTCGGCCAGAGTCACCTTCACGCTCCGGTCCTCCCCGTTCCATTGCACGTTCGCTCCCAGAGCGGTTGCCGTCGCGCGAAGAGGCACGAAGGTCTGGCTGTTAACCAGCGAAGCCTCTGCCTCCGAGTTAAGGCGTGTCCCGCGGACAAAGACTGTAATCGGACGGTTCTCATCACCGATGGCCATAATGCCGAATGTATTTGACGCAACAATCGAAGTACCGTTAGCCAAGCTCCAGTGTGCAGAATGGGTTAACGAATGGTTTCTTACGCTTAGCTCGCTGATCGGGTTTCCATCAGGATCGGCCCGATGCCAGCTTCCTCCATTATCCGTGAATGACAAATTACCGGACGCATCCGCTTGCACGTAAGCTGCATAAGTGTAAGAAGGATCCGGCTGATACTGCCACAGATTTTGGCCGGGGCCAAGCGTTTTGAACAACCCGCCGCCGTTGAAGCAGTATTGGCCTCCGGCGGGATCATAAGGCACCCCCAGCTGGCGAAGCAATTCGTTATCCGCCGATTGGACAACATCGAAGCTTCTCTTCTCCAGGTTCCACTTAATGATGGAACAGAGCCGGTTGAGGCCGCAACCACGATGATCCCGCTGGAATTGGCCGCAGTCACGAAATTTGAACTAAGCCTGTGACCCTCCGGCATACCCCTTTGCCACCGGATCTTTCCGTCAAAAGGGTCAACGGCCGTGATCCAGCCTGTTCGGTCGGTATAGCGGTCATCCTTAAATTCCTCAACCTCCAGCACATAAATCGTTCCATCTTCGCCCCGGACCAGACCGCGCGGAGCGATTCCGTGCCTTGGAACATCGAACGACCAACGCCGGCGGCCCTCGAGATCGATGGAAACCAGGCTTCCGTCCGCGAGAATATATGAATTCCCCTGCTCATCATGCAGCATCGTTCCATGATAATAAACATCCTCGATGTTCTCCAGCGGAACATGCCATAGAATACTGTCATTCACCCGGCTTTCCAGCCTAATCTCTTCCCCCTGCTCGTTGACCAGTCCCGTTCCCGCCGCTTGGACGCCATTATCATTGATAAAAGCGCTCGTCAGCAAAGCGCCCAACAGAAAAGCAGCCGTACGTCTGATGAATACCTTATAGCGGGCCATTGCCATTTCCCCTTCCGGATCAAGTAACTGAAATCGCTTTTTCCTTATTAGACGTTGGGTCTTCAACGCAGTTGCGCAGTGCTGACACAATCTTGCTCGGATTAATCGGTCTCGCGATTCCCTTTTCAAGACATATTACCGCTTATGGAAACGGTTATATTCGTCCTTAAAGCATCCCCAGAAGATGAACAGGACCCCCAGAATGATCAGGACGACAGAAAATATAGCCGGGAAGGTTCCTCCCTTCACTTCATCACAACCCTATAGATTGAAGACCATCATAAGTGCATGTCTTTTAGCGGTAATGAGCTAAATCTCGTAAAAGACGAGCGATAATGCAAGTCCTTCCCCTCAAAAATCCAAAAATCGGCCAAATGGCTTAATTCACCTGCACAACTGCTCGTCTTTTGCCGTTTTTAACTAAAAACGCCGCAAAGACCTGCATTATCGGCTAGGCCCCCTAATTCCGGAGTCCGCACCATAAAAAAATAACCATGTATACAATTCCTCTCTTTTGGGAGGTTTTTCGTAAGTTTGCGTATTCTACCGATTCTAAGGTGCCGACTTGACATGGAGCCTCTGCAGGCATGCTTA